>CAYZJP010000136.1:0-12486 GCA_964478755.1 uncultured Klebsiella sp.
ACTTCTGACTTCTGACTCCTGACTTCTGACTCCGCAGCACGCAGGTGCGCGCCCGTCAGCTCGCGCGCGTTCGTCTTTTCCAGCACGATCACGCGCGGGTCGTTGCGCAATTTCCAGGCGAGCTGCCCCTGGCCGACATCCACTGCGAAAACTTTTGCCGCCCCGCGTTGCAGCAGGCAGTCCGTGAAGCCACCCGTGCTCGCGCCGAGGTCAATCGCCGTCAGCCCGCGCACATCAAGCGCGAAGTGCTCCAGCGCGTGCTCCAGCTTGTGCCCGCCGCGGCTCACGAACTTCTCCGTCGCGTCCAGCGCGAGCGCATCCGCGTCGCGCACCGTGTCGCTGGCCTTGCGCGCGACCTGGCCGTTCACGCGCACCAGCCCGGCCATCACTGCGCGCTTGGCCTTCTCGCGGCTGGCGCAAAGTCCGCGCGCCACCAGTGCCTGATCCAGCCGGTTGCTCATCGCGCGAAGCTTGCCGTGAAGCTTGTTTCCGACAAAGCTCAAAGCCGTGGAATGCCGCCGCCCGATAATTTTCTTCCGGCTGTTCGCCGGTGCGCTGGTCGCACTCGGCCTGACTGCCTGCGTCACGCAGGCTCCGCCGGGGGCACGCAAACTTTCCAACCTCGAATACACGCGCGCTCCGGGCCGCCCGCTGCGCCTCGATCTCTACCTGCCAGACAACGCGACGAACAAGCTGCCGGTGCTGGTCTGGATTCACGGCGGTGCGTGGAAAGCGGGCGGCAAAGATTGGTGCCCCATCGCGTCCCTCGTCACCAACGGCGTCGCCGTGGCGAGCATCGAGTATCGCCTCAGCGGCGAGGCGAAGTTCCCCGCGCAAATCATGGACTGCCGTGCGGCCATCCGCTGGCTGCGCGCAAACGCCTCCACACTCGGCCTCGACCCGGAGCATATCGGCGCGTTCGGCGCATCAGCCGGCGGACACTTGGCTGCGTTGCTTGGCACCGCGCCCAGCGTGAAGGAGTGGGACGCAGGTGGGAACCTCGACCAGTCGCCGCGCGTGCAATGTGTCGTCGCCTTCTACCCGCCGACTGACCTTGACGAACTCACCAGCGGCTGGTTCTGGCGCAAGGTTTCTTTCAGCGACGCGGGCCGGCTCATCGGCGGTGCAGTGGAGCAAAATCGCGACCGTGTCGCCGTCGCCAATCCGGTGAACTACATCACGAGGGACGCGCCGCCCTTCTATCTCCTCCACGGCGACCGCGACAAGCTGGTGCCCATCCGGCAAAGCGAGCTGCTGCACGCGGCACTCAAGCAAGCTGGTATTCCCGTCCACTTCGAAATTGTCCCGGGCAAAGGCCACGCCATCGGCCCGCCGCCGGACGCGGTGGCTAGATTGAACGTCTTTCTTCGTCAGCATCTCGGCCTGCGCAACGAAGCCGAGGCGGCAACCAACGGCCGATGACACACACACCCTACCCACGCACCTCTCGTTTCGCCGCCTGCCACGCGAGGACGAGCGAACCAAGTATCAGCGCCGCAGCCGTAGGGAAATTCCAATCGAAGTCCATCGTGTCACGATCTGTGCGGCGCACGCACCAGTCAAGGAAGACGGCGTAGCCTGCGAGCATCACAGCGCACAGCATGGTGAAACGGCCCGTGTCCAGCGCGGGGTGGAAGACCAACGCGAGCAACGTCACCAAGATCAACACCACGCGCCACGCCGGAAACTTGCAGGTCATCGCCAGCGAACCGAGCGTCGTCTTCAGCGTTGGCAGCGTGATGATGGTCTTCGCGCCGACGAGTTTGCCATCCACCATTTTGCCGCCTTCGCGGCGGAAGTTCTTGTCCGCCATCGGTCCCATCAGCTCGTTCGTGCCGACGGCGACCCAGACGTGCTGGAGGTTCGCGACAAGCTTCGCCTCGGGATGGCCGCGTGCGCGCAGGATGCTCGTCGCGAGGATCGCGCGGCCGTCGCAATCCTCGCGCTTGCGCTCCCAGACTTCGGCGGCGGTGGGCCAATAATCAATGTTCCACCAGCCGTGCCAGTCGTATTGGTAGGCGATGCGGCGATAGACGAAGCGCTCGACGGCCTTGAACTCTGTCAGCGGCGGTGTGTTCGTCGCGATCATCTGGTCAATGTCGCGGTTGATCTCCGGCATCGCCGGCAGGTCCGGCTGGATGAGCGACTCCGTGTCGAGCAGGTGATTGATCTGCCGGACAAACAACACCGGGTTCGGATAGAGGGCGAACAGCACAACGACCGCGAAGATCGCCAGCTTCAAGCCGGCGCGCCTCAGCGGTCGTTGGGATTCCAGCCAGCGCCAGAAGACGGCTCCGGTTGAGGCGATGCGGTTCACAGAAGCGCCGGACGTGGCAGCCGGCGCAGCTCAGTCCAGCCGCTTGATGGAGATGCTGCGGAACTCGACCGGGTCATTGTGGCCGGCGAAACCGAAAAAGCCGCTCGGCCGGTCCTTGCCGGGGTGCGGGCTGTTGTGCATGAACTCCGTGACCTTGCTCACGTCGGCTTTCGTGATCGGCGTGCCGTTCAGCTCCACGAGGATCGTCGGTCCCTTCACCGTGACCTCATAAAAATTCCACTCGCCCACGGGACGCTGGTAGCCGCGCTGCGCCGCGACCATGCCATAAACGGAACCGCAATACTGGCGCTGATCCAGCTTGGCATACTGCGCCGCGGAGTCGTCCAAGACTTGGACCTCGCACATGCCTTGGTAGGCGGTGTCGCCTTTGCCGGGATAACGGATCGCGAGGCCATTGTTGCCGCCGGGTGGCAGCTTGAACTCCAGCCGCGCGACAAAGTCCGTCAGCTCCTTGTCCCAATATGGCGTGCCGCCCTTCTTGGGCTGCCACTTCATCACGCCATCTTCGGCCCTCACCGCTTCCACCGGACCGGCCCAGCCGCTCAAATCCTTGCCGTTGAAAATCGAGTCAAAGCCCTTGGTGTTGTGGCTCAGGAGAATCTTGTTCGCCTCGTCGCTGCCGATTTCGCGGACGAAAATGTTGCGCCAGCGAATCTCGCCGCCGTGCGTCTGCAACTGAATCGGCCCCTTCACGGGCACGGGCGTCTTGCGGTCGTAATAGTTTTCGAGGATGGCGTGATCCACGACGAGCTGCTCGTTGAGCCACACGCTGACGCGCGAGCCGACCATCAGCACGCGGAAATGATTCCACTCGCCGAACGGCTTGTCCGCGAGCACGGCGGGGTCCTTGCCGGGCGCGCCGGGCGAATTGTTCCAAAGGCCGCCGCTGCCCTTGTCAGAGCCAAGCTTGAACTTGGCCTTCTCAGTGTAATCCCAAATCTGCACCTGCGGCACGCCGCGCAGGTAAATGCCCGAATCCGCCAACGGCACAGTCTTGTAATCCACGAGCAGCTCGAAATCGCCGTAGTCCTTTTCGGTTGAGGCGTAATCACCGAAGCCGTCGTTCACCAGCTCGTCGCCTTCTGCATACCAGTGCGGCTTGCCGGTCTTTTCGCTCACCACAAACATCGTCTTGGTCCACTTCTCGATCTGGGCCTTGCGATCCTCCTCGGACATCGCGAGCAGCTTGCGATGGTCAAACGTCGTGCCGCCGCGCCAGCCGGCGAGGTCCTTGCCGTTGAACAGCGCGGTGAAGCCTGCGGGCGGTTGCGCGGCGTGGGCGACCGTGCCGAGCGCAAGCGCAGCGAGCGTGGTGACAGCGAGGCGATGAAGCGAACGGAGTGGTGTGTGTGACATAGCGTGCGGCGTTGTTAGACGAGTCGCGCCCGCAGGTCAATCCGGGCGTGTGGAACCGACGGATTCCCCTCGCGGCAGATTCAGTGACAGCGGAGCGCCTGCTTCGAGCCAACTGAGCACGATCAGCCGAGGGACGAGTGCGAACGGACACTTGCACGCTCCGCTCAACCGGAACGACGCGCCAGATCCAGAATGGCACAGCCGAGTTGGCGCAGCTCGGCGGTGGTCTCCTGCAAAATTTCGGCACGAAACACATCCAAGTCAGTTGGTTCTTTGTTGGACGCGCGAAACGTCGCAGGCTGGCACCACGCCGCAACGAACCAGTGGCCATTCCCGCGTCGCACTTGAGCATTCGCGCTTAGAGCATCGCAGGGATAAGTGCCAGCCGCGGCGGTCGGTTGAAGGCACCTGGGGTGAGTGTGCGCCCTGGGAGATGCGAAACAAACGCCCGCTGGCCAAGGCAGCGGGCGTTTGTGGATAACGAAACGATGGAGTTACTTCGCCGCTGCGAACTTCTCGGCGACAGTCGCCCAGTTCACGACGTTCCAGAAGGCCTTGAGATAGTCGGGGCGCTTGTTCTGGTATTTGAGGTAATAGGCGTGTTCCCAGACGTCACAGCCGAGGATGGGCATCCCCTCGCAGCCAGCGATGGCCTTGCCCATGACCGGGTTGTCCTGATTGGCAGTCGAGCAGATCTCGAGCTTGCCGCCGTTGACGACGAGCCAGACCCAGCCGGAGCCGAAGCGGCCCACGCCGCCGGCTTCAAACTTGGCCTGAAAGTCGGCGAAGGAGCCGAAGGCGGCGTTGATGGCTGCGGCGAGTTCGCCGGTGGGGGCACCGCCGCCCTTCGGCGACATGAGCGTCCAGAAGAAAGAGTGGTTCGCGTGGCCGCCGCCGTTGTTGCGCACGGCGCCACGTATGTTTTCCGGCACGGAGGCGAGATCCTTGACGAGTTCGCAGATGGACTTCGCTTCGAGCGGCGTGCCGGCGATGGCTTTGTTGAGATTCGTCACGTAAGCGTTGTGGTGCTTGCCGTGGTGAATCTCCATCGTGGCCTTGTCGATGTGGGGTTCGAGCGCGTCGTGCGCGTAGGGGAGAGCGGGGAGTTCGTGTGCCATAATGTTTTCGATTTGGGTTTGTTGACTAAATCAGCGAGCCGGACAGTAGCACCCAAATTCTTTGGGAACAAGTCAGGACGCAAGCGCGACGAAGTTTTGCAACAGGCGCAAGCCGACGGCCTGGCTCTTCTCCGGATGAAACTGCGTGGCGAAGACGTTGTCGCGCCAGACGGAGGAGGCGAAGCTGTCGCCATGTTCCGTGCGTGTGGCGACGATACTGGTGTCAGTCGGCTGTGGGTAAAAGCTGTGGACGAAGTAAACGTAGCTGCCGCTGGGAATGCCGACGTAAAGCGGGCAGTCAGGCCGCACGATCTCAAGCTGGTTCCAGCCGATCTGCGGAATCTTCAAGCCGGGCCGCTCGGTGAAGCGCACGACCTTCCCGCCGAACACGCCCAAGCCCGCTGCGCAACTGTTGAACTCCTCGCTCCGCTCGAACAGCGCCTGATAGCCCACGCAGATGCCGAGGAAGGGCTTGCCAGTCTTGATGAACTCCCTCACCGCGCCGAGCAACTCCTGCCGCTGCATCGCAGAGATACAGTCGTCGAACGCGCCGACGCCGGGAAGGACGACGGCCCGCGCCTCGCGCAGCGGCTCAGGGCGCGTGGTGACGAGCAGTTCCGCGCCGACCTTGCGCAGGGCCTTCTCCACGCTGCGCAAGTTGCCGGAGCCGTAGTCGAGCAAAGCAATCACGGGAAAAGTTTAACCACGGATGGACGCGATGGGCAGGGATTTTCCAGGCGCTCTGCTGAACGGTCAGGCAAGTCTTCCGCCTTGGGTCTGGAGCTTTCGTCGGGCCGAACTGGAGGCGCCCCTGTTTGCTTTGCGGCATTTCAACAGCGCCTTGATTTGCGTTATGTGCGGCAAATCCTTGTCTCTACGGATGGATTCCTTGCTCTTCAGGATGCGCTCAAGTTTCAGGACTGGGGTCGCGCGTCCTTGGAAGGGCATCTGCCTGGCATGGCGAAATTCCTTGGCGAACGGGCCGAGTCCGTCGACCTCGAAGACAAAGTTCAGCGGGGTGCCGTCTGCCAAGTAGGTCACGGTCGTGGCACCCATCTCGCCGCCCTGCTTCCGGGCCAGGTTTTGCAGCCGCATATATTGGCGCGCGGGAAGATCAATCCACAGGTCAACGTCCAGCGTCATTCCCATCACGCCCTGCACAATCGCCGCCGACATGCCGATCAGCATGTAGCGGATTTTTTCCTCTTCAAGGGCCGCCAGAAACCGGACGACCGGACGAAGTTCTCGTGGAGTGTCCATCGCTCTTCGGGAGTTGCCGCCAAGCCGAGCGCATGGACGGACTTTTCCTCCACGCTCATCCCGCGCACGGAACGGAGACGGCGCAACATTTGTGCGGCGCGCACGGGCAGCGGCAGCGGCTTGTTCGATTTGCTCACAAGGAATGTGTATCAGGTGGCTTTTGCCAGTTCACGCTCTGTTTTCAGCCGCAACTGTCCACACGCGGCATCAATGTCCCCGCCCTTCTCGCGACGCAGCGTGGCGGTGACGCCGAGGTTTTCCAGCGCGGCGAGGAAGGCTTCGCAGACGGACTCCGTCGGGCGCGACCATTCGAGGCCATCCACCGTGTTGTAGGGAATCAAGTTCACCTTCGCGTTCAGGCGTGTGGCGAGGGTGGCGAGCGGGCGCGTCTGGTCGAGGCCGTCGTTCACGCCCGCGATGAGGATGTATTCGAAGGTGATGAGTTGATCCTTCCGGCGCTGGTAGGCTTCGAGCGCGGAGGTCAGTTCGGCGAGCGGATGCTTGCGGTTCACCGGCATGATCTTCGCGCGCACTTCGTCGGTCGCGCCGTGCAACGAGAGCGCGAGGCGGAATTGTTCTGGTTCGGTGGCAAGCTTGCGAATCTGCGGTGCGAGGCCGCTCGTCGAGATCGTGATCTTCCGCGCGCCGATGCCCGCGCCCCACGGCGCGTTCAGGAGGCGCAGCGCTTTCAGCAAGTTGTCGTAATTCGCCAGCGGCTCGCCCATGCCCATGATGACCAAGTTGTTGATATGTCGAGAGTCGAGGGCCGAAGGCCGAGGGCTGTCAGCTCCGGCACTCGACTCTCGACTCTCGACTCTCGACCGTTCAGCGACATTCCATCGCTCCACCGCGATCACCTGCTCCACGATTTCATCCGCGCTCAAGTTGCGCTTCCAGCCGTCGAGGCCGCTTGCGCAGAACTTGCAGCCGTAGGCGCAGCCGACCTGCGTGGAGACGCAGAGCGTGTGGCGGTCGCTGGCCTCGCCGTAGAGCGCGGGGTTGGCAGGGATGAGCACGCTCTCGATGAACGCGCTGTCGGCGAGCTTCCAGAGAAACTTCTGCGTGGCATCGCTCGCGCCTTGTTTGCGGACGAGTTCGAGCGCGTGGAAGGAAAACGTCTCGGCCAGCTTCGCGCGGAGCGGCTTGGGCAGGTTCGTCATCGCGTCCCAGCTCGCGGCGCGGCGCTTGTAGAGCCAGTCGAGCAGCTGGCCGGCGCGATATGCCGGTTCACCCCACTCTTTCAACTGGGCTTCCAGCTCCAGGCGGGCGATGGCTTTGATGTCCGGCAACACGGGCGGAGGTTATGCCGTCGCGTCCGAATGAAGGGAAGCAACATCTGGGTGGTGAGTATTCAAGATGATTCAGACCATGTTGCCGCGCTTTCAACTTTGCCCATCGGGCCGGATGGCGATATTAGCTTGCCGGTTCGGCAGAGGGCGCGAACAGGCTGGTTCTCACCTAAAATACGGGCGTGATCCCCAGTCCTTGCCGGTGGGTAGAGTCACGCCTTCACTTCCGTCCGCCCGCGCAGCCAGGCGACCGTCACCACCGTCAGCGCCGAGACGAGCACGATGAGGCTGGCGAGGGCGTTGATGTCGGGCGTGAGGCCGCGCTTCACGGAGGAGTAGATCAGGATCGGCAGCGTCGTGGAGCCGGGGCCGCTGGTGAAGAAGCTCACCACAAAGTCATCCAGGCTCAGCGTGAACGCCAGGAGCCCGCCTGCGACGATGCCCGGGACCATGAGCGGAAACGTGACATGCCGGAACGCCAGCCACGGTCCCGCGCCGAGATCGGCGGCAGCTTCTTCAAGTTGCGGATCGCAGTCCGCCATGCGCGCACGCACAACAATGGCGACGAAGGGAATTTGAAACGTGATGTGCGCGAGCGTCATCGTGGTCATGCCCAGCTCGAAACCCGCGAGCCATTTGCGCAGCACGGCGAAGAAGAACAGCAGTGCCACGGCCATCACGATGTCAGGGATGAAGACCGGCACATGCAGGACGTGGTGGAAGAGGCGCTTGAACGGAAATTCGTAGCGGCTCATGCCGTAAGCGAGCGCGGAGCCGAGCAACACGGAGAAGAACGTGCTCGTGCAGGCGAGTTCGATGGTGTTGATCGCGGCGGCGATGGCCGGGTCGTTGTCAATCAACTTCAAATACCAGTCCACCGTGAAGCCTTGCCACTCGGTGCCGTAGCGGGCGGCGTTGAAGGAATACACGATGACGAACGCAAGAGGCACGTAGAGGAAGACGAACACGAGCAGTGCGGCGAGCGCAGTCAATGGCGAGCGGCGGGTCATGGCAGCGCGACCTCCCTCCGCCCCTTCGTGACGCGTGTGTGCAGCCACAAACTGAAGATCATCACGACCAGCGCGGCCACCGCGATGGCCGAACCGAACGGCCAGTCGCGGCTCGCGCCGAACTGCTGCTGCACTGCGTTGCCGAGCAGCGCGACCTTCGCGCCACCGAGCAGGTCGGGAATGACGAACTGTCCCGTCGCCGGCAGAAACACCAGCACCGCGCCCGCGATCATGCCCGGTCGAATCTGCGGCATCACCGCGTGCCAGAACGCGCGCATCGGCGACGCGCCCAAGTCTTCCGCCGCCTCGGTGAGCGACCAATCCACCTTCTCCACGCTAGCGTAGAGCGGCAGCACCATGAACGGCAGGTAGTCGCAGACCATCGCGAGCATCACGGCAGGCCAGCCCGGATAAAGCTCCTGTCCGCGCGGTAGTAAACCCGCAGTGACCAGCACGTCAGCCAGCCAGCCTTCCGGTGCGAGCAGCAGTTGCCACGCGTAAGTGCGGATGAGGAGGTTTGTCCAAAACGGAATCACGACGAAGGTGAGTGCCACGGACTTCCATCGCCGCGACAGGCGCGCGATGAAGAATGCAACAGGCAATCCCGTGAGCAGGCAGAGCAGCGCCGTCGCGAGACCGACGCCGAGACTGCGCGCGAAGATGAGCGGCTGCACGGGGTCAAAGCCCAGCGCGCCGTTGCCGAAGAGCCGCGAGTAATTCTCCCACGTGAACTGCCATACGATTTCGCCCGCGTCGCCGCGCTGCGCGAAGCTCAACGCGATGACGAACAGCAGCGGCACCAGCAGAAACCCCGTCACCCACGCCAGCGCCGGCCCGCACAGCCAGGCGGCGCGGAACGTGTGCGCGCCCGGCGGCAGCGGCTCGCCGAAATGCACCGTCCGCCGGATGCGGCGGCGGCGCTTGAAGGCGGTTTGTCCGGTCGGCTCGGCCATTCAGCCCTCCAGCAGAAACACGTTGCCCGGCGGCACGGAGACCTCCACGGAATCGCCGACGAAGATGCCCACGGAGCGGGAGCCTGTGTTAAGCTCCGTCACGCGTAGTTCGCTCTGCCCGACCTGCACACGGTAGTGGCTCTCCGCGCCGTTGAAGGTGATTTCCTCCACGCGTCCGAGGAAGCGATTGTCGTCGGCGCGCCCGCCCTGAAGGGAAATGCGTTCCGGGCGGATGCCCAGCACGAGCCGGCCCTGCTCGGCCTGTTCCGCCTGCTCGAGGGCGGCGGTCGTGAGCTGCATCTGCACGCGGCCAATCGGCGTGTCCGCCTCGACGATGTCGCCGGCGCGGGCGATGAATTTCCCGTCCAGGAAATTGCACGCGCCGATGAACTGCGCGACGAACTTCGTCCGGGGCCGCTCGTAAAGCTCCTCCGGCGGGCCGAGCTGCTCGACTCGCCCGGCGTTCATCACCGCGATGCGGTCGCTCATCGTCATCGCCTCGTCCTGGTCGTGCGTGACGTGGATGAACGTGATGCCGAGCCGCTGCTGAAGGCGGTGCAGCTCGAGCTGCAGCTCCTTGCGCAGCTTGAGGTCCAGCGCGCCGAGCGGTTCGTCGAGCAGCAACACATGCGGCTCGTTCACGATGGCGCGGGCGAGCGCGACGCGCTGCTTCTGCCCGCCGGACAGCTCGTTCGGATGCCGGGCCGCGAGCGGCAGGATTTGCACCAGCTCCATCACCGAGGTCGTGTTGCGGACGATGTCGTGCGACGACTGGCCTTTCATCCGCAGGCCAAAGGCGATGTTCTCCGAGACACTGAGATGCGGAAACAGCGCGTAGGACTGAAAGACCGTGTTCACGGGCCGCTTCCACGCGGGCAGGCGGAGCGCCGGCAGCCCGCCGATGCGCAGGTCGCCGCTGTCGGGCAGGTCCAGGCCCGCGATGATGCGGAGCAAGGTCGTCTTGCCGCAGCCGGACGGCCCCAGCAGCGAGAAGAACTCGCCGCGCCGCACGCTCAACGAAACGCCCGCCAGTGCCTCGACCTTGCCGAAGCGCCGCGTGAGGTGCTGGCACTCGACGGCGAGGTTGATGTTGCCGGCGGGAGCCTCAGTCTTGGGATTACGCGTTTGCAACGGTGAGTTTAGTAGCGGAAACAGTCCGTGAAGACGAAGCAAAAGTTGTCGTGCGCGCGTCCGTCACATCCGAAGTCGCAACCTTCAGGTTGCGCGTCAGGCCCGTTCAAACGAAGCGCAGGCTGAAGCCTGCGACTACGGGAGCAGCGGGAGCAGCAGGCGGTTGGTCGCGATGCCTTGGAGCCGGGCTTGGCTGGCCAAACCAGAGGAAGTCACTTGCTGCACGCTGCCGTCGGAGAGCGCGACGTTGCCCGCGCCATCATGCTGGTTGGTGGTCCAAATGATGTGGGTTCCGTTGGAGATGGCGAGGTAGACGCGCCCGTCCAAGTTGAAACGGTTCGTCAGCAAATTCCGGTCACTGGACAGGATGGCGTCGGGGAGAGTCTCGTCCGCGTCGAGCGATGCCGTGTAGCTCACGGCGGAGTTGCTCTTGGTGGAGAGGCTGAAGGTGGTGGCCGTCACGCCCATCCCGAAGTCAGCCATGATGTTGTTCCAACGGTCTCGGTCGTCCGGGCAGATGAGGATCTTGGCACTGCCCAATTCATTCGACATCGCCTGAAAGTGTAGCCACGCCTGCGTCACGTTGCCAAAGGCGAGCGAGTTTGTGACGAGGAACGGGAACTTGTCGTCGTTGTCGTTGGCGAAGACTTTGTAGGCGAGGCCGATCAGCTTGAAGTTGTGGACGCATTTGCTGCGAGTGACCGATGCCCCTCGGTGGCGGCCCATTGGATTCATCGCGACGAAATATATCACCCCCACGCCGAGAAAGAGCACCAGCACTATCACGACGGCCAGTTCCGTCGCGGTGAAGGCGCGCGCGCTTCGGGGTGTTGGGTTGAGTTTCATCCGGTTGGCTGGCGAGGAAGCATGGTCAGTGCCCAACCGCGTGACGAGCGAAATCGGGCGGGACCAGCCGCGGGAACGCCCGCGAATGACGCGAATCCACGCGAATGCAAAGCCCGCAGCAGCGCGTCCTGATTCGCGTCCATTCGCGTGATTCGCGGGCTATCCGTTCAATTCCACGCTCAACGCGTGAAGCTCACGCCGGGTCGGAGACCGGCGCTCCGGGCGGCTTCGCATACAAGCCGATTGCCAAGCCCACCACGATGGCGAGGCTGCCCCACAGATGGCCCGCGTGCAGCGGTTCGCCCAACCAGAGCACGGCGACGGGCACGCCGGCGACGGGCTGCATGAGGATAGTCATCGCCGTGAGGTTCACGTCCGTCTCGCGGATGACCACGAGCCACAGGCCGTAGCCCAGACTGGTGCAGATGAGCGACAGGAAGGCGACCCACGCCCACGCGCTGGCCGGCATCTTCGCCACGGCGGCGATGGTGGTCGGGCCGTCAATGGCGAGGTTTGCGATCGTTCCGGCCACAAGCGACACGGCGAGAATCTTCATCGGGCCGGCGCGGTTCATGAGCGGCTTGCCCATGATCGAGTAGGCCGCCTCGCTGAGGAACGACGCGATGAACACGACACTCGCGGTCAGGCCAGCCCACTTGAAATCATCTGCCCACACGCGGTTCAGCAAGGCCACGCCCACCACGCCGAGGCTGAAGCCCACCCAGCGTTGCGGCGCGATGTGCTCGCGGAGGAAGATCGCCGCCGCCACCGCCGTCAGCAACGGCTCCACCGCCATGAGCACGGAGCAATTGCCCGCCGAGCCGAGCAGGTTGCCCCAGATTTGCAACCGGTGGCCGAGCGTGAAGACGATCACGCCCATGAGCGACGCGATGCCGAAGTCCCTGCCGCGCGGCGTTGCGCCGGGCAGCCACGGCCACACCAGCATCATGCTCACCGCTGCCCCGCCGAAGCGCAGCGTGGCGATGCCGCCGTAGTCCAAGTGCGCCTTGAGCGCCTGTATCGCCGAGAGCGAGACGGCCCAGAAGACGTTGAACAGCAGGAGCAGGATGAGGTGCGCTGGCTTCACGCGGCGCGGAGTGTTGGCGCGGGCGGAGGGAGGGTCGAGGGGAAAAGTGATTAGAGGCTATCCCAAAACCCTTGAACGTGAAAAGCGAAACGCTGTCT
>CAYZJP010000137.1:0-12480 GCA_964478755.1 uncultured Klebsiella sp.
ACCGCATGGCGTTTCTCTACGTCCCCAACGGCAAGAACATGGTGGACTGGACGCCGAAGGCTGAGGGCGAACTGTCCGCGGAACTGCCGGCCATCCTCCAGCCGGTCGCGCAATACCGGAATGATTTCTCCATCCTGACCGGCCTCACCGCCGACAAGGCCCGCGCCAACGGCGACGGCGGCGGCGACCACGCCCGCGCGCTCTCCGCGTTCCTCACCGGCTGCCAGCCGCGCAAGACCGACGGCACCGACATCCGCGCCGGCGTCTCCGTGGACCAAGTGGCGGCTTCGCGGCTTGCGGATCAGACGCGCCTCGCGTCGCTCGAGATCGGCACCGAGGCCGGCTCGATGGCGGGCAACTGCGACTCCGGTTACTCATGCGTTTATTCTTCCACGATGTCTTGGCGCTCGGCCACGCAGCCGCTGCCCAAGGAAGTGAATCCCAAGCTCGTCTTCGACCGCCTCTTCGGCGCGGGTTCCGCCGCCGAGCGTGCCAAGCGCGACGCGCAGCGCAAGTCCGTGCTCGACCTCGTGAAGGCCGACTTCACCGACCTCAACGGCAAGCTCGGTCGCAGCGACCAGCGCAAGCTCGACGAATACTTCTCCGCTGTTCGCGACATCGAGCAGCGCATCGAGCGCGCCGGCAAGTTCGCCGAGCCGAAGGCCCCCGAGGGCTTCGCCACCCCCGCCGGCATCCCGCCAACCTACGAGGAGCACATCAAGCTCATGGCCGACCTCATGGTGCTCGCGTTCCAGACCGACACCACGCGCGTCTGCACGTTCGTCATCGCGAACGAGGGTAGCAACAAGCCGTATCCCTTCATCGGCGTGCGCGAGGGGCACCACGACCTCTCGCATCACGGCAACGACGAGGCGAAGAAGGCGAAGATCGCGCAGATCAACAAATTCCACACCACGCAGCTCGCCTACCTGCTCGGCAAGCTCAAGTCCGTGAAGGAAGGCGACGGCACGTTGCTCGACCATTGCATGCTCGCCTACGGCAGCGGCAACTCCGACGGCAACGCGCACAACCACGACAACCTCCCGCTGCTGCTGGCTGGTGGCGGTTGCGGCACGC
This sequence comes from uncultured Klebsiella sp., assembly GCA_964478755.1. Lineage (GTDB taxonomy): Bacteria > Verrucomicrobiota > Verrucomicrobiia > Limisphaerales > SXTU01 > SXTU01. The sequence goes on from CAYZJP010000137.1 coordinate 1,078, forward strand.
TCAAGCCCGGTCGCCACGTCGTCTATCCGAAGGACACGCCGCTGAACAACCTCTGGCTCGCGATGCTCAATCGCATGGACATCAAGACCCAGCAGCTCGGCGACAGCACCGGCGAGCTGACGCGGATGGCCTGAGCATTCGGGTTCCCTCCAAACAGCAGTCCCTCACTCTGGCGAAAAACCCCGGTTCCGATAGTGCAGTATCTTGAATTCCGGCGTGTCGCGGAGTTCTGCGACCAGCTCGAAGCGATCCTCGAACGGGGGAAAAAATGCGTCGCCCGGCACTTCGCGTTTTACCAGCGTCAGGAACAGGTCGGAGCATTGTGGCAGCGCCTGCGCGTAAATCTGTGCGCCGCCGCAGATGAAGACTTGGCGATTGTGCGCGAACTCCGCAGCCGCTTCCAAACTAGCGACGGTTTGCACGCCGGAATGACTCCAGCCCGTGCGACTTAACACGATGGTCTCGCGCCTCGGCAGCGGACGCCCGATGGACTCGAAGGTCTTGCGTCCCATCACGAGCACGTGGCCGAGCGTCGTGGCCTTGAACCACTTGAAATCCTCCGGCAGGTGCCACGGAATCTTGTTCCCGTTGCCGATGACGCGGTTGAGCGACATCGCGGCGATGGCCTTGAAGTGCTTCATCAGCGCGCCAGTTTCCTCGCGTCGCCGATGACGCGCTCCCACTGAAACGCCGGGCCGGGGTCCACCTTGTTCGTCTGGACGTGGTAGTGGCCGAGGATGCCCTGATACTTGTTCAACTCGTCGTCAGGCAGTTTGCTTGTGATGAGTTTGCCGGCCGCATCTTTCGGAAAGTCACAACGAATGTTTGGAAACACTTTGCACAGCGTCGCGGTGAGCTTGATCAGCGCGGCATATTGCTCCGGGGTGTAGTCGAATTGCTGCAACTCCCGGCCCTGCACCGTTCCCACGACGGGTTCCTTGCGCGCCGGACGGGCGACGAAGTTCGGCGTGAGAATTCCATTCACACCAAGACGCGCAGGCAGCACCACGCGCGGCCAGCCCGTGTCGTCCCGCTGATACCAGTCCTCAAACATCTTCTGCGGGCCGGGGGCGAATGCGCCGATGTTCGCGATCTCGATGCCGATGCTCCGCGTGTTCGACGTGGTCGCGTGCCAAGCGCGCTCCTTGAGATCGAGCGTCTGGTAGATCGTCCCGTCGAGGTCGAGCATGAAGTGGACGCTGAGGCAGCGATGATCGTGCAGCACGTTGAAGCACTGGCGGCTCGTGCCTGTCGCGTCGAAGTGCAGGACGAACTGGTCCACCTTCTCGCGCAGCAACGGCAAGTCCCACCCGCCGCCGCGCACGCGTTCGACTTGCTCGGGCGTCAGGCCGTCCTTGCGCAGGCCGTAGCGGTTCGGTGTCTTCAACGTGGCCACGGCGACCTTCGAGGTTTCCCACGAAGACTGATCGAACGGCGCGAAGCGCCGTTCACTGCGATAGGCGTCGTAGCCGTCCGGGTCCATCCACGTCACGACGCGGGTGCCGGTGTGGAAGAGCTGGCCGGCCACGACAATCTCGTCGCCACGGCGTTTCAACAACGCGCCGGGCTTGGGCGTGATGCAGCCGGCGAGCAAGGCCAGTGGCAGCAGCACGGCCAGAAGCGGCAGCCAATGACGCGGGCGAGTGGAAAGTCGTTTGTCAGGCACGCGCGAGTCTTGGCAGAAGCCGGAGCGACGGCAAGCCGCGTGTGGCGCGGCCTACTGCACGACGTTGAACGACAGGAAATACATCCGGCCCGCCTGCAAGCGCGGGAAGTCGAAGCCCAAGTCCACCTTCACCCCGTGCACGTCGGACTTGCCGAGCAGCCGGAAGATGTTTCCGAGCGCAAAGGGCGGCTGATATTTCACGAGGTTCGCCTCGGTGATGTGGGCCAGCTTCTTCGCGCGCTTCACGGCCACGTCGAAGTTGCCCAGCTCGTCCACGAAGCCCAGTTCCTGCGCCTGCTTGCCGGAGAAGATGCGTCCGTCCGCATACGACTCCCATTCGCTCGCCAGCTCGCGGCTGTCCTTCTCCATGCCGGCCTTCTTGTTCGCCGCGTGCGACGCCGCACGGCCCTTGCGCACCACGCCCTTGAACGTCGCGAACGTCTCGTCAATCAGCGCCTGCATCATCTCGCGCTCGCCGGCGGGCACGTCCTCGGGGCGGCGCGTGCTGCTCATCATGTCCTTGAACTTCCCGCTCTTATAGACCTCCGGGCGGATGCCGACCTTGTCCATCAAGCCCCGAAAATTCATCCCCGACATGATCACTCCGATGCTGCCGGTGAGCGACAGCTCGTTCGCCACGATCCACCGGCACGGCGCGCTCACGTAGTAACCGCCCGACGCCGCGAGGCTGCCCATCTGCGCGATCACGGGCTTCTTCGATTTGTTCTGAAACTCCTGGATCGCGCGGTAAATCTCGTCCGACGCCAGCACCTCGCCGCCCGGCGAATCCACCGAGAGGATGACCGCCTTCACGTGCTCGTCCTTCTCCGCCAGCTTGAACTCCTCTTTGATGCGCTCGACCATGTCCTCACCTGAGCCGTCGAAATCGTGGCTGCTGATCACTCCGGCGACGTCAACCACCACGATCTTGTCCGGCGTGTCGAAGTCCGTGAGCACATTCTCATCGTAAGACTTCCCGTCCAGGCGTGCCGCGCGGGAATGCCCGGCGTGGAAACTTATGTGGCTGAATCCCCAGTAGCCGAGGCCACCGATCACCAGCAACACCAGCAGCCAGATCCACCCGCGCCCGCGACGCGGCGGGGAAGTCTTCGCAGGCAGAACAAACTGCGGCGGCGGGGCGGAAGCCAGCGGCGGCGGCGTCAGCGGCGGCGGCGTGGCCGGACTCGGCGTGACCGGCGGTGGCAACGGATTTTCATTCGGTTCCATGCGCGCACGCTACTGACCGTCGCCGGGCCGGGCAAGTGCCTTTCCGCACGATATTGCGTCGGCAAGGTCTTCCGGCGTGTTCAGATTCCGCAGCTCGGCCCGCCGCGCGGCGGGCAGGCGGAGTCGTCGCGCACGCAGGCGCGTCGCGAGGGATTGGAGGGAGAGGCGTTTTTCAGCGAGGGCTTGTTCGATGTTCGGGAATGCGTCGCGGTCGAGTGCGAAGGGAAAGCCCGCGCCGTCCGCCGTCACGGTGAAAACTCCCCTGCCCTTCCGCTCCGCCACGGCGCGAATCAGCTCGGGCGTCACGAACGGCATGTCGCACGAGAGGAAGACGAGGCGTCGCGCGCGGCCGCGTTGGAAGGCGGTCCAGACACCGCCGAGCGGGCCGCAGCGCGGCACGAGGTCGTGGCGGATGACGCGCACGGGCCAGCCGGTCGCGCGGGCCGCGACGCGCACCCAGGCGAACAACGTGCGTCCGCGCCAGCGCAGGCGGGCCTTGTCCCGGCCCATGCGCGAGCTGAGGCCGCCGGCGAGGATGATGACTTCGAGGGGAGCAGGGAGCGGGGAGCGGGGAGTTGAGAATTGAGGGCGGCGTGCGGTCACGGTGGTTCGATTTGTGTCCTGAGCGCCTGCCCGCGCAATCCCTTTCTCGGAAAATTGCATTGCCACCCTGCGGCTGGCTGCTACGGTGCGCCCTCTTTTCGCCGGTCAGACGGCGGGAAGGAACGGCCTTAAACCAAACAGCCTCGGCCCGTGTGGGCGGGGGCGGCCATCGTAACACCAAATAAATCCCGAGTTCTGCGGGATGGCCGGTCGCGATGATCGCGATGCGGGCTGACAACCAACCGGAACCGTTAAACACATGATGACCATCGGTATCAAAGAGTTGCTGGAGGCGGGCGTCCACTTCGGCCACCAGACCAAGCGCTGGAATCCCAAGATGAAGAAGTTCATCTTCGAGGCGCGGCACGGCATTCACATCATTGACCTGAGCCAGACCGCCGCGCAGTTGCAGGCGGCCTGCGAATTCCTCGGCGGCCTGGTGCGCGGCGGAGGCAACGTCCTCTTCGTCGGCACCAAGAAGCAGGCGCAGGAGGCCATCAAGGAATCCGCCAAGTCCTGCGGCCAGATGCACGTCACCGAGCGCTGGCTCGGCGGCACGCTCACCAATTTCAAGACCCTCAAGCGCTCGCTCGCCCGCCTCAAGAAGCTCGAGGCCATGTTCGCCGACGGCTCCGCCGGCAAATACGGCAAGAAGGAGCAATCCGCGCTGGGCCGCGAGCTGGAGCGCCTCGTCAAGAACCTCGACGGCATCCGCAACATGGACAAGATGCCCGACGCGATGTTCGTCGTGGACATCAAACGCGAACACAACGCCGTCGCCGAAGCCCGCAAGCTCAAGATCCCGCTCGTCGCCATCGTGGACACGAACGCCGACCCCGACCTCGTGGACTACCCCGTCGCCGGCAACGACGACGCGCTTCGTTCCGTCCGGCTGATCCTTGCCGGCGTGACCGAGGCGTGCGGCACGGCCCGCGCCGAATACGAGGCCAAGTATGGCAAGAACCGGCCGCAGCCCGTCGAGCCGGCGCCTGAGCCGGCCCCGGCCGTGCCCGTTGAGACGCTCGCCGCCCTCGCCACCCCGGTCACGGCCTAGCGGACATTCATCACGAATGCGGACGGGGAGGCCACGCGCTCCTCGTCGCTTTCAACCTTCAACTTTCAACTCTCCCCACGAATTATGGCTGAAATCACCGCTGCAAACGTAGGCAGGCTCCGCGAGATGACCGGCGCGGGCTTGATGGACTGCAAGAAGGCGCTCACCGAGAACAACGGCGACCTCGACCTCGCCGTGGACTGGCTCCGCAAAAAAGGCGTCGCCAGCGCCGCGAAAAAGGCCGACCGCGCCGCGAACGAGGGCGTCATCGCCCAGCACATCGTGCCTGGCTCCAAGGTCGGCGTGCTGCTCGAAGTGAACTGCGAGACCGACTTCGTCGCCAAGAACGACCAGTTCAGGGCCTTCTGCGACGAGCTGGCGAAAAAGATCGCCGGCAATCCGTCCGCCGACCTCGAACCCGACCGCGTCGCCGCCGTCGCGAAGATCGGCGAGAACGTCCGCCTCCACCGCCACCTCCGTTGGGAAGTCACCGGCAACGGTCTCATCGCCGCCTACATCCACACCGGGGCCAAGGTCGGCGTGCTCGTCGAAGTCGGCGCGGGCAGGGAGGCCACCGTCGCCAGCGACGCCTTCAAGGAACTCGTCCGCGACATCACCCTGCAAATCGCCGCCGGCAATCCCACCGCCGTCCGCCGCGAGGAGATTCCCGCCGAAGTCCTCCAGAAGGAGGACGACATCGCCCGCAACTCCGACGCGCTCAAGGGCAAGCCCGCCGGCGCCATGGAGAACATCCTCCGGGGCAAGCGCGAGAAATACTTCCAGACCGTCTGCCTCGTCGAGCAGGGCTTCGTGAAGAAGAACGGCGAGCTTACGGTGAAGGAGCACATCGCCACCGTCGGCAAGGCCCTCGGCGACGAAGTCACCGTCCGCCGCTTTGTCCGCTACCAGATCGGCGTGGCCTGAGCATCCGATGCCTCCGACCTGAACGGGCGTTCCGCAGGGGACGCCCGTTTTGCTTTCGCATCCGGTTCCTTGCGCACGGCGGGGGAACGGGACGCGGATGCCCACGGGGACAAGGGCGCGCTCTTTCCCTGCCTTGACGGTTCCACCGGAGCCTCCCAGAGTGCGCGCATGAAAGCCTCCTCGCTGCCGCGCCTGACCTTCGCCCTCGCCCTTGCCTTCGTGGCCTCCACCTCGTTCGCCGCCGCGCCCGCCGGCTTCACCGCCCTCTTCAACGGCAAAGACCTCGCCGGCTGGACCGTCCCCGAGGGCGACCACGGCCACTGGAAGGTGCTCGACGGCGTCATTGACTACGATGCCGAGAGCGAGGCCAAGGGCGAGAAGCACCTCTGGACCGAGCAGGAATACGGCGACTTCATCCTCCGCATGGACTGGCGCATCAAGCGCACCACCGGCCTCTATCCCATGCCCGACGTGCTGCCCGACGGCTCCCACCGCCTCGGCCCCGACGGCAAGGAAATCCTCACCCTCCGCCCCAATGCCGACTCCGGCATCTACCTGCGCGGCGTGGGCAAGGCCCAGGTCAACATCTGGTGCTGGCCCGTCGGCTCCGGCGAGGTCTATGGCTACCGCATGGACAAGACCATGCCCGCCGCCGTCCGTGCCGGCGTCACTCCGAAAATGCGCGCCGACAAACCCGTCGGCGAATGGAACACCTTCGAGATCACGATGCAGGGCGACCGCCTCACCGTCGTGCTCAACGGCAAGACCGTCATCGAGAACGCCCAGCTCCCCGGCGTCCCGGCCAAGGGCAGGCTCGCCCTCCAGCACCACGGCGGCCGCAACCCCAAGACCGGCGAACTCGTCGGCGCGTCCAGCCTCATGCAGTTCCGCAACCTCTACGTGAAGGAACTCAAGTAGCCCGGCGCGCCCGGCCCGCTTCTCCCCCGCCCCCACCGTGGGAGAAGACCGGTGCGGGCGGGCGGCGGGACAATCAGCGGACTGGATTTTCCTCCCCGTCACTTCCTCACTTGGCAGAAAGACGGTGACTTACTAGCGTCGGCTCATGGCGGACGCACCAGCGCTCCCGGCGCTCCCGACCGGACCCCTCCCGTCCGGCCTCGTCACCTTCATGTTCACGGACATCGTGAACTCCACCAAACTGAAGGGCATGATGCCGGGAGAAACTTCCGGCGAACGGCAGGACAACGTTCGCGACCAGATCAAAGACCCGCTTTGCCCGCTGGTCGGGCGCTTCCACTTTAGCTGATTCACCTGACCTATGAGCCTTTCTTGGAATGAAGTCCGTGACCGCGCCGTGCGGTTTGCGCGCGACTGGAAGGGCGAGGGCAACGAGCAGGCCGAGCGCCAGACCTTCTGGAACGAGTTCTTCAACGTCTTCGGCATTCCCCGTCGTTCGGTGGCGAGCTTCGAGGCCCCGGTGCGCAATCTCGGCGGCAACTACAGCCGCATTGACCTCTTCTGGCGCGGCAAGATGCTCGCCGAGCACAAGTCGCGGGGCGAAGACCTTGATCGCGCTCAAACCCAGGCGTTCGGCTATATGCAGGACCTGCTCAACACGGGCCGGAGCGACGAACTGCCGCGCTATATCATCCTGTCCGACTTCGCCCGCATTGCCCTGCTGGACTTGGAGCCGGAGGACCAACGGGGTTTGCCGCTCTTCGACCGGGTTCGTTTCAACCGCGTGGAGTTTCCGCTTGCCGAGCTGCACAAGCACGTCCGCGAGTTTGCCTTCATCAAGGGCGAGCAGGCCATCCGCCTCGACCCGCAAGACCCGGCCAACGAGAAGGCGTATCAGGTCATGGCCGACCTGCACGATGCCCTCGCGCACGGCGGCCTGCGCGACCACGATCTGGAACGGTTCCTCGTCCGTGTGCTCTTCTGCCTCTTCGCCGAGGACACTTCCATCTTCGAGCCGAACGCTTTCCTCTCCTTTCTCGAACACCGCACGCACCCCGACGGCTCCGACCTCGGTGCAAAGCTCAATCATCTCTTCGACGTGCTCAACACGCCGACGGACCGTCGCTCGCCGCGCCTCGAAGAGGAACTGGCTGCCTTCCCCTACGTCAACGGCCGGCTCTTCGAGGAGCGTTTGGGCTTCGCCGACTTCAACACCGATATGCGGAACGCCCTGCTCGCTTGCTGCCGCTTCCAGTGGGCGAAGATTTCTCCCGCCGTCTTCGGCTCCCTGTTCCAGGGCGTGATGGAGGACCGCGAGCGCCGCCAGCAGGGCGCGCATTACACCAGCGAGCGCGACATCATGAAGGTCGTCCGCTCCCTGTTCCTCGATGACCTGCGGGCCGAGTTCGATCAAATCAAGGCCGACCGCTCCGCGCGGCGCAAGGGCCGCCTCGACGAGTTCCATGAGCGGCTCGCACGCCTCAAATTCCTCGATCCCGCGTGCGGCTGCGGCAACTTCCTCGTCCTGACCTACCGCGAACTGCGCCTGCTGGAGCTGGAGGTGCTCAAGGAGCGCTACGGCAAGGAACAGACCCTCAAGCTGGACCTCAAGGCCTTCTGCCGGGTGGACGTGGACCAGTTCTACGGCCTGGAAATCTCCGAGTGGCCCAGCCTGATTGCCGAGGTGGCGATGTGGCTGCTGGACCACCAGATGAACCTGCGCGTGAGCGAGACCTTTGGCGAACGCTTCCTGCGCCTGCCGCTCAAGAAATCCCCGCACGTCCGTTGCGACAACGCCCTGCGCTTGGACTGGAAGCTCTTCCTCCCGCCGGCGGAATGCAGCTATGTGCTGGGCAACCCGCCGTTCGTGGGGAAGAAGGAACAGAACGCGGCGCAGAAGTCAGACATGAAGCTGGTGTGGGGAGACGTGAAGGGCGCGGGCATCCTCGACTTCGTCACCTGCTGGTATCGCAAGGCGGCGGAATACATCCAAGGCACCCGCATCCGTTGCGCCTTCGTCTCCACGAACAGCATCTGTCAGGGCGAGCAAGTCGGCGTGCTGTGGAGCGACCTGTTCAGCCGCTGGCATCTCAAGATTCACTTCGCGCACCGCACCTTTAGCTGGATGAGCGAGGCGCGCGGCAAGGCGCACGTCCACGTCGTCATCATCGGCTTCGGCGCGTTCGACCGGATGCCCAAGCACATCTATGAGTATGACCGGCCCGACGGCTCGGCGGTGCTGGCCTCGGCCACGAACATCAATCCGTATCTCCTCGAAGGCTCCGACACGACCGTCCGCACCTGCACCAAGCCCATCAACGGCGCGCCGGCCATCTTCTACGGCAGCATGATGATTGATAAGGACCGCCAGCACGGTGACGAGGCAGGCCTCATCCTCTCGCGGGAACACCGGGACGCGCTGCTGGCCGAATGTCCCGCACTGCGACCGTTTGTCCGGCGCTTGTTTGGCGGGGACGAGTTCTTGAACGACACGGAGCGCTGGTGCCTCTGGCTGGTGGATGCGCCGCCGGAACTGCTCGACCAATCTCCGCTGCTCCGGGCGCGCATCGAGGGTGTAAGGCGGTTCCGGGAGCGGAGCAATCGGCCCCAAACCAAAGAGCTCGCGTTGACCCCAACCTTGTTTGGCGAGATTCGCCAGCCGTCCACGCCGTATCTGCTCGTCCCCAAAGTCTCGTCCGAAAATCGCCGATACATTCCCGTCGGTTTTCTCAAACCGGACGTCATCGCCAGCGGCAGTGCGCTGATTATCCCCGGTGCGACCCGGTTCCACTTTGGAGTCCTGTCCTCCGCCATGCACAACGTTTGGATGCGCTGCGTGGCAGGACGTTTGGAGAGCCGTTACCAGTATTCCAACAACATCGTTTACAACAACTTTCCCTGGCCGGAGCAAGTGACCTACGTGGCCCGAGATACCGTGGAAGCTGCCGCGCAAGCCGTGCTCGATGCGCGAAAGAAGTTCCCCACTTTGAGCCTCGCGGTGCTTTACGACCCCATCAAAACGCCGCCCGTGCTCACCAAGGCCCACGCCGCGCTCGACCGCGCGGTGGACCGTTGTTACCGCCGGGAGCCGTTCCCGCATGACCGGGCGCGGGTGGAGCATCTCTTCGCCCTTTACGAGCGGCTCACCGCCCCGCTCATTCCCGCCGCCGCCAAGCCCAGGCGCATCCCGCGCCAGAAACACGCCACCCCCACCGGCCCGCAGCCCAACGCCGTCCAAGCCGAGATGGACGCCGCCCACTTCTACGGCGTCAAAGAAGAACCCACGCCCTACCGCACCGACGAGCAGCATTGACGCGGTCGAGCGCCTCCCCTCGCCCAGCGGGAGAGGGTTAGGGTGAGGGAGAAAAGCCGCGTGGTCTGGACGATGTCGCATGACGTGAAGCCGCCGCCGCCGCTCTCCCTCATCCCGGCCTTCTCCCGCTGGGAGAAGGAGGCAGGCAGGCCGCCATCGGCGCTTCGCGTGAAACTCTTTTGCGCCCTGCGCGCCCTTTCGCAGCCAAATGTTTTTTCTTCCTCGCGGCCTTCCCCCACCCCACGGATGTCCGACCCCCTCCGGCATCCTGTCGGGACTATGGCAACCATCTACGACCTCGAATACCCGGCCACCGTGCCGCATTTCACCACCCGCCGTCCCTCCTCGGTGTATAGATTGGACGGCCAGTGCTGGTTCAGCGGCAACCTGCTGCTCCGCTGGCAGCCGCCCCGCAACCGCGCGCCCGTCTCCGGCTACCGCATCGAGCGCACGCCCGATGGCAAGACCTACGAAACCATCGGCGAGACGCGCAACTGCGAGTTTGAAGTGATCCCCGAGCCGGGTGAGGTGTGGTTCTATCGGGTCACCGCTTGGAACGGGCGCGGGGCCACGCGTTCCAACACGGTCTGCTGTTTCCGCGCCGCCGACCGCCTCGGTCTGAATGGCCCGCCGGTGAAGTCCCTCCTCCAGCACTTTCCCTTTAAGCCGGGCTTGACGATCACGGTCTGTGAGCTGGTGTCCGAATAGGGCCAACAGCGCCAGACCGACCCCGCGCATGGGGTTTCCGCTTAAACGCAAGGCCGCAAAGGCGCGAGGACGCAGGACATCACGGGAAGGTCTCCCTCCTCCGGCGCGGCCTGCGTTTCTCCCTCCCCCAGCGGGGGAGGGTTGGGGTGAGGGAGAACGGCCACGAAGTCAGTTGGCGTGCTGCCCACCAAAGGCATGCGTCCCTTTTCTCCTCACCCGGCCTCTCCCGCTGGGAGAGGAGGTCTTCTCATCCGCTCTGGTTTGCACCGGCACCCTGCCGCCCGGCTTCAGACGCGGAGCGCGTGGTGGGGCCGCGTTGCTGCGCGGCCTGCCCGTGGTCAGACCCGTGGCCGACCGGCAGGTCGGCCCTACCCGGTTCATGGGTAGGGGAGTTGCTTTGCCCGCCGTGGGCTTTCCCTCAGCGCCTTGGCGGCTTGGCGTCCCCTTCTCCCTTCGCGGAGCGAGGGGAGAACGTGGCCGCAGGCCGGTTGAGGGGTGCGGCCACCCACGCCGTCGCGCGCCACCCCTCACCCCGGCCCGCTCCCCTCATCCGATGAAGGGAGCGGGAGAAAAGGAGCGTCTCCGGCCACCAAAAGTGCGCCACCCAAGCCTCCAAGTGTGCCACCGGGGGATTCTTCTGTGCCACCGATGACATTTTGTGTCTCACCCGAAGAAGTTTCTGTCTCACCCGGAGCTTTTTGTGTCACACCCGAAGGTTCCTGGGTCTCACCCGAGACTTCGCGGGCGCGTCCGGAGACTTCGTGCCCGCCACCCAAGACTTCGCGGGCGTCCCGGATGACTTCGTCCCCGTCCCCGATGAAGTCGCGGGCGTTCCCGATGACTTGGTGGCTGTCACCAGAGACTTCGTGCCCGTCACCCGGAACAACTTGGGCGTCTCCGGAGACTTCGCGGCCATCACCCAAGACAAGTTGCTCTGCCCTTGCCCCGATTTGGTGGACTACCGCGAGTGAGCGCATGGAGCGATGGGAT
>CAYZJP010000138.1:0-12460 GCA_964478755.1 uncultured Klebsiella sp.
ACTCGTTGCTCTTGAATGAAACCCGTTCACACCCGCTCAACTAGGAAAGACCCAACCAAATTGTTCGACCACGGCGCGCAGTGCCCGAACCCACATTTCGGCGGAGAGGAAGTTCTCGAAGTGAGGCTGGTAAGGCCGCGAGCCGTGCAGCGAGCGCAGCAGCAGGTAGAGCACGCCGGGACCGAGCGTGACGAACGCGACACGCGCTTCGGCCAACGCCGCTTGGCCGCTCCACTCGCCTCGTCGCGTCAGAAAAGTTCCCCTCACCAACGCGCGCGCCAGCCAGAGAATGCCGACGGCGATGATGCCGGTGTCCTTGAGAAAGCCCAGCGCGAGCGCGGCCCACCACGCGTTGCTGCCCGCCAGTCGTTCGGGCGAGGCCAGCAGCCAGCGTCGGCCTTCGCGCACGAGCAGCGCGAGCAGCGGGATGAGCGCGAGTTCCAAATAGAGCAGCGTGCCGTGGTAAAGCAGCGTAGGAATGGTTGCGACCGCAAGCGCGCCCATCAGGGGCAGGACGGGCGGGGCCTTGCGCCAACGCTTTTCCTGACCCAGCACCAGACCGAGGAGGAACACCGCGAGCACGGGTGTGAACCGGAGCGTTTCAAAACCGAACAGCACGCCTGCGCCCCAGTTGCCGCGGGTGAATTCCCACAACCACGCACCCAACCACGGCTGGCTGCCGGGGTAGCGCAGCATCCGGTCCTGATTGAAAGGGTCTTGCAGCATGGACTCGGACAGCAGCCACGGTGCGCGCGCCGCGAGCGCAATGACGGCAACGACCCACCAGCGCAGAGGAGACGAGCGAGTCATGAAGTTGCCGGCACGAGTGGCCAGCCAGACGCCCACGCCGAGCCACATCAGAAGCAATGCGGCAAACCATCCGTGGCCGAGGAGTTCGGCGCCCTCCACTCGGCTCACCACGAGCGCTTTGAGATGGTAGTGCTCGTCGCCACCGTAGGCGATGTCCGCCGTCCACGGCAGATAGAACGCAGCGATGAGCAGCAACGGCCACAGCAATGCAAAGCGCCATCGCAGCGCGGCCATGTGCTCGAACACGGGCGGAGCAGCGGCGATTGCCAGCCGCACCCAAACGCAGCCGAAGCCAAGCAGCGCCAGTTGAACGATGGGAGAAGCAACCACGGGTGCGCCAGGCGCACCCAACGCCTGCGATGCGCAAACCGGCGTGAGCAAGAACGTCGTGGCATACAGCGCGGCGGCGAAGCCAGCGCAACCTACCGTCAACGCGCGCGGTTGGAACACGCGGCACGCGAGCCAGAACGCCACGCCGAGGAAGAAGAACTTCGGGATGCTGCCCGGCCACAGCACGAAAGCCGTGCTCGACCCGGCCAGCCACCAAGCCGCGCGCCGGTGCGTGTCAATGGACAGCGAGTTGTGGACGGCGGCAACGGGCGGGGTGCTCATGCGCCGCTACTTCGCCAGTTCCTTCACGCGTTGCCGGGCGAGGCGGGCCGGCTCGCAGTCCAGCGGGACGTGGGCGAGGCGCTGCCAAAGCTTGCGCGCCTCGACTGTCTGTTCCGGTCCCTGCAATTCCTCCGCCTTACGCCGCACAGCTTCCGCTGATTCAATCCACGGCCGTTGCTTTGCCGCTTCGCGGGTTTGCTTGATTTCCGCCTCGTTGAACCAGGTGCCGGTCGTGCCGGAGGCGAGCAGGTTGGTCACGTCCTGCCGGTGCGGCAGCGTGAGCGCGTGGCCGAGTTCATGCGAGGTGACACGCGGCAGCGGCTCGTCAATGCCGCCCTCGACTTCCTTCAGGCGGGCGGTGTCCTTCACGAAGTTGATGCCGCGAATGCAAATGCCGTTCGGCCCGAACTGCTTCAGGTAATAGACATGGAAGACGTTCGTGCCCTTGCTCGAATCCGGTCGCAGGCGCAAGAGCGCGTCGTTGTTGGTCTTCACGCTGTCCCGGAAGCCCTCGGTGTTCGCCGCCGGCTCCACGCGGAGAGATTCCAGATAGAACGTGATGCCCGCCTGCGCCCAGACGCGGTTGACCTTGCCGAGGATGCGCGTCACGTCGTTGCTCGTGAGCGTGGTGTGGATGGCAGGCTCGTTCGTCGCGGTGAGCAGGTGGATGCGCAGTGGGGCGAGCAGGAAATCCCCGACGGCAAAGCCGTTGGTGGTTTCCTGCGCCGGCGCGCTGAACGCCGCGAGCAACGCGATCACCATCCACGCGCCACGCATTGCCCGCCACACCAGCGAGGGTTTCATCGCCGCAGTCTGCTCATCCCAGCCGCGCGACGCCACTCAGAAAACAATCGTGGGGAGGATTGGAGTCGTCCGTCGTTGCGTCAGCGACCGATTCACCTCGCTGTCACCGCGACCGAGCTACTCGTTGATGCCGCAGTGGGAGTAGTCTGGCGTGACTTCCAGACAGGCGAGGAACACTTCGTTGGCTTCCATCGTCATCAGCAGATAAGAATGCTGCGGCTGCGCGCCTAAGCGCCGGGAACGCCTCGCGTCGCTGGCGCTTTCGGCGGGGAGGAGATGAGTTGCTTCGGTCAGCGAGCCGTTCCAATGCGTTGTCATGGCTGGGACGGTAAGTGATGCCGCGTTCGCTTGCCCATTGGGGGTCGCCCTGAATCGCACTAGCCGTCCCGCTTAGTCTGCTAGGGGAAACGCTTACGCGCCCCCAACGGCCACTGCGTCAATGTCCGGCAGCCGCTTGTGACTCGATCCAGCGGACGGCGTAGTGGACGAGTTCGGGGCTGGTGGCCAGCTTGAGCTTGGCCTTCATGTTGACGCGGTGGACTTCCACCGTCTTGACGCTGAGGTGGAGCTGCGCGGCGATTTCTTTCGTGCTTCGGCCCCGGCCAATGAGCTGGAAGACCTCGAATTCCCGGTCGGTGAGCGCCTCGACGGGCGCGGTGGCGGCTCCGGCGCGGTGGCCGGTGAAGGCGTCCATGATGCGCGCGGACATTTTCTCGCTGACGGCGACGCGGCCTTCCAGCACGGCGCGGATGGCTTCCATGATGCGCTTGCCGCCCTCCTGCTTCATGACGTAACCGCGCGCCCCCGCGCGCAGGACACGCGCGGCGTAGAGGGATTCGTCGTGCATGGAAAGGACGAGGACGGCCAGGCCGGAGGCGAGCGCCTGGATGTCCTTGACGGCTTCGAGGCCGCTCTTGCCCGGCAGGGAAATGTCCATGAGCACGAGGTCGGGGGGGAGGGATTCAATGGCCTGCATGGCTTCGCGGGCGTTGGCGGCCTGCCCGCAGACGGCGAGGTCAGGCTGGGCGCTGATGAGGGCGGCGAGGCCGTCGCGCATCATCGGATGGTCGTCCACGATGAGGATTTTCTTCTGCCGTGGGGCGGCGGGCTTTTTCTTTTTGGTTTTCATCGGGCGGATTCCGGTTTGGCCGGCGGGGCAGGCTGATGCACGGAGACGGCGACCACGGTGCCGTCCGGCTCGCCGCGCTGGACGACGAGAGAGCCGCCGATGGTGCCGGCTCGGTATTGCATGATGCGCAGGCCCGCGCCGTTGTGGGGCGGCGGGGCCGGGATGCCGCAGCCGTCGTCCTTCACGGCGAGGATGACGCGGTCCGCCTCGGCGGCGAGGCCGATCTCGACGTGGCGGGGCTTGCCGTGCTTGAGGGCGTTGGCCACGGCTTCCTGCGCGATGCGGTAGAGGTGGGTGGCGGTGGCGTCGTCGTGGATTTGCACGGGGCGGTCGCAACGGAAGACGCATTCGACTCCGAATATCTTCGCGGTGCCATGCGCCAGCTCCTGGAGCGCGGACATGAGGCCCTCGGATTCCAGGACCACGGGGCAGAGGCCGTGGGCGAGCATCCGCGTCTGGGCGATGACCTCGCGCATCTGGGCGGCGATCTGCCCGGCCTGCGCGGAGTGCTTCTTGGACTTGCGCGCCAGCGCCTGCTCCAGCACCTGGCTCATCAGCTCGATGCCGGCGAGCTGCTGGCAGATGCCGTCGTGCAAGTCCTGCCCGATGCGCCGCTGCTCCTGCTCGCTGATGTGGAGGATTTCCTGTTCGAGCCGCCGGCGCTCGGTGATGTCGTGCATGGTGCCGACGAGCTTGCGCGGCTGGCCGCTGACGAGGACAACCTCGCTGGAACTGTGGATGTGCCGCACCTCGCCGTCCGGGCGGACGATGCGATACTCGAATTCCCAGCCGTGCGCATGGCGGATGCCCTCCTCGATCGTCTGCCGCACGCGCGCGCGGTCGTCGGGGTGGACATGACGGTCGAAGAATTCATCGGACAGCGGCTCCAAGGTCTCCGGCTCCACGCCGAGGATGTGGAACAGCTCATCCGTCCAGCGCGGCTTGGATGGCGACGCCAGTTCGACCTCATAGCTGCCGAGATGAGCGATTTGCTGGGCCATGGCCAGCATCGCCCCGCTGCGGTGGAGCGCGTCCTCGGCAGCAGCGAGCCGGCGGTCGCGTTCAAGCTGCGCGAGTGCCCGCCGCACGACGGTGGGGACGAGTTCGAGGAATTGCGCGTCCTTGACCACATAATCGAGCGCGCCGCGCTTCATCATCTCCACGGCGACGCGCTCATCGCCCTGACCGGTGATGACGATGAAAGGGACAGTCCGCTCCAGCGCCTCGAGCTGGCTGATGAGTTCGCGGCCTTCGATGTCTTGCAACTTGAGGTCGAGGAGGAGCAGGTCGGGCCGGTGCTCGCCGAGCCAGAGCAACGCGTCGTGTCCTGAATTGGCGGAGGCGGTGGCGTAACCGGCGCGCTTGAGTGCGCGTTCGATGAGCCGGGCCAGACCGAGATCATCGTCCACCACGAAGATTGTGGGCGGCGCAGGCTCAGGCGGGCGGACTGGCATGGGGGAACGGATACCAATTTCAGGCCGGGAAGGCAGCATATTTGCTCAACCATCCTCGCTGGCGGGCGAGCGCATTTGCCCGAGCGTTTCAATGCGGCGAATGTAGGCGTGAGGTTTGGATTGGAAGACCTCGGTGCAAAGGGGGCAGCAGAGGGCGACCATCCATTCGTCGTGCTTGATGCGCGCATACCATTTGCCGCCGTTGATAAGCTTATCGCACACGGCGCACTGGACGTAGCTGCATTCGGGGTCGCTGGCGTCGAATTGGAACATAAAGGTTTGAGTGGTTAGTTGTGGTTGATGGCTGATAGCGGTGAGGCCCGCAGCCCTTGCCGCGAGCGCCAGACGTAGAAGATGGCGGGATAAACAAGCAGCTCCATGAGCGTCGAGGTGATGACGCCGCCGATCATCGGCGTGGCGATGCGCTTCATCACGTCCGCCCCCGCGCCGTGGCTCCACAGGATGGGCAGCAGGCCGGCGATGATGACGCAGGCGGTCATGGCCTTGGGCCGGACCCGCTTCACCGCGCCGTGGTAGATGGCGTCGCGCAAATCGGTGAGGCTGCGCATCTTGCCGTCCTTCACCCACTGCTCGTAGGCGAGGTCGAGGTAGAGGAGCATGACAACGCCGGTCTCGGCGTCGAGGCCGGCAAGCGCGATGATGCCGACCCAGACGGCCACGCTCAGGTTGTAGCCGAGCCAGTGGAGAATCGCGAAGGCTCCGACCAGCGAGAACGGCACCGCGAGGAGCACGATGGCCGTCTTGATGGCCGAATGGGTGTTGAGGTAGATGATGAGGATGATGATGAGCAACGTGAGCGGCACCACGATCATCAGCCGTTGCTGCGCGCGGAGCATATATTCGTATTGCCCGCTCCAGAATATGTTGTAGCCGCTCGGCAGCTTCACGGTGCCGCTGGCGACGGCCTCGTTGACGGCGCGCCGCGCCATCTGGACGTAGGTGCCGATGTCCACGCCCTTCACGTCCACGTATATCCACGCGTTCGGGACGGCTCCCTCGCTCTTGACGCCCATCGGGGCGCGCACGGTCCCGACCTTCGCCAACTGGCCCAGCGGCACCTGCGCGCCGGTGGGCGTGGGGATGATGATTTCGCGCAGCGCCTCCAGGTTCTCGCGGTAGTCCCGGTCGTAGCGCAGGTTCACCGAGTAGCGTTCCAAACCCTCGACGGTGGTCGTGAGCGGCATGCCACCGAGGGCGACTTCAAGCACCTCCTGCACATCGCCGACCTTGAGGCCGTAGCGGGCAATCTCGTCGCGGTTGATGGTGAACTCGATGTAGTTGCCGCCCATGACGCGCTCGGCAAAGACGCTCGTCGTGCCGGGCACCTGCCGCACGACGACTTCCAACTCGGATGCGATGCGCTCCAACTCGACGAGGCTGGCTCCGGCGACCTTGATGCCTACCGGCGTCTTGATGCCGGTGGCGAGCATGTCAATGCGCGTCTTGATGGGCATCGTCCATGCGTTGTTGAGGCCGGGGATTTGGATGGCGGCGTTGAGCGCGTCCACGAGTTCATCCGGCGTGCGGCGGCGGTGGGCGACGACGTTGCCTTGCTCGTCCTTGATGTCCACGACCGGCCAGTCCTGCTCGTCCTTGAGCATGATGGTCGTCTCCACCATGTCGAAGGGCGCGGGGTCAGTGGCGGTCTCGGCGCGGCCGATCTTGCCGAAGACATGATGCACCTCCGTGAAGCTCCTGATGATGCGGTCGGTGGTCTGCACCAGCTCCCGGGCCTTGGTGGGCGAGATGCCGGGGAACGTCGTCGGCATGTAGAGCAGATCGCCTTCGTAGAGCGGCGGCATGAACTCGGAGCCGAGATTCTGGTAGGGAAACAACTTGCCGGCTTTCGTTGCGAAGGCTTTCGTCGGCCCTTCGGGCAACCGCTGCGTCACCGCCCAGTTCCACGGGAAGAACACCCACGCAATGAGCAGGGCCGCGCTGCTGATGACCGCCCAGCGCCGGCGGATCACGAAATCAATCGCCGGGTGGTAGAGCCAGATGAGCAGACGGTTGACCGGGTTTCTCTCTTCCGGCAGCAGTTTGCCCCGGATGAAGTAGCCCATGAGCACGGGCGCGAGCGTGATGGAAAGCAGCGCGGCGGCGCCCATCGAATAGGTCTTGGTGAACGCCAGCGGCTTGAACATTCGCCCTTCCTGCGCCTGCAAGGTGAACACCGGGATAAACGATACCGTGATGACGAGGAGCGAGTAAAACAGTGTCGGGCCAACTTCGATGGCTGCGTCGCGGATGATGTCCCAGTGCGCCTTCTTCCCGCCGTCACGCTCGATGTGCTTATGGGCGTTCTCGATCATGATGATGACCGCGTCCACCATCGCGCCGATGGCGATGGCGATGCCGCCGAGCGACATGATGTTCGAGCTGAGGCCCTGCCCGTGCATGATGAGGAACGACATCAGCACGGCGATGGGCAGGATGAGGATGGCGACCAGCGCGCTGCGCAGGTGCAGCAGGAAGGCCACACAGACCAGCGCCACGACGATGCTTTCCTCAATGAGCTTTTCCTCCAGCGTCTTGACGGCGCGCTGAATCAGGGCGCTGCGGTCATAGGCGATGGTGTAACTCACGTCCGGCGGCAGTCCTTTCATCGCCTGGTCGAGCCGCTGCTTGGCATCGAGGATGACCTGCCGCGCGTTCGCGCCGCAGCGCACCACGACGATGCCGCCGACCGTCTCGCCCTCGCCGTTCAACTCCGCGATGCCCCGGCGCATGTCCGGGCCGAGCTGCACGTTGGCCACCTGGCCGAGCAGGATGGGGACGCCCTTCTCGCCCACGCCGACGGCGACCTTCTGCAAGTCTTCAAGGCTCTCGATGTAGCCGCGCACGCGGAGGATGAACTCCTTTTCCGCCAGCTCGATGGAGCGTCCGCCCTTCTCGCCGTTGCTCTTCTGCACGGCCATCGCCACGTCGGAAATGGAAAGCCCGTAGGCGCGGAGCCGCGTCGGATCAACGGTGACTTGATACTGCTTCACGAAGCCGCCGAGCGACGCGACTTCCGCGACACCCTCCACCGAGGTGAGCTGGTATTTGAGATACCAATCCTGCATCGAGCGCAGTTCGGCGAGGCTGCGGTTGGTCGAGATGAGGGAATACATGAACGCCCACCCAACGCCGGTGGCGTCCGGGCCGAGCGAGGGCGTGACGCCGCGCGGCAACTGCCCGCCGATGGCGCTGAGGTATTCGAGCACCCGGCTGCGCGCCCAATACGGGTCGGTGCCGTCCTCAAAAATCACATACACGAACGAGTAGCCGTAGAACGAGTAGCCGCGCACGACCTTGGACTTGGGCACGGACAGCATCTTGGTCGTGAGCGGATACGTGACCTGGTCCTGCACAATCTGCGGGGCCTGGCCCGGCCATTCCGTGTAGATGATGACCTGCGTGTCCGAGAGGTCGGGGATGGCGTCGAGCGGAATGTTCTTCAGCGCGAACAGCCCGCCGAGCACGAGCGCGACCGTGGCGAGCAGAACGATGAACTTGTTCCGCAGCGAAAAATCTATGATGTCTTTGAGCATGGCGCGGGCTTTGGCTCAGTGCTTGTGGGCGGCAGGGGCGCTGGCGGCGGCCGGCAACGGCACGGGCTGCATGACCGGAATCAGCGTCATGCCGCACTTGGGACACTTGCCGCTCTTGTCGAGCTTCACGTCGGCGTGGTCCGGCATGGGGCAGGTGAAGTGGAGCACCTTGCCGCCCGGCACGAGCTTCGCGAGCGCCTCGGCGGTCACGGGCACCAACGCCATGCCGCACAGCGGACACTTGCTAGGCTTGGGATACTTGATGGCGACGTGCTCGGGCATCGGGCAGAGGTAGGCGACCGTGCCTTTGGGCGCTGCGGTTGAGTTGGTGGTGGAACTCACGGCATGGCCCGCATGGGCGGCGGCAGCCGCCGGGGTCGCGTCTGCCTTCGCCGGTTGCAGCATCTTTTGAATCGCCTCGCGCAACTGGCTTTCCGAATCCAGCATGAACTGCCCGGACGTGACGACGCGCTCGCCTTCCTTCAAGCCGCTCAACACCTGATACAGGTTGCCTTCGGCGCGCGGACCGAGCGTGATGGTGCGCGGCTCGAACCGCCCGCCGTCGAGCGCGACAAACACGGTGTTGTGCTCGCCGCTGCGCAGCACGGCCATGTCCGGCACCAGCACGGCGGCGGCCTCCAGCTCGGACGCCAGCTCCACCGTGGCGAACATGCCCGGCTTGAGGAAGTAGCCGGGGTTGTGGAATTCCATTCGCACCCGCGCGGTGCGCGTCTTCTCGTCCAGCGTCGGGTAAATGTAAGTGACGCGTCCCCGGAACTCGCGGTCGGGCAGGTAGGAGAGTTTCACCACGGTTTCCTGGCCGAGCTTCACGAACGGCAGGTCCTGCTCATAGACCTGCGCAAGCACCCACACGAGCGATAGGTCGGCCAGCCGGTAGAGCTTCATGCCGGCGTCCACCATCTGGCCCTCGACCACCATCTTCTCCACCACGATGCCGTCGCGCGGTGCGGACACGCGCAGCGTTTTTGTCGCCTTCCGGGATTTCTCCAGCTCCGCAATCTGCTCGTCCGACACGTCGAAGAATTTCAGCTTGGTGAGCGCGCTGGCCTTCAACGAAGCCGAGCCGGCTCCATCCTGATTCAACGCGAGCACATACTCCACCTGCGCGCTGTAAAGCTCCGGCGAGTAAATCTCGAAGAGCGTTTCGCCCCGGTGAACCTGCTTGCCAGTCGCATCCACATGAAGCTTCTCAATCCAGCCCTTGAACTTTGTCGTGACCTCGGCCAGCGACGTCTCATCGAACTCGACCGTGCCCACGCTGCGAATCGCGCGGCGCAACGGCCCGCTGGTGACGAGGCCGGTGCGGATGCCCATTGTCTGCACCGTGACGGGACTCACCGAGATGAGGGAACTGTCCTGCGCCTGGTCCTCATACACGGCCACCATGTCCATGCCCATGCTGTCCTTGCGCGGCGCGGGGCTGATTTCGCCGAGCAGCATGGTGGACTTGTAGTATTTCACCTTGCGCTCGCCGCCGGCCGCACTCGTTGAAGCGTTCGTGGAGCCGCCTGTTGCGCCCGGTTGTTTGCGGACGGGCGTGAGCTTCATGCCGCAGATGGGGCAGTTGCCCGGCTTGTTCTTGATGATCTGCGGGTGCATTCCGCAGGTGTAAAGCTGCTCGCCCGCCGCGTGCCGGAAGTGGTCCTGGCCCGGGCGCGAGAGGAAGAAGGCCGCCGCGCCGAGGACGAGGACGGCGAGCAGCACGCCGGCAATCAGCCGGGCGCGCGAGGGGGAGGAGTTCATGGCGAGTCAGCGTTTGGGGTTCACGGTGGAGGCCGCTGGAGTCGCCGTCGGCAGCAGCGGCGCTCCCGTCGGAGGAGTTCCGAGGATGAGCAGGGACAGTTCGGCCAGCGCGAGTTCGCGCTGGATGCGCGACTCGACCTCGGCCAGCCGGAAGTCGAGCAGCGTGCGCTGCGCGTCAATGAGATTGATGAAATCCACCTTGCCGGACGCGTAGCCGGAACGCGCGACTTCGAGCGACTGGCGGGCCTTGGGCAGCAGGCGGCCGTTGAGCAGTTCGAGATTCCGCGTGGCTTCGCGGAACATGAACGACTTCTCCGCGAACTCGACCGCCAGCATGATTTGCTCGGCGCTCAAACGCGCGGCGGCAGCCTGTTTCTCGGCCTGTGCGCCCGCAATCTGCGCGGCGATCTTGTCGCGCCAGATGGGCAACGTCATACCTGCCTGGGGAGTGAAGATGGTCGGCACCGCCTTCGCGTCTGCTTCGAGGCCGAGGCTGAAGTCCGGCACGCGCGCCTTGTAGGACAGCCGCAACGACGCCTCGGCGCGGCGCACTTCCGCTGCCATGCCCTTGAGGCGGGGATTGCGGTTCAGCGCGTCGGCCAACAGACGGTCGGAGTTCAAATCAAGTGGTGTCGTCTCCAGCTTCGTGGGCACGGGCGGCGCGGCGGCTCCGGCCTTCAAACCAAGCGCACCTTGGAACTGCGTGAGCAGGGGATTGCGCGAGTCCTGGAGGTTGGCGATTTCGTTGGCGAGCCGCTCCTGCTCGATCTGCGACCGCAGCACGTCCTGCAACGTGACCGCCCCGACTTCGTTGCGCGCCCGGGCGAGCTTCTCCAAATCCGCCAGCAGCCGCAGCGTCTCCTGGTTGACCGCGACCTTCGCGTCGAGGAAGTGAAGTTGGTAGTATGGCTTCTTGAGGTTGAAGGCCGTCCGCAGCACGGCGGACTCGAAGGCGAAATACTTCACATCGCTCTCGGCGGCGGCGACGTTCGCGGCGGCGCGCAGCTTGCCGGGGCCGGGAAAATCCATCATCACGCTGGGCATCACCGCCATCACCACGTCCTGAATGTCCGCCGAGAAGGTCAGGCGCGGGTCCGGCAGCGAACGCTCGACCGTGACGCGCCGCACCGCTGCCGCCCAGTCGTAATAGGCCGCCTCGACCTGCGGCTGGGTGAACATCGCGTGCGTCAGGAAATCGCTCAGGGGCGACTCGGCCTTCAACACGGGCAGGGCGGGCCGCGCATCACCGGGCCGATACGTGGCGGTCACGATTTCCAGTTGCTGCCGGGCCGCTTTCTCGGTTGAGGTCTGCACCCTCACGCAGCCGGCCAGCAGGACGAGAACGAGGGCCGTCACGACCAGAGGCGCGGAGTTGGGACGCGCTGCGGAGGAGTTCATGGATGTCCTTGCTGGCAGGTTCCGGACTTGAAACTGACCTCGCGGAACACGTTCTGGCCGCCCTCGCGGCGCGTTTTCGGAAAGTCCCCGGCCGACTGGCCGGAGGGCTGGTCTCGCCCTCCGGCACAGTCGCAGTGGCTTTCGGACTACGACTACTTCTTCTCCATGCCCTTGGTGCCTTCACCGGGCTTGGTCGCGCAGCAGAAGACCTCGCCGCCACAGGCGTTGCAGGTGTGCTTCAGCTCCGTGATGTCGCCCTTCTTGTGGCCGACCACGGTGATGGTGTCCTTGCAGCCGGCGCAGGCGTGGGTGCCGATGTATTCGACGGGCCTGCCGCCTTCGTTCAGGATTTGCGCGCCCTTGACGTCTGCTTTCACGCGGGCGAGCCAGACGGTCTTGCACTTGGCGCAGACCATCGCAATGGTGTCACCGGTTTTAAGGGCGTCCACTTCAGCCTTCGTGTTGATGCTTTGCAAGTGGAGCAGGTGCTGCCCACCTTTCATTGGCGTATCGGCGGCACTTGCGGTGCGGGGCTGCCAGGCCGTGAAGGCGATGGCGATGGCCGCAACGGTGCCGAGCGCGATGATGTTTCTCAGGTTTGTTTTCATGGTGTCTGCCTTTCTGTCTGTATTTGTTTTTTGTCGTGTCTGTGGGGTGGGCACCTTGCCCGCTCCCGCTTTCACTGGCGAAACCTTGGATCAGCCGCTGCAGACCCGCTCCACCTTGCTTGTGATAGGCTTGCTGTTTCTTGACCGGGCAATGACAACGAAAAGGCAGCGCGAGATACGACGGGCAGGCGAAACTGACTGCCTAGTCGGGCAGCCTCGTGAGCGATTGAGAGCCGCTTGCGGCGATGCGAGCGGAGGGAACGCGTCAGGCCTTGCCGTCAATGGGCGGCACCTGCACGAGCGAGAAGAAGAGGCCGACCTGCTTGA
>CAYZJP010000139.1:0-12352 GCA_964478755.1 uncultured Klebsiella sp.
TGGGCTTTCCCTCGGTGTCCTCTGTGCCTCTGTGGTTAAATCAGCGTTTCCCTAAAGGTCGCGCTCCACCTCCGCAACCTCAATTTCCGCCGCGATTCGCCAGATACCACTCGTAAGTGCTGCGGATGCCCTCCGCGAGCGGAATGCGCGCGCGCCAGCCCAGCGCGTTGATGCGCGAGACGTCGAGCAGCTTGCGCGGCGTGCCATCGGGCATCGTGGTGTCCCAGACGATGTCGCCCGCGTAGCCGACTATGCCGCGGATCAGCTCCGCCAGCTCGCGGATTGCCTCGTCCTCGCCCACGCCGACGTTGATGAGCTGGTCGGATTCGTAGCAGTCCATCAGCACCGCGCACGCCTCGGCGAAGTCATCGGCGTGGAGAAATTCGCGACGTGGCGCGCCGCTACCCCAGAGGGTGACGGAAGGAGCTTTGGCGGCTTTCGCTTCGTGAAACCGCCGCAGCAACGCAGGCAGCACGTGGGACGTCGCAAGGTCGAAATTGTCGTTCGGCCCGTAGAGATTCGTCGGCATCGCGCTGATGAAATTGCGCCCATACTGGCGGTGGTAGTAGGCGCAAAGTTTCAGCCCGGCAATCTTGGCGAGCGCGTAACCTTCGTTCGTCGCCTCCAACGTGCTGGTGAGCAAGGCATCCTCGCGCAGCGGCTGCGGCGCGTGTTTCGGATACACGCACGAGCTGCCCAAGAAGAGAAGCTTGCTCACGCCGAAGTCGGCGGCGGCCTCAATGACGTTGTTTTGGATGCGCAGATTGTCGAGGAGGAACTCGACTTGAAACGTCGCGTTGGCCTTGATGCCGCCCACGCGCGCGGCTGCGAGAACAACGTGTGTGGGCCGCTCTTGTCGGAAGAACGCGTGCACGGCGGCGACGTCCCGCAGCTCCAGTTCCGCGTGCGTGCGGATGATGACACGCCAGCCGGGCAGCCGTGAGTAGAGCCGCAGCAGTGCGCTGCCTGCGAGTCCGCGATGTCCGGCGATGTAGATGGTCTTCTCTGCCATGTGTCCGTTCCCGACAACACGGCTTCGATGGCCGGTTGCAAGAAAGCGCGAGTTCTTCTAAGTCCCGTGCGGGGCCAAGTAAAGCGCATTGGGACAAGTTGCCTTTTCCCTTCCCGCGTTCAGGAGACGTGCTTACGCTGCGGCGCAGTGAAGCGAAACGGGGCGCGGGATCGGGATGCTGATCTCGTTCGCCGCTCCTGATGTCCGGCCAACATGAACACCATCCTCCTCGGCAAAAGTTCCCTCCGCGTCAGCCGGCTCGCCTACGGCTGCTGGCGCATCGCGGACACGGAAGAGCTCGGTCGCACCGTCGGTCGCGCCGCCATCCTCGCGGCGCTGGAGGCGGGCTACACGCTCTTCGACCACGCGGACATCTACTGCGGCGGCCGTGCGGAAAAAACTTTCGGTGACGTGCTGCGTGAAGTCAGCGGAATGCGCGAACGCGTCTTCATCGCGACGAAGTGCGGCATCCGGCAATCCGGCGAGCCGCTGCCGGAAGCGCCAGTTCGCTACGACTTCTCAGCGGCGCATATCGTCTGGAGTTGCGAGCAATCCCTGCGACGGTTGGGCATCGAGACTATTGACCTCTACCAGCTCCACCGACCCGACTGGCTGATGAATCCCGACGAAGTGGCCGTGGCGTTCACGCAACTCCGCCAGCAAGGCAAGGTGCGCGAGTTCGGTGTTAGCAACTTCCGCCCGTCGCAGCTCACCGCCTTGCAGCGTGCGCTAAGTTTCCCGCTCCTCGTCAATCAGGTGGAAATCAGCCTCGCGAATCTCGGCACCTTCACCGACGGCACGCTGGATCAATGCCTCGCCGAGCGCATTACACCGCTGGCGTGGAGTCCGCTCGCGGGCGGGTTGCTCGCTGAGGGCGCGCGGCGGCTGCTGCCGTCGCAGGAGAGTTATCGTGTCGAGCGCGTCGTCGTTGAGCTGGATGCGCTGGCCCGCGTGCGCGGCAGCACGCGCGGCACGGTGGCGCTCGCGTGGCTGTTGAAACATCCGGCGGGGATCGTGCCCATCGTCGGCTCGACCAAGCAGGAGAAAATCCGCGAGGGCGCGAACGCACCGCGCATCGATCTGACACGCGAGGAATGGTATCGGCTGCTGGAGGCGGCGCGCGGAGAGCGGTTGCCTTAAGGAAACGCTGATTTAACCACAGAGGCACAGAGGACACCGAGGGAAAGCCCGATAAAACAACCTCTGCGTTCTCTGTGTCTCTGTGGTTTGAGTCATTGTTCAGTGTCTTCTTAACTCGCTGGCTTCGCTTCGGTGGCTGGCCTGACCGCGTGGTGTAATTTGCTCCACGCCAGCAGCCCCGCCGCCAGTGACACCGCCGCGCAGGCCAGATACGGCCAAGATGGATGCAGGTGAAAGAGGCTGCCCGCGAAGATCGGCCCGGCGATGCGCGCTAGACTACCGAAGCTTTGTGCCACGCCGATGGTTTCGCCCTGCTCCTGCGCGGGTGTGAGGATCGAGATGAGGCCGAAGATGGGCGGGCGGGCCAGGCTCGATCCGATGGCCAGCAGCGCCAGCACGCCGAGCAGCGCGCCCCACGTCCGCACGAACGGCAGCGGCGCAAGACTCGCCGCCGTGAAGAGCAGGCTCGCTGCGATGAGCTTCGGTTCACCAAGTTTTTTCACTGCGCGCCCGATGGCCCCGCCCTGCACCAGCGCGCCGACGATGCCGCAGTAGGCAAACAGATAGCCGATGACCTTCGCGTCGCTGGGCTTGTGGATGTCGAGCTTGAAATTGTCGCTCACCAGCAGGCCGAGCGTCGTCTCGAAGCAGGTGAAGGCGAACGTCGCGAGGAAGAACAGCCACACAAGCAACCCGACCTGCGCGCGTGCGAGCGTGTGCGCCCACAGCGCGAATCGCGGGCGTTCCGGTGCCAGCGCGGAGCCCGGCTGGCGGCTCTCGGGCAGGATGGCGAACGTAAGCAGAAAATTTCCCAGGCACATCGCCGCCGCGACCCAGCCCGGGCCAGTCTTGCCGAATGGCCCGAGGCTCACAGCGCTCAACGCGGGACCAAAAATAAAGCCCAGCCCAAATGCCATGCCGATGAGTCCCATGCGCTTCGAGCGCTCCTCCGGCGGCGTGATGTCCGCGATGTAGGCTTGTGCCACCGAAATGTTCGCGCCGCAGATGCCGGCGAAGACGCGCGACGCCAGCAGCAACGTGAGCGCGGTCTGTCCTTCCAGCCCGGAGGCGACGGCGAAAAGCGCATAGGACACCGCCGAGCCAAAGTTGCTGATGAGCAGCACGGGCCGACGCCCGACCTTGTCCGACCACCGGCCCCACATCGGCGCGAAGAAAAATTGCATCGCGGAGAACGACGCCATGATGACGCCGACAAGAAACCCGCTCGCGCCGAAGTTCTCGCTGTAAACAGGCAGCAGCGGCAGCACGATGCCGAACCCGACGAGGTCGAGGAACACGGTCAGAAAAATCACCAGCAGCGACGGCTTCTTCATGTCAATTCAGAGCGCGGACGGTAGCGGGTCGCCGCGACGCGGGTAAGGAGAAAATCACAGCGCAGAGTTGCGGCTCGCGGGCCGCTTGCTACCCTCCGCCACCAGCAATGGACACCGCCAAACGCATCACCGTCCGCGCGCGTTCCGCGCTCTTCGGCTTGCAGGAAGGCGGCCTGCTCCTCGTCATCCTGCTGCTCGGCGCGGTGCTGACCTTCTGCGGCGGCAAGGTGAAGGTGCCGAAGTTCCAGACGAACGCGCGGGGCGAACGCGAGCGGGTGTTCACCGAGGTGAAGGGCGAGCGCGTGCCGGTCCTTGAGGAGCGGAACAAGTTCCTCAACGCGCAGAACCTCACGCAGCTTGCGAAGGACACGAGCTTCATCGGCATCATGGCGGTGGGCGCGACGTTCGTCATCATCGCCGGGCAGATTGACCTGAGTGTCGGCGCGGTTTACGCGCTGGCATCGGTGGTCGGCGCGATGGTTTTCCGCGCATTTGGTTCGACGGGCGCACTCGCGAGCGCCCAGCCGAACGAGGCGCTGCTGCTCGGCATCACAACGTGTCTCGCGGTGGCGACGCTCTGCGGCGTGCTCAACGGCGCGATGGTCGTGGCGCTCAAGGTGCATCCCTTCATCATCACGCTGGGGACGATGGCAATTTACCGGGGCGAGGCGTTCGTGATCACCAACGGCCAGTCGGTGGGCGATTTCCCGGAGGCGTTCCGCAGCATGATCCGCTGGGAGACGGGCGACGGACTGAGCGTGGTGCCGCTCATCGTGCTGCTCGTGGTGGTGGTGATCGGAACATTCTACCTCACCTGCCTGATGCAGGGCCGCCACGTTTATGCGGTGGGGGGCAATGAACTCGCCAGCCAGTTCAGCGGCATCCGGGTGCGGACCATCAAGCTCAAGGTGTTCATCTATTCCGGCCTGACGGCGGGCGTCGCGGCCTTGCTGGCCATCGGCTATTACGGCAGCGCGACCAGCGGCGACGGCCAGGGCTACGAGCTCGATGTCATCGCGGCGGCGGTCGTCGGCGGCGCGAGTCTCTCC
The DNA here is from genome assembly GCA_964478755.1 of uncultured Klebsiella sp. GTDB lineage: Bacteria > Verrucomicrobiota > Verrucomicrobiia > Limisphaerales > SXTU01 > SXTU01. The sequence continues at coordinate 4,536 of CAYZJP010000139.1, forward strand.
GGCGGGAAAGGCTCGGCGCTCGGCGCGCTGCTGGGCGCGCTCATCATCAAGATGATTGACAACGGCATCGTCATCCTCGGGATAGACCAGAACTACAGCCGCATCATCATCGGTGCGGCGGTGATCCTCGCGGTGGTGCTCGACCAATTCAATGGCTGGTGGACGCGCCGCCGGATGGCAAGGATGGCTTGAGCGGAGACCGGCGCTCCACAGAAATTCACTCCCGCACGAAACTCTCCGCCAGCGCCACAGCCTTCCGCATCGCCTTGGATTTGTTGACCGTCTCCTGAAATTCCGCCTCGGGATCGCTGTCCGTCACCCAGCCGCCGCCGGCTTGCACGGAGACGATGCCGTCCTTCACCAACGCGGTGCGGATGGTGATGGCAGTGTCGCAGTTCCCGTTGAAGCTGAAGTAACCGACGCAGCCCGCATACGGCCCGCGCGTGGTGCCTTCCAGCTCGGAGATGAGCTGCATCGCGCGAATCTTCGGCGCACCGCTCACCGTGCCGGCAGGGAAAGTCGCGCGCATCAGGTCGAACGCGGTCTTGTCCGCCGCGAGATGTCCCTCGACCTGCGACACGATGTGCATCACGTGGCTGTAGCGCTCAATGATCATCAGCTCCTTCACCTGCACGGAGCCGTAGTCGCACACGCGCCCGATGTCGTTGCGCGCGAGGTCCACGAGCATGACGTGCTCGGCGCGTTCCTTCGGGTCGGCGAGAAGTTCCTTTTCCATCGCAAGGTCTTCCTCGTGCGTCGCGCCGCGCGGACGCGTGCCGGCGATGGGCCGGATCTCAATCAGTTTGTCCTCGCAGCGGACGTGAATCTCCGGCGAGACACCCACGAGCGCGAAGCCGTCCAGCTCCAGCAGGAACATATAGGGCGACGGATTGATGGTGCGCGCCGCACGGTAAATGTCCAACGGGCTGGCCTTCACCGGCGCGCTGAAGCGCTGCGAGCCGACCACTTGGATGATGTCGCCGGCGGTGATGTGCGTTTTCGATTCGAGCACATTGGCGATGAACTTCTCCTTTGTCGTGTTCGACTCGAAAGGCGCGGGCGCGACCTCCGAAGGCAGCGTGGCGGGAATGTTTTCCAGCGGCTGCTCCAGCAACGAAATTAGCCGGTCAATCTCCGCGACGGCGTTCTCGTAAGCCTCGGTGGGTGAGGCGGCATCGTCCAAAATCGCGTTCACCAAAATCGTGATGGTCTGTTGCGCGCGGTCGAAGATGAGCAGTTCGTCGGCGATGAGGAAGTAAAGCGTCGGCGTGCCCAGCTCGTCCTTTGGCGGACGTGGCACGATCGGCTCCACATCATGGATGAACTCGTAGCCGATGAAGCCCACCGCACCGCCGGTGAAGCGCGGCAAGCCCGGGACGTTCACCGGCCTATAGCGTGCGAGCACGCGCTCGACGACTTCGAGGCCATCGCGCACGCATTTCTCGCACGGCTCCTTGCCAGACGCAGGGATGGCGAACTTCTCGACGACCTTGCCTTCCGCGATGACCTCGATGCGGTTGGCAGTCTGCTTGATGACCGCGCGCGGGTTGCAGCCGACGAAGGAATAGCGGCCCAAGTGCTCGCCGCCTTCGACGGACTCGAACAGGAACGACTCGCCCTGCCCGCGAATTTTTTTGTAGGCGGAGAGCGGCGTCTCGAAATCCGCGAGAATGCGGCGCGTGACGGGGATGAGGTTCCCCTGTGTCGCGAGCTTCAGAAAGTCATCCAGCTTCGGCGAATACATTTCGTGCCGGCCAGCTTACCCGAAACCATTCGCGCGGCGGAAGCCTCAAGAGGACGCAAACGGGCGGCTCGACTTCGACGCTCCTTTCTCCCGACAATCCGCGCATGGCAGTCCGCGCCCAACGCCGTTTGATTCGTCCGCTCGTCCAGCGGTTGCACGCCTACGTCCCCGGCGAGCAGCCGAAGATTCCCGGCCTCATCAAGCTCAACACAAACGAAAACCCCTACCCGCCCTCGCCCAAAGTCCTCGCGGCGGTGAAGGCCGCCGTGGACGGACGGCTCCGGCTCTATCCAAACCCGACCGCGTCCGCGCTGCGTGAGAAACTCGCCAGGCTCCACGGCTGCGCGCCGGAGAACATCATCGTCGGCAACGGCTCGGACGAACTGCTGGCGCTGGCCACAAGGACGTTCGTGGAGCTAAGGCAAACGGCAAAAAGCAAAACGCAAAAGCCCGGTGCGTCGGCTGCGACAGTCCAATTCTTCAACCCCAGCTATTCGCTGTATCCCGTCCTCGCCGAGATCGCCGGCGCGATGACCAACGCGGTTCCGCTCAACGCCGACTTCAGTCTGCCCGCGTTGTCCTTGTTGCCCAAGCGCGGCTGGGACTTCAAGGCTGCGCTCTCGTTCGTCACCACGCCCAACGCGCCGAGCGGCCGCGGCTTCTCCACGGTGGAACTGGACGCGCTGTGCGCCAAGTCGTGCGGCGTGGTGGTGCTCGATGAGGCTTACGTGGACTTCGCAGCGGAGAACGCGATGGCGCTCGCGCTCAAGCACCCGCACGTCCTCGTCTCCCGCACGTTCTCAAAGGCTTACTCGCTCTGCTTCCAACGCGTCGGCTACTTCGTCGGGCACGCGGATATCATCGCGGCGCTGGACAAGCTGCGTGACAGCTACAACGTCAACGGACTTGGCCAGATCGCCGCGTTGGCGACACTCGACGACCTGCCGCATTACCGGCGCAACTTCCGCCGCATCATCGGCACGCGCGAGCAGGTTCGGCGTGAATTGACCGGGCTGGGCTGGCAGGTTCTGCCCAGCAGCACGAACTTCCTGCTCGCGCGACCTCCCCGTTTCGCCGCCGTAGAATGGCTCGCAAAGCTGCGCGCCAAAAAGCTGCTCGTCCGCTGGTTCAAGTATCCCGAAGTGCGCGACTACCTCCGCATCACCATCGGCTCGGAAGCGGAGATGGAGACGTTTGCGAAGGCGGCGCAGGTCATCGGCGCGGGAAAGTAAGGTGCGCGGACTGCCAGTCCGCACCGGACAGAATTCAGGTTGCGCGGCGGGCGCGAGATTCCCAAAGTCAGCGACATGAAAACCAAGCTGCTTTGCTCTCTCAGTCTCGCCGTCGTCCTCGCTGCTGGAATCTCCGGCTCGCGCGCCCAGGATGAAAAACCGGCGAACACCATCGGCGTCGAAGTCCCTGCCGCCGTGAAGACCACGATTCAACGAGAGGCCGAGGGCGGACGCATCGTAGAGCTGAACCGTGTGAACGAGGACGGCAAACAGCAATACGAGGCGACCGTCAGCCGCGAGGGCTTGGAATACGCCGTGCGCGTGAACCTTCAGGGCGTGGTGCTGCGGGTGGAATTGAAGGACTACAACGACGCCGAGGATCAGAGCCTGAGCCAGCTTCCCGTCGCCGTGCGCGACGCGTTCAAGAAGCTCGCGCGCGGGGGCAGCGTGGAGAACTCGCGGCGGCAGCGGCTGTCCTACTCCTTCGAGACGCGCCTTGACGGCAAGCGCTACGCCATCACGACCGATGAGAAAGGGGTTTTGCTGAAGAAGGAGTTGCAGCAGGAGGAGGAGAAGTAGCCGTTTACCCGCGCCCGTCCCGAGTCACTTCTTGGCCGCGACGCCAGACATGAAGTAGGCGAACAGATCCTTCACCTGCTGTTCCGTCATCGCGTCGAGCAGGCCCTCGGGCATGAGCGAGATGTGGCTGGCCTGCATGGTCTTCACGTCGGTGCGGGCGAGGGAGTGCTTGTTGCCGGCGATGTCCAGCACCACGACGTGCTGGCCGTTGATTTCCGTGATGAGCCCGGTGAGGGCCTGGCCGTCGTGTGTCTCGATGTTGAAGGCGATGTATTCCTCCCGGATGGCGAGGCTCGGGTCCACGATCGCGGGCAGGATGAAGTCGAGGTTGTCGCGCTCGTAACCAGTGAGTTCGGGGCCGATCTTCGCGCCCTCGCCGTTGAGCGTGTGACAGACGGCGCACGCAACCTTGAAGATTTCGCGGCCGGCCTTGGCGTCGCCTTTCGCACCGGCGAGGAGCTTCTTCACCTTTGCGATCTGCGCCTCTTTTTCCTCGCTGGTCTTGTTGAGGCGGCCCCAGTGCTTCTTGATGATCGTGTCGCTCGTCGCGTCCTTGAACGCGGTGATCGCGAGCAGGTTGGCGATGGAGATTTGCTCCTTTTTGAGCTGGCCCTCGTCCACGGCGGCGAGCAGGCGGCGTGCCCAATCGGGGCGGCTCGCGAGCGCGGCCTGAGCGGTGTCGCGGAGCTTGCCGCTGAAGCCGGGGTAAAGGTCCAGCAACTCGCGCGCGATGTCCGGCGAGGCGAAACGCTGGAGCGCATTGATCAAGTCGAGGCGCAGCGCGTCGCCTTTCTCGAAGCGCAGCAGCTTGAGGAACGTGGGCACGGCGGCGTCCACGCGGCGCTCAGCGAGGAGCGTGATGGTCTTGCGCCGGTCGGCCTCCGGGACTTTCGTGTCGGTGATGCGGGCGAGCGCAGCCTCGGCGGCGGGCGTGTGGCCGAGGCGGACGGCGAAGCTGATGAGCGTGGGGGTTGGCGCGCGGCTTGCCCACAGTTCGGCGACGCGCTTCTGCAACGCGGCGGGCACGGACTTCACGGCGTCGCCTTGCAGGCCGGCTTCCATGCCCTTGATGAGTTCGTCCGCGTCAGCGGGCGTGGGCGCGAGGGCGAAAAGCTTCGCGGCGGTTTCGAGGTTGGCCTCGGTGCGCTCGGCGGTGAAGCGCTGGCCGAGTCGTGCGATGATGAACTTCTGCACGAGCGGCGCGTGCCAGAAGGTGCTGTCCTCCAGCATCCGCAGAATGGCGTCGCGGTCGGTGGCGCACTTGCTCTCGACGGCCCACCAGAGCAGGAGCGGAATGTGTTTGTCGCCCACGTCTTCGGCGTGGAGCAGCAGCTCGCGTGTAATAGGCAAGGCATCCTTGCCCGGCAGGCGCGTGACGCTGCTGGCGAGCTGCGCGCGGACTTCGGGGGCAGGCTCGAACTTCGCGGTGGCGAGCAGGGCGGCCTGTTGTTGCGGCGTGACGCGTTTGCGGTCGCCGAGCAGGCGGATGGTCCAGTAGCGGACCATTTCGTTCGGATGGTTCAGTGTCTGGAGGGCGAAGGCGTCATCGAAGCCGCCGCTGGCGTTCACGGCCCAGAAGGCTTCCAAGGCAAAGTGATTCGTGATGAGTGAGGGAGTCTTTAGCAGAGCGGCGGGTGGTCGAGGGCCATCGGACTTGGCACTGATTGCTCTTTTAGTCGCGTCCCCGCTCCAGACGGCCTGCTTCAACTGCGGCACCAGTGATTTGTCCCCCCGATCCCACAGCACGCGCAACGCGGTCTGGCGATGCCACTTGTTCGGGTGCGCGAGGAGCTTGATGAGTTCATCACCGGAGTGCCTGGCGAAATCCATTTTGTCCCAGCCGACTTTCGCACCGGTCGCGGAGAGGCGGTAGATGCGGCCGGACTCCTTGTCCCATGTGTCGCGCGGGTCGAGGTGGCTGAGGCGGCTGTCGCACCAGTCGGCGAAATAAATCGCGCCGTCGGGGCCGGTCTTCATGTCCACGGGACGGAACCAGCGGTTGCTGGAGAGCACGCTCGTCTCGATGTCGGCGGTCTGGAAGCTCGACGTGTCGCGCATGACCTTGCTCGCCATCACACGGCTGGTGAGCGCCATGCCGACGACGATGTGGCCCTCGTATTGCGGGATCGCGCCGCCTTCGTAGTAGAGCATCGCCTGCGGAAAGCGCGGTTCGTAGCCCTTGTGCGCCATGTGCTCGAACCAGCCGAAGCGATACGGGTTCATCGCGGGGCCGTGCTTGGACCAGCCCTTGATGTAGAGCGCGCCCTGCGCGTAATGCAGGCCGCGCGTCTGGCCGTAGTTCGAGCCGGAGAAGACGCGGCCCTCCGCATCGAACTCCAGGCTGAACGTGTTGCCACCGCCTTCCGCGAAGACTTCAAAATCGCCGCTCACCGGATGGTAGCGCCAGATGGCCTGGCCGAGGAACTTCACGCCCTTGATCTCCGCCGTGCAGGTGCTGCCATGCGCGCCGTAGAGCCAGCCGTCCGGACCCCACGCCAGCGAGTTCGCGCCGCTGTGCGTGTCCTCAAGGCCAAAACCGGAGAGCTTCACTTCGGGCGGACCGTCGGGAATGTCGTCACGGTTTTTGTCCGGATAGAAGAGGAGATACGGCGGGTTCAACACCCAGACTCCGCCGCGTCCGGTGACGACGCTGCGCGCGATGTTCAGGTCGCTGACGAAGTCCTTGGACTTGTCGAACACACCGTCGCCGCGCGTGCTTTCGAGAATCGTGATGCGGTCCGCGCCCTTGAAATGATTCGGCGGCGGCGGCGGAACCTTGTCGTAAATGGCGCGGAGATATTGGTCATACTTCGTGACCTTCAGCCCAGCGGGGAACGGATACTGAAGATACTGCACGATCCAGAGCCGGCCGCGCTCGTCGAAGTGCATATTGAGCGGCTGGCGCACCATCGGCTCCGTCGCGACGAGTTCCCAGCGCAGGCCATCCGCGACTTTGCACGCGGCGAGCGACTCGGCGGGCGTGGGCCGCGTGGAGCCGTCGTTGAGCATCCCGCCGCCCTTGAAGCGCTTCACAAACTCGGCCATCTCCGGCGTGAAACGGTTGGTGTCGGACGACGATGGCTCGGCGGCGGGGAGTGAAATCGCGGTGGCAAGAGCGGCGACAGTGAGCAGGCGCATAAGGTGCATCGGGTGCGGCTTTGTGATACGGGCCTTCGACGCGGAGGGCAAGGGAAGTGTTCGGCGCGCGTGGAACGGGTTTTAAGCAATCGTCGATAATTGCTGGTGCCTGTGTTCCCGTGGCCTTCGCGCAGGTTCAGACCGGTCGTAGAAATGGAAAACCCCTTCCGGCTGCCCGGAAGGGGTGTGTTCTGAGCGAGGCTCAGGTTAGAACTTGTAGATGACGTTCAACGCGACCGTCACTGCGTTTTGCTCGTTGGCGGGAGCGCCGAAGGCACCGAGGCCGGTCGCAGTGGCGCCACCCACGTCACGATCCCAACGCACTTCAGCGCGGGTCGTCACGTTGGCCCAGAGGGCGTAATCAATCGTCCCGGTGATCTCGATATACTTGCTGTTGTTGCCACCGGCAACCTTCGCAGCGTTCGCGAGCGGCGAGAAAATCGCCGTGCCGGCCGCAGAGCCGGAAGAACCGGACGCGTATTCAGCGCGGGTGTTGACCTTGATCTTGTCCGTGACAGCATACGAGGTGTAGATGCTGACAGCGTTGGCATAACCGGCCTTATTGACGCCGCTGTCCGTGTTGCCAGTGTAGTCATACGCCGCGCCGACCTTCAGGGCGTCGATGGGAGTGTTCAGGCTCGCACCCGCATAGAGGTTGAAGATTTGGGCAGCACCGCCGACGGCACCAGTGCCAGCGTGCTTGATGACGCCGCCGGTGATCGAGGAGCCCTTGAGGAAGCCCCAGCTATCGGGAGCGGTGAACGCGACAGCGGCCAAATACGCCTTGTCGGATTCAGTCGCGGATTTGCCGTTGATGCCGACCGCACCAGCGGCGCTGTCCGCAACACCTGCGCTGAAGCTAAAAAAGTCGCAGACTTTGTAGCTCGCGATCAGGCCGGTGTAGGTCGTCGGCTCCAAACCATAGCCGATGGAGCGGCTGTAGTTGGGGTTGGCGGTGTAGTTGTAGGCCTCATACCCGATCGGGGTATCGCAGACACCCATTTTGAAGGTGATGCCGTTGCCAACCGGGGCGTTGAGCGAGACGTAGGCTTGCTTGATGGCCAGTTGAACGCCGGCGCCGGTGGCCAACAATGTCGCATCCGGACCGACGAGCAGGTCACTCC
>CAYZJP010000140.1:0-12157 GCA_964478755.1 uncultured Klebsiella sp.
TGTTGTAGGCGCGGGCGAGGCGCGTGATGGAGTCGAGCAGGATGACGACATCCTTTTTGTGCTCGACCATGCGGCGGGCCTTCTCGATGACCATTTCGGCGACCTGCACGTGCCGCTCGGGCGGCTCGTCGAACGTGGACGCGATGACCTCGGCGGGCTTGCACGAGCGTTCCATGTCCGTGACTTCCTCGGGGCGCTCGTCAATCAGCAGAATGATGAGGTAAGCCTCGGGGTTGTTCTTGATGAGCGCGTTGGCAAGCTTCTGGAGCAGCACGGTTTTGCCGGTGCGCGGCGGCGCGACGATGACGCCGCGGGTGCCCTTGCCGATGGGACAGACGAGGTCCAACACGCGGGTGGACAACTCAGTGGAATCGGTCTCGAGGATGAAGCGCTTGTTCGGGAAGAGCGGCGTGAGGTTGTCGAAGTGCGTCTTCTCCTTCGCCTTGTCCGGCTCCATGTGGTTGACGGACTCGACCTTGAGCAGCGCGAAGAATTTTTCCTTCTCCTTCGGCGGCCGGATTTGCCCGGCGACCAAATCGCCAGTCTGCAAATCAAAGCGGCGGATTTGCGACGGCGAGACGTAAACGTCCTCGGGGCACGGCAGGTAGTTGAACGCCTGCGAGCGGAGGAAGCCGAAGCCCTCGCTGAGAACTTCCAGCACGCCCTCGGCGAACAGGCCGCCGGCACTCTCCGCGTTCTTCTTCAGGATGGCGAAGATGACCTCCTGCTTGCGCAGGGTGCCGTAGTTTTCCACGCCCATGTCCTTGGCCATCTTGTTGAGGTCGGCGATGGAGAGGGACTGGAGCGAGGAGATCGCGAGCGGTGCGCCCTTCAGCTCCGGCGCGGTGCGCTCCGGCGGCGGGGACGCGGGCTTTTGGGGCTTGTGCTTGTGCTGCTTGGGTTGCGGCTGCGGTTTCGGTTCGGACTGTGTCGGTTCCGGGGCGGCGGCAGCAGCCGGCTCCGCCTCCGGGGCGGCGCTGTTCTCGCCGGTGCCGGGAGAAAAGTCCTCCGCAGGTGCGGCCGGCGGAACGGCCGGCGGCGCGTCGTCAGCAGGGAACATGGATTCAGCGGCTGGTGCGGCGGCTTCAGGGGTGGATGTGGTCATCTCGGCGGGTGCTTCGCCCTCGGCGGCGGTGCGTTTGGCTTTGGCGACTTTCGGTTTGGCAACTCGTGGCATACTCGGAACGGAAACTAGGTTGTGATTGCGGGCTGGCAAGTGACGCCGGCCGGTTGGCGGTGATTCGACTTTCTACCCCGGACGCGCGTTCAAACGAACACGGTGACTACCGGGGAATTTCTGCTGGGGATTGACCCGCACTGAATTTGAGACAGCGGGAATCTTGCGGTTAATTCGGGGACAACTTGTCGAAGGAAGCCGTGGGTGTCAATGCTTTCATTTGCGGTGATCGCGAAAATCCGGCGAGGCAACCGCACCGTGCGCCTTGCCAGACCGGGGCGGGCGGCTACGCTCTGCCGCGTGATTTTCCGCGTTCTCTTCGCGTTGGCGCTCGCGGTGGGGGTGCAGGCATACGCCGCCGAGCCGTTGCCGTGGAAGCTCGTCTGGGCGGACGAGTTCGACGGGCCAAAGCTGGATTACACCAAGTGGGCCGTCGAGGAAAACGGTCACGGTGGCGGCAACGGCGAGCAGCAATACTTTGTCGAGCGGCCCGAGAACCTCCGCGTCGAGGGCGGCCATCTCATCATCGAGGCGCGCAAGGAAAACTACTCACAATCCGGCGTCACGCGGCCGTTCACCTCCGCGCGCATCCGCACGAAGTATCGCGCGGAATGGAAATACTGCCGCGTCGAGGTTCGCGCGCAATTGCCCACGGGCCGCGGCCTCTGGCCCGCCATCTGGATGCTCCCGACCGAGAACAAATACGGCGGCTGGGCCTCCAGCGGGGAGATCGACATCGTGGAACTGGTCGGCCACGAGCCGAACACGGTCCACGGCACGCTGCATTACGGTAGCAAGTGGCCGAAGAACGCGCACACCGGCAAGCCCTTCGTCCTGACGAACGGAACATTCGCCGACGCTTTCCACATCTTCGCACTGGAATGGGAGCCGGACGCGATCCGCTGGTATGTGGACGGCGAGCTGTATCAGACGCAGACGAAGTGGCACAGCGACGGCGGCCCTTATCCCGCGCCATTCGATCAGGCGTTTCATTTGATCCTGAACATTTCCGTCGGGGGACAGTGGCCCGGCCCGCCGGATGCGAAAACTGTTTTTCCACAACGAATGCTGGTGGACTACGTGCGCGTCTATCAACGGACACCATGAACAAGCTCACCGCCCTCACGCTCGCTGCATCCGTCGCGTCAGCCCTCGCCGCGCACGCCGCGCAGACCAATCTCAACGGACGCGCCTTCACCTTGCCCGACGGTTTCACAGTCGAACTGGTCGCGAACGCGCCGCTCGTGAGCCGCCCCATCTCCATCAGCTACGACGAACAGGGCCGGCTCTACGCGACCGATTCCTCCGGCTCCAGCGACAAAGGCCCGACGCAATATGAACGCAAGGACCACCGCATCGTCCGGCTCGAAGACACGACGGGCAGCGGGCGCTTCGACAAGTCGGTGGTGTTCGCGGACAAGATGATGTTTCCCGAGGGCGCGATGTTTTACGAAGGTTCGCTCTACGTCGCCGCGCCGCCGCAGATTTGGAAACTCACCGACACAAACAACGACGGCATCGCGGACAAGCGCGAGGTCTGGCACGACGGCAAGACGCTCACCGGCTGCGCGAATGATCTGCACGGCCCCTACCTCGGCCCGGACGGCTGGATTTACTGGTGCAAAGGCGCGTTCGCCGAGCAGCGCTACACGCTCCCGAACGGCAAGCCCTTCGTCACGCGCGCCTCGCACATCTTCCGCGCGCGTCCCGACGGCACGGGCATCGAGCCGGTGCTCACCGGTGGCATGGACAATCCCGTGGGCGTGGCGTTCCACTCGACGGGCGAGCGGTTCCTGAGCTGCACGTTCGTCCAGCCCGGCGGCGGCAAGCGCGACGGCTTGCTCCACGCGGTCTATGGCGGCGTGTATGGCAAGGAGCAGTCCGCGCTCGACGGTCATCCGCGCACCGGCGACCTCATGCCGGTGATGACGCACATGGGCGCGGCGGCTCCGTGCGGCCTGACCATGTATCGCTCGCACGTCTTCGGCGCTGACTGGCCGGACAATTTGCTCGCCTGCTACTTCAACCTGCACAAAGTCGTTCGCCACGAACTCATCCCCGACGGTGCGACGTTCAAGACGAAGGACACCGATCTCCTCGCCAGCACCGATGTGGACTTCCATCCGACCGACGTGCTCGAAGACGCGGACGGCAGCGTGCTCATCGTGGACACGGGCGGCTGGTATAAGATTTGTTGCCCCACCTCGCAGCTTGCGAAGCCCGCTGTGCTTGGCGCGATCTACCGCGTCCGCAAAACGGGAGCGCCCAAGCGCGAAGACCCACGCGGCCTCAAGCTGAACTGGCCCACACTAAAGCCCGCCGATCTCGCGAAACTCCTCTCCGACGAACGCCTCTACGTCCGCCAGCGCGCGATCCGCGAGTTCGGCAAACGCGGCGAATCCGCCGTGCCCGCGCTGCGCCAAGCACTGGTAGGGCGCGGTGTCCTCACCGCGCCGGTTGCGCGTCCGAACGTAACAGAGCGGCGCGCTGAAGACAGTGCGTCCTACCACACAACTGACGCCCGCCTCGCTGCGCTGTGGTCCCTCGCGCGCATCCCCGGTCCCGCCGCGCGCGAGGCCGTCCGCACCGCGCTCAACGACACCGATGCTTCGGTGCGCCATGCGGCGATTCACGTCGCGAGCGTGTGGCGGGACACGAACGCTATCGGACGCATCCAGAGTTTCCTCACAGAGGAAGCTGCCGGCGCAAGCATTCGCCGAGTGGCGGCGGAAGGCCTGGGTCGCATCGGTAGCGCGACGAACGTAGCGGCGATACTTCACGCTGCCGGGCAGGTCAACCAGCTCAAGGACGGCGACGGACGCCGGATGTTGGAACACTCGCTCATCTCCGCACTCATCGAAATTGGCGCGCCTTCAGAGACGACCGCGGGCCTGACTTCGTCGAGCGCTTCCGTTCAACGCGTCGCGTTGATCGCGCTCGACCAGATGCCAAACAGTGACCTGAAGCAGGAAAGGATTTTCCAACTGCGCTATTCGTTGGAGCCGATGCTGAAGCAAACCGCGCTCTGGGTCATAAGCCACAGACCTGAGTGTGGCCAACGTCTCGCCAGAAATCTCTACGGCGACCTCTACTTTGACAGTCTGCCGAGGCCCGATCCGGTGGCAACGCCCGCGCTGCTCGCGTCGCTCGCGAAGTCGCCGGAGATTCAGGAAACCATGTTGGAAATCGCGCGCGACGGAAAAGTGCCAAAGGACTCACGCCTCATCGCGCTGCGCGGGATGGCGGCATCGGGCCTGAAAGAAACGCCCGCGAAGTGGCTCGCCGTCGTCACGGACCTGCTTTCCGATTCCGACTCCGACCTCGTCCGTCAAGCCGTCGCGACCGCGCGGACGTTCACGCTGCCCAAGCAAGGCAACAAGGCGTTCCTCGCCGCGCTGCAAGACGTCGGTGAGCTTTCCGACGAGCCGGCGTCTGTGCGGCTGGACGCACTCGCAGCGGCGGGCAGCTTGCCGTCCGTCTCTCCGCAGTTGTTCTCTTACCTTCGCGCGAACCTCGATGCGGCGAAGCCGATGCTGACCCGCAGCGCGGCGGCGGGCGTGCTGGCGAAGGCGAAGCTGACCGACGCGCAGCGGCTCGCGCTGGCGGACACGATGAAGTCCGTTTCATCGCTTGACGCGCCGAAGCTGCTGCCGGCGTTCGACAAATCGCCGAGTGAGGAACTCGGCTTGAAACTGGTTGCGTCGCTGAAGGAATCCACCGCGTTGCGCGGGTTGCAAATGGATTTGCTCAAGCCGCTGCTGGCGAAGTATCCGAAGCCCGTGCAGGACGCGGGCGCGGAATTGCTCACGCTGTTGAACGCCGACGCCGCCAAACAGCGCGCACACTTGGAGGAATTGCTGCCCGCGCTCAAAGGCGGCGACGTGAATCGCGGACACGCGCTCTTCACCAGCCAGAAGGCTGCGTGTTTCGCGTGCCATGCCCTGGGCTATCTCGGCGGCAAGCTCGGCCCGGACCTCACGCGCATCGGGCAGGTGCGGACGGAAATGGATTTGCTGGAGAGCATCGTTTACCCGAGCGCGAGCTTCGTGCGCAGCTACGAGCCGTTCACCGTCGTGGTGAAGGGCGGCGAAGATGTGACCGGCATCGTGCGCAAAGACTCGCCGGATGAAGTCGTCCTCGCCACCGGCCCTGAAACCGAGGCCCGGGTGTCTCGCGCGGACGTTGTCGAGATGCGGCCCGGCAAAGTTTCGTTGATGCCGGATGGAATGGAGCAGGCGCTGACGAAGCAGGAACTCGCGGACCTGCTGGCTTTTCTAAAAGCGGCGAAGTGAGTGGGCAGGTTCAAGGTGTCAGGTTCAAGGTTTCAGGAAGCAAACCGACGCCAGCGGTGCATCTGAAACCTGAACCCTTGAACCTGAAACCTTTCAAGTAAGCAGCACACCCTCAATCGCCAGCAATCGGCGCTTCCACTCCAGCCCGCCGGAGAAGCCGCCGAGGCTGCCACTCGCGGCGAGCACACGGTGACAGGGGATGAGCACGGGAATGGGATTCGCGCCGCAGGCACCACCGACGGCGCGCGCGGCTTTGCGTTTGCCGAGTTCGTCGGCGATTTCGCCGTAGCTGCGTGTCTCGCCGCGCGGGATGCGGCTCAGCTCGGCCCAGACGCGGCGGCGGAATTTCGTGCCGCGCGCGAGGTCGAGCGGCGGGAGCGGGAGCTTGGGCGTGCGGCGGGACGGGGCACTCAGCGCGGCGGCCAGCGCGGCCTGCGATTGCTCCGCCCATTCAGAAAACCGGCCACGCAATTCTTCAAGCGATTCGATTTCGCCGCGCGCACGCTTGACTGGAAAATCAAGCTGGGCGAGTCCGTCGGTTGAGAAGCGCGCGATGAAATCTCCGAGCGGAGTCGGGATGGCGACGGAGTGCAGGATTTCAAGTGGACGCGGCATGGTTCATCGGCTCCCGACGATGGCCTTGAAGAGGCCGAACAGCACGGCTAGCAGGACGAGGAACAGGAGCAGGAAGCGGTTGCGCGCGACGCGCCGCTCGTAGCGCAGCGGACGCAGACCGTGAATCTGGCCGGAGTCGAGAAGCTTCACGAGCTTGGGGTTGCTCGATGGCGTGAGGCCGAAGCGGCGCTTGAGGTCACGGAGGCGTGCCGGGAAATCGCGCGGACGGACACCGAGTTCCGGGTGCGGTGTGGCCGGTGTCAACGGTGTCGCGGAAGCTTGGAGCCGCTTCTGATCCACGTCCTCGAAGACCGGCGCGGCGGGCGCGGACACGGACTCGGCCTTCGTCCCGCTAGGCAAAGTGGTGGAACGGAGTTTTGGCGTGCCGGGCCAGAGGGGTTGTCCAGATTCCGCCTGTTTGATTTGTTCCTGCAACGCGGCGATCTCGGCTTCGAGCGCGTGTGCGCGTTCCGAAAGCGGGTCGGACTTTTTTCGGAACAAGGCCATGACCGGAAACCGTCAATGGCGGAACAGCAGCAGCAACGCAGCACCGAGCAGCACTGCGACCGCCACGGGCCAGGTGAGCGCGAAGCCCAGCCGGCACAGCTCGCCGAAACTTTGCGCGCCGAGGAAGTGGCCTTGAATTTTCGCTGGCCCGCTGGCGGATGACGCGGACGAGGCAGCGAGCGCGCCGTCGAGCACGGGCCATTTGAGACGCGCACCGTTCCATTCCATGCGGGCATTTTCGATGGCGGTGAGCGCGCGGGTGAGTTCCACGTTGTAAGCTTCCGCGCTCCACGATTCCTCGTTCACGGCCTGCACTTTCGCGAGCGATTCGCGGAGGCCGGTCATGGACTTGGCCATCTGCTCCGCATCGCGACGGGATTTGAGTTCGGCTTCTTCGAGGAGCACGAGGCCGCGCGCGAGGTGGTGAAGCATTTCCTCGCGACCGGTCTGCAACTCCACGCGGCGGCGGCGGGCTCTCTCAAGGGCGGCGCGCTCGCGTCCCAGCTCGTTCAACTCGCGCTTCAGCTCGGCGAGCTGCTGCTGGGCGTCGGAAACGCGGAGGTCAAGCTCCTCGCGGCTGGGCGGTCGGCTGGCGGGTGAATCGCTCATGGTGACGGGGCGGGCAACGGGCCGGGCGGTGGTGAGGACGTCGCTGTCCACAAACTCCGAAGTATCAAAGTCCGAAGGCATGGCGGACTCTAGTCCCCGCGCGCGGCGTGGAAAGGGAAAATTGCGGGGCGGGACTTTTAGCCACAGATGGAACACAGATGAAACACAGATGGGGGAAATTGCTCCTGTTGCGTTATCCCGACTGGACGGCTCTTGGGAGAACGCAGGTCATTGATGAACTTGGGGAGAGCGGCTGGTGCCGTGCTCATCTGTGTTCAATCTGTGTTTCATCTGTGGCTAAAAATTAGTGCTCGTAGTTGCGCAGGCGGCGGAGGGCGAGTTTCAGCGGGACGTAGCCGAGCGCGATGGAGAGCGCGACGAAGCCGAGGAAGCACGTGAACACCGGCGGGTCGCGCAGCTCGGCGTTCCAGCGCCACGGGGAACCCCACGCGAGCAGCAGCACGCTGGCGACGATGTAGAGGAAGCTGCACACGAGGGCGAGCGTGCCACCAAAGCCGCTGACGATCTTGCTGGGGTTGTCCTCGCGGAGGTTCGGGTAGAGGACGCCCAAGCCCAGGGCGAGGGCGTTGAGTGTGAGGGTCATGATCGTGATGGCGCCGGCGAAGTAGGCGGTGCGTTCGGCGGGCATTTGCAGCATGTGGCAGGAGAGCGCGATCATGCCCAGGGTGATGACGAGCGAGGCGCTGGTGACGAGGAGGTATTTGCTTTGGACGACGCGCGGCAGCCCGAGCGGCGCGCGGCCGACGATCCAAAGGCGTTTGCCTTCGAGGGAGAATTGCGGGAAGACGAAGCGCGTGGTGAGCGTGGCGAGGTTGAGGGAGCAGGCGGCGAGGTTCAGGTAGGAGACGAGGTGGAGCCAGAAGGGGCTGCTGATCTGCGAGGTGAAGTGGCGGAGGTTCAGGATGTAAACGCCGAGGAGTCCGAAGAGCATGAGGGACTGGCCCCATTGCGTGGTGTCGCGCCAGAACATCCGCACGTCCTTGACCATGAGCGCACGGACGTCGGGCCGCAACGGCATGAGGCGGAAAAGGTATTCCATGAAGCCGGCGCGATAATGAAACTTGCGGCGACGATCCTGCCAGTGGCGGAACCATTCCCATTGGCCGAACACGCTGGCGCGGCTGTGGACGACGGAGGTCGCGTCGTAGAAGAGGTTGCCCATGCGGGTGAAGGCGAGCGTGCCAAAGAACAAGACGTGGCTCACGAGGACAAGCAGGAAGAAACCAGCGGCGTCGCGCGCGCCCTCGGCCCAGTGCTGGACGCTTGCGGAAAGCCAGTAGCTGGGGAGGAAGGGGAATTGCGCGAAACGCGTCTTGGCCAGCAGGCGATCCAGCACGGCGAGGACGCGCGTCTCAAGGGATTCCTCGTCCACCTGCTCCGGGCGCAGGTAGTATTTGATGGCGAAGAAGAGGACGGCGGCGGCGGCGAGCGCGGCGAGCTGGAAGGCGCGGCGGTCCAGGAAGCGCGCGAGGTTCACGGCGGCCCACGCGCCAAAGACGGCGGGCAGGACGATGAAAAGTCCGACGAGAACGACAGTGAGTCCGTAAAAATGCCAGGGGACGTTGCGCCACAGTCCGTAAGCGCCGAGCAGCGGCGCGATGAGAAAGAGAAACGCCCACGACGCGAGCATCGCGGACTCGACGAATTTCCAGCGGAAAACGGTTTGCCCGGGAACAGGCAGCGTGAGCAGGAAGGCCGTCTCGCGGTTGCGGAAGAAGTTCGAGTAGCCGATGACGAGATTGCTGAACAACAGCAGCATGAACAGGCAGGCAAACAGGAGAAACAGAAGGCGCTCGATGAGCAGCTCGCCGATGCCGGGGAAGACGCCGATGAATTTGAGGCCGCGGTAAAACAGCCCGAAGGCCATCACGATGTAGCCGCCGATGAAGAGGACGATGACGGCGGTGAGCAGCCGGGACTGCTCGCGCACCGAGCAGAGCCGCCGCCAGGACTGGAGGAGGTTGATCCGCAGCAGGAGCCACAGCGGCGAAACGGCGCGGTCGGAATCGGCAAAAGCCACGCGGGAGAGAACCAAGCCAGCGGGCCGCTGGCAATCCCTTGAGTGGTCGGGGCGGTGAGATTTGAACTCACGACCTCTTGGACCCGAACCAAGCGCGCTACCAAGCTACGCTACGCCCCGAACCAAGGGGCACGGAAAATGCCGGGCATCATCTGGAATTGCAACGAAGTTCTTGCGCCGGATTTCGGCGGGGCAAATCACCCGCGGGGTTTCCGCTGGGCCACAGTTTCGCGGCAGTAGCGCTCGAAGACCGCGTTGATGCTGGGCCAGCCGAAGTTCTTCTCCACGAGCGCGCGGGCGCTCTGGCCGAGATCGCGACGACGGTCGGCGTTTTCAAACAGCGCGCAAATCTCGCGGGCGAAGTCGGCGGGCGTGTCGGCGAGTGCGATGTGTTCACCGTGGTTCACAGGCAAGCCCTCCGCGCCGATGTGCGTGCTCACGCAGGGAATGCCCGTGGCCATCGCCTCGAAAATCTTGATGCGCGTGCCGCCGCCGACGCGCAGAGGGACGACCATCACCTCGCCCGCCGCCAGGTGCGGGCGCACGTCGTCCACGGTTCCGGTGACGCGGATGCTCGCGTCGCGCGCGGCGAGTTCGAGCACCTTGGGCGCGGGCTTGCGACCGACGATGGTGAGCGTGGCGTCGGAAAATTTCTGTTTCACCAGCGGCCACATCTCGTCGGCGAACCACACACAGCCGTCAATGTTCGGCATCCAGTCCATCGAGCCGAGGAAGACCAGCGAGCGCGGCGTGCGCGGGGCGGCGCTGAGTTGGAAGAAGCCGAGGTCCACGCCAGTCGGCACGGCGCCGCTGACGTTGGTGAGCTTGAACTGCTCGCGCAGCAGCCGCGCGTCCTCCTCGGAGACGGCGCAGACCTGATCCACGAGCGAGCAGGCGCGCTGCTCAAACTTTCGCATTCGCTGCCACTGGCCGTGCATGTAGGAACGCCGCACGCCGCCCTGCGCGGTTTCGTAGTGGCGCTGCCAGATGAGCGATTCGACGTTGTGCTGGAAGAGCAGCACGGGTGTCTGCGGGTGGTAATTGCCGTAGAAGAGGTTCACTGCCGGCGTAAGGAAGTCGCAGACGATGAGATCGAACCTGCCAGCCTGGTCGGCGGCGCGGATCTCGCGCGACCATTGCGCGGAGAGATATTTTTGTATCGCGTAAGGCAGGCGCGAGCCGGCGTAGTTGATGCCGAGCTGCCACGCGAATTTCAGCGAGCGCTTCGGGGCCTCTCGCCACGGAATCCAAACCTGGTCGTCGGAATAGTGGTGGGCGTCCTTGCGCGCGGACTCAGGCGTGCCCTCGGGCCAGAGCGAGAGGTAGGTGAGCGGATTCCGCTTCCGCAGCTCGCGGAGCATGTTGAACGTGCGGATTTTTCCGCCGGTGTCCACGGGATGCAGCGGGCCGGTCTTGAGCCAGAGGATGCGCAATGGGTCGTTGAGTTGGCGTGGTTTGATGCTCGATGCCCAGAAGTCACTCATGGCGTGTCGGTGGCGGATTGAACAGCAAGGCGCGCGGCGACAGAAGGAAATTCCCGGCGGCACTCGAACGCGCGATATTTCTTTGGTTGGGACGGGATCAAGATTGGGTTGCGAGCAGGAAGAAGACCAGGCGAACCACCGATTGACACGCCGCTGGAATGGGAGCACGGTGCGCCAAGCTCAATGCATTCAGACATGAAAACTTCTTTCCTCACCCTCGCCCTCGCCCTCGTTTGCACCGCCTCCAGCGCCTTCGGGCAGGGGGCCGCCGTCATCATCAAGCAGCGCGCGAAGGAGGCTGCGGGCCGGCCCTTGAACCTGCCGACCTATGGCCAGCCCGGCCAGCCGGCGACGGGCACACCCGCGCCCCAAGGCGCCGCGCAGCCGAATGTCTCCAAAGTTCTCGCGGACCTCGCCATGATCAAGATCCGCGCGCAGCCCACGCAGGAGCAGAAGGACAAGCTTGCCACGGACCTTTCGGGCGTCGCCCTCGGCGCGAACAAGCCGTCCACCGAGTCGCTTCAGACGCTCGCCAACACACTCGCCGACGCCATCGCAGGCAAGAAGCTTTCCTCCGCTGATCAGACCCAGCTCGCGCGCGATCTTGCCACCGCACTGAACGCCGCCGCCGGTTCGCCGCAGCTCAACACCGCCATCCAAGGCGTGAAGGACGCGCTCACGCTGGCGAGCGCAAACGAGGCCGCCATCCAGTCCGTCGCCAAGGCGCTCACGGGCCTGACCACGAAGGCGAAGTAACGCGCCGACTCGCCCGTGTGAGCGATTCTTTCCGGAACCCCGGCGGCTTTCCGCGCGATGAGTTCGTCCGTCTGCTGCGAGTGATGGCGCTCCCGTTTGCGGCCTGCCTGCTGTTCTTCCTCGTCACCCCGTCGGGCGTTCAACCGCTTCATCCGAGCACGGCGGAAGTGCGCCGGCAGTTGATCGGCGTGGTCGAATCGCAGTTCACCGCATTCCGCGATGGCGATTACGCGCGGGCGTATTCGTTCGCCGCGACAGGGCTGCAACAGCAGTTCTCGGTCGCGGCCTTCGAGCGGATGGTGAAGGACGGTTATCCCATCATCGCCTACTGGCGGAGCGTCTCGTTCGGCGAGGCGGAGGACAACGGGCGCGAGGCAGCGGTGCTGATCTCTGTGCAGGGACGGGGCGGACGCACGCGGTTCTTCCGCTACCAGCTCATTCGTGAGGTGAACGAGTGGCGCATCAACGGCGTGGTGGAGATCAACCAGTCGCCGGCCGTGCAGGGACAGATGGTTTGAAGGCACGCGGCCTTTGGCAACGGAGTTTTGTTTGCCCCGTGCAAAAGGCGCGAAGGCTCCAAAGGAGCGGGAAGATTTTCCACTTTAGCACACAAGGATTTCCTTTGGGTCTTTCCTAGTTGAGCGGGTGTGAACCTGCTGAAACACTGGGACTGACA
>CAYZJP010000141.1:0-12149 GCA_964478755.1 uncultured Klebsiella sp.
TACCACCTCGACCGCGGCTACGAGAAGATTGACGAGAAGCTCAAGCAGCTCGGCGGACGCATCTCGCGGATTCAGGAGTGAGCGGTGGTAGGGCGGGGTGTCCTCACCCCGCCGTCGGCTGGCCACACGCTTTCGTCGTTCGGCGGCGCGGTGAGGACACCGGGCCCTACCATTGCCGCGAACCTTCAACCCGCCGCCTCGTTCATCGCCAGCGCGAGGACGGAGACGGCGGCGGTGTCGCAACGGAGGACTAACCGACCCAGCGTGATGGGTTGCACGCCATTGCTCACGAGCGTCGCCATTTCCGGCGCGGTGAAATCTCCTTCGGGGCCGACCCACACGGCGACAGTTGCGGCGCGACGTTGTTCGCGCGCGGCAAACTCGGCGAAGATGGTGCGCATCGGACGCGCACCGGCGTGCAACGACGCGACGAGGGCGAGATCGAACTGCTCATCGCGTCGCAAGAATTCTGCGAACGTGACCGTGGCTTCGATGCGCGGGAGCCAAGGGTTGCCGCATTGCTTCACGGCTTCGAGCGCGGTGGTGCGCCACTTCTCCAGCTTGCTCGCGGCGTGGTTTTCGTCGGGGCGCGAGACGGTGTGCTCGGTGAGCAGCGGCACGATGCGCGCCGCGCCCAGCTCGGTGGCCTTCTCGACGATGGTGTCCATGAGGCGACCTTTGGGCAGCGCCTGCAGGAGTGTCACCGCGCACGGCAACGGCGGATGCACGACGCGCTCGCGCACGGCCACGCGCACCGCGCGGCGATCCACGGCGAGAATTTCACCGCGCGCCACGACGCCCGCGCCATCGAGCAGCGTCACGGCTTCGCCCACGCCCAGCCGTAACACGCGGAGCGCGTGATGTGATTCCTCTGGCGAAAGCAGCACTTCCGCGCCGTTCGCGCTGCTGGGCGGGATGTGGAAGCGGTGCATTGCTTACTCCCCTTTAGTGCAACGAAAGGCCTGAGCTGTCCGCAACCAAATGCCGGCCTTTTTTGCAAGGCTGCAAGAGACGCCAGTGTTCAAAGTCATCTCCACTCGCATGGGCGGGAAAGACATCAAGCTTATATCCCTGATCAAACCGGAGTGAAAACCCCTTCATGGTATCCATTTCCACAGCTTCCACGCACACCGGAGAGGTGCGTAGTTTACGGTTCAAACTAACACAAAACCGATCAAACCGGCTCTTGCCGTTACCGTCGAAATCATATGACCCACCTCCATCGGAGGTCACATAACAATCGCTGCGAGCAAGCAAGACTTGAGTTCGCGAAGTAATATGCCAAGGACTCTGAATGTGTAATGCCCACTCCCCGACTGAGCGAACTCCTCCGTTCCGCGTCGGCACGGACTGCATTTTTCCGAACTGGAGCCACGCGAGATCCGCCGCGCGACCAATTACCCGCAAAGGCAATCCGAGCAGCACGTTCAAAGACAACTGATCGTCCACCTCTTTGTTGCGCCTTTTGCCCACAGCTAGCCGCTAATCCCCCTTCTTGAAAAAGCCCTTGGCCTTGGTGAAGAAGCCGGTGGCATCGTCGTGGACGTTGTCGTCTTTGCAGAGTTCGGCGAACTCGACGAGCTTGGCGCGCTGCTCGGCGCTGAGTTTGGTCGGGACTTCCACTTGCATGCGCACGAGGAGGTCCCCGGTGCCGTGGCCTTGGATGTTCGCCACGCCTTTGCCACGGATGCGGAAGACGGTGCCGTGCTGTGTGCCGGAGGGCATGCGGACGGTGGTGCGGCCCGCCATCGTGGGCACCTCGATGTCCGCGCCGAGCGCGGCCTGCGTGAAGCTGATGGGGACTTCGCAGATGAGGTCGTCGCCGTCGCGACTGAAGAGGCCGTGCTCGCGGACGTGCAGGACGACGTAGAGGTCGCCCGCCGGGCCGCCGCGCACGCCGCTCTCGCCATTGCCGGCGGAGCGCAGACGCGCGCCGTTGTCCACGCCGGGGGGAATCTTGAGTTTGATCTTCGAGGAGCGCTCGCGCCGGCCAGTGCCGCGACAGGTGCGGCAGGGCTTGTCAATCTTCTGGCCCGCGCCGTCGCAGTCGGGGCAGGTCTGCGCGACGCTGAAGATGCCGCGTGAGCGCACGATCTGTCCGCGACCACCGCAGGTGCCGCAGGGCTTGATGGAAGAACCTTTCTCGCCGCCCGCGCCGTGGCAGGAGTCGCACTGATCGAGTTTGGCGATGGTGATTTCCTTCTCGCAGCCGAGGACGGCTTCCTCGAAGTCGAGCTCGAGGTCGTAGCGCAAGTCGGAGCCGCGTCGCGGGCCGGTGGGGTTGCGCTGCTGCCCGTCGCTGAACAGCTCCTCGAAGATGCTGCCGCCACCGCCGCCGCCAGCGAAGACTTCGCGGAAGATGTCGAACGGGTCGTGGAAGCCGCCCGCGCTGCCGCGCTGGCCGGCACCGCCCGCGCCGGCTCTCATGCGCGGGTCGAACGCCGCGTGGCCGAACTGGTCGTAAGCGCCGCGTTTCTGCGGGTCGCTCAACGCTTCGTAGGCTTCGCCGAGCTCCTTGAATTTCTCTTCCGCCGCCTTGTCGCCGGGGTTTTTGTCCGGGTGATATTTCACCGCGAGTTTGCGGTAGGACTTCTTGATGTCCTCGGCGGACGCGCCACGCTCGACTTCGAGCACTTCGTAGTAATCGCGTTTCGCGCTCATGTCGTGGCGGCGGGTTCGGTGGCGGCGGGTTTCTTGGCGACGATGACGGTGGCGGGGCGCAGCAGGCGGTCGCGGAACTTGTAGCCCATGCGAAGCTGCTGGAGGACCTGGCCCTCGGACACGTCGGCGGACTCCTGATGCGAGACGGCTTCCTGCCAGTTCGGGTCGAAGGGCTTGCCGGTGGCGTTGAGTTCCTCGAGGCCGGCCTCGGCGAGCGCGGACTTGAACTGGCTGTGGATCATGTTCACGCCGGTCTTGAGCGCGTCGGCGGCGCCTGCCTGCGCGGTGTTCGCCGCGGCCATGGCCATGTCGAAGTTGTCGAGGACGGGGATGAGCTTGCCGAGCAACCCCTCGTTGGCGAAGCGGATGGCGTCCGCGCGGTCGCGGGCCGCGCGCTTCTTGAAGTTCTCGAAGTCTGCGGCCTGACGCAGGAGGCGGTCCCAATGTTCGTCGGCCTTCGCGGCCTTGACGCGGAGCTCGTCCAGCTCGGTCGCAGGCGCTTCGGTGTCCACCGGCGGAGCGGCAGCGTCGTCAGGTGCGGATGTTTTCAGTTCGTCACTCATGGTTCATTTTCAAATTCAGGACGCGGAAGCTACACGACCGCCGCGCGCGGGGCAACGGTGTCGGCTTTCACTCCTTCACGGCGACGACGAACTGGTTCGAGGTCGCCAGCCCCAGCTTGATGCAGAGCGTGTCCAGCACCGTGAAGCCGCCGCTGAACAAAATGTTTTTCAAGCTGATATGTCGCCACGGCCAGCCGCCTTCCGCGACGCAATCGAGGCCGAACTTCACGCGCAGGCTGATAATCCAGAAGCCGATGGACGGCAGGTAGCCGCGGTCAATGACCTTGAAGCCCGCGTCCTGCACGAGCTTCGTCAGCGAGGCCTGGTTGAACAAATGAAAGTGGCGCGGCGTGTGGAAGCCCGCCCAGTAGCTGCGTTGGAACAAGTCGAAGTCGAGCCCGCCGACGTTCGGCGTGTCGATGACCAGCAGCGCGCCGGGCTTGAGCTTGGGGCGCAAGTTCAGCAGCGCCTGACGCGGGTCGCGCAAGTGCTCAATGAGCTGGCGCATGAAGGCGAGGTCGTAGCCGTTGTCCGGCAAGCTCGCCACGTCGGTCTCGATGTTGCCCTCGCGGCACGCGACGTTGAGTTCCTTCGCCAAGGCCCGCGCGCGGTCGCTGAAGAGCAGGTCGAACGCCGTGCCTTGCGCGCCGCAGTCCGCGTAGGCATCGCGGTAGGCGGCGATGCGCTTCACGTCACCGCAGCCGATGTCGATGAGGTTGGTGAACCGCCGCTCGCCCCAGCGCGTGCGGAAATCGCGCGCGTCCTTGCCCATCTTCCAGCGGATGAGCCTGCTCTCGTGGAAGAGCGGGGAGTTGGGATTGACCGTGTAGTAAGTCGGCGGGTAGAGCGCGGCGACCTCCTCGGGCGCAGGCAGCGGGTTGAGATAGACGTGGCCGCACTTCCAGCAGCGGACGATGTCGAACTCGCCGGGGCGGGCATGATACTCGCGGTCCTCGGTGCGGGAGACGAGCGTCCAGCCGCGTTCGCCGCAAAGGAGACAATGGCCGTCAGTGCCGGTGGTGGAAGACATGGCGGGGGAAACGTCCAACATTCAACGCTCAACTTTCAAAGCATGCAGCGCGCTCATGGCCGAGTTGAAGGGCGCTCCTTTTCCCAATCCCGCGACGGCAAGTATGCCGAAGTCTGCCAGCCTCCATTGAGCTGCTTAACAGAGTAAACGCACGAGGTTCCGCGAAGTCCGTTCGTTCCGGGAGACAACGCGAACGTGCGGGTTCCGAGCGTGAAGGTTACTGGCTCGATGGTCATGACGTGCAAACGGCAAACATCCTCCGGCCTCAGCTTTTTTAGAAAGCATACACCATTTGAGTCGGTCCAGCGTGACTCAGCGGTTCTGTCCGGGTGGTAAAACGCGCCAACCGGATTCGTGATTTTGCCCAGTAGCGACACGGGGCGAACTCGCTCCACAAGCGCCCCAGCAACGGGCTTCTCGGTGTTCTGATTGACGACGCGAACTGCAATCGTCTCCGCACAGCCGCCGAGGAACAACAGCGCTATCGCGGTTAACAAAATCAGCGCGATGCGGTTCAACTTGGGCATACCGGATGCGCCACCTTCGGCTCCGCGTTGATCATTTCCCAGAGCACGGCGAGGTAGCTGCGGCGGATGGGTTGGAGGTAGCCGGGTTCGTTTTCTTGGAGGAGCCGCGAGAGTTTGCGGAGATTGTAGAAGGGCACGCCGAACTGCGCGTGATGCGCGAGGTGCGTGTCGAAGCCGAAGGGCGCGATGAGGTAAGCCTCCAGAAACGTCGCCTCGATGTCCACAGTGGCCTGCTCCAAATCGTCCAGCGGCGCAGGGTCGGTGGTGTGCAGAAACCAGTAGCCGTGCTCGACGAAGATGCGGACTTCATCAAGCAGTTGCGCGATGAGCACGAGCGGGGCGAGCCAGTGCGTGAAGTAGGCCCACCAAGTGAGCTGCGTGGCGAAGAGGGCGAAGAGCGCGACTTGCCCGGCGAGGATGAGGCCAAGCTGCACCCAGTCGCGCTCGGTCTCGATGGTCTTGCTGCCGAACTGCGCGCGGGTGGTGAACTTGCGGAGGATTTTGCGAAACAGCGACACGACCACGCCGGTGAGCAGCGCCCACGCGCGTGGCAGGCCGGGCGGCACGCGCAGCGGCGGGCTGTAGAGCGGCGCGTCCACGTCCTCGCCGATTTTCTGCGGGGATTTGTGGTGCTGGAGGTGCGACTTCCGGTAGAGGAGGAAGTTCATGCCCAGCAGTCCGCTGAGGCTCTTGCCGAACGCCTCGTTGACGGCGACGGGGAAGAAGAGGTTTTTGTGCGTCGCCTCGTGAATGGCCATGACGAGGCGATACTGCATGAAGCCGATGACGACGAAGGCCGCGAGCCACACGGGCCACAGCGGCCAAAGCTTCATGGCGACGAGCGCCAGCGCGAGGATGGCGACCGTGGAGCCGACGTGCAGCGCGACGGGGAGATTGCGCTTGTCCTCGCGCAGTTCCTGCACCTTCTGGAGCGTCTCTTTCGTCATGCCGGCGCGGTTAGCCGCAAGCGAAACATACGACCCAGCCGGTTGTTAGCGAGCCTTTTGTTGGCGGAGGAACGGCGCGGATTGGCTCCCGCGTCGGGATTTGTGGAGCCGGGCTGCCGCTCAGTTCCGGGCCAGCGTCCTGCGGGCGGAGGTGGAACTCACGGCCTTGCGCGCGGGCTTGGCGACGGAGGCCGGCTTCACGTCAACGTCGCGAGAGGCGGCGGAGAACTTCGCGGTCTTCGAGACGGCAGGCGCGACGGCGCGGGCACTCGCGAGCTTGGGCGCGGCGGCAGTCTGTGGCGGCCAGGGACGCGCGGACTTCGTGGCGGCGAGTTGGGCCTGTTGCTGGCGGGCTTGGCGAAGTTGCGTCTCGGCTTCCAGCCAGTAGGTGGTTTCCCGCCCTGGCTGGCGGCCGTCCTTCTCCCAAATCAGGAAGGCGCACAGGGCGATTTCATCGCGGGTCGGTTCGTGGGGGGCTGCTGCGGTGTTCAACTTGTTCATTTCAGTGTGTCGTTGTCTGGTTCAATCCGCCATCGCTGGCGGTTCAAGACGGAAGGCATCTCATCACCCGGCCTGTGCCAATCTGGCTAATGCACGCATCAGCGCCGGTCGGGTGCGGGGATTACCATCCGTGCGAAACGCGCCCGTGGGCGCAGCGCGGGTGTTAGGTAGGAGAAAGCGCGGACCTTGTCAAGCCCGGCGTGCTCACGGGGCCGGCGGGCGGGGGGCGCGCGGTTCCTCGCTGCCAAAGACACGAAAGAACCAGATGGCCTCGTAGCGTGGGAGCCGGTCCTTCGCGTCGCCCTTCATCCCGCCGTGCAACACGATGCGGACGGTGTCCAGTAGGATGAAGAGGTCGAGGAAGAGGCTCATGTGCTTCATGTAGTAGAGGTCGTATTCGAGCTTCCACTTCGCGTCCTCCACCGACGAGCCGTAGGGATAATTCACCTGCGCCCAACCGGTGATGCCGGGCTGCACCATGAGCCGCTCTTGGAAATAAGGAATCTGTTGCGCCAGCTCCTCGATGAACACCGGCCGCTCCGGGCGCGGGCCGACGAACGACATGTCGCCCTTGAGCACGTTGAGAAGCTGCGGGATTTCATCAATGCGATACTTGCGCAGGAAGTTGCCGACGGGCGTCGAGCGCGGATCTTTGCCGGCGGTGGACCAGACCGCCCCGTGCTTCTCCGCATCGGTGCGCATGGAGCGAAGTTTGATGACGTTGAAGGGCCGGCCAAAACGTCCGGCGCGGACCTGCTTGTAGAACGCGGGACCAGCGGAGGTCAATTTGGTGGCGAGGATGCCCAGCAGCATGACGGGGCCGAGGAACACGAGGCCGAGCAGCGACACCACGATGTCAAAGGCGCGCTTGACCTTCTTGATGTAGAGCATATGCGGCTGGGCACTGGCTGCGAGCAGCCATTCGGGCGTGATGAGTTCGAGCGGCACGAGCTGGTGAACTTCCTCGAAGACACTGACCAGCGGCATGACCTGCACGCCGGAATAGCGCAGCTCGCAGAAGGCCTTGCACATCGCGGGATCACTGATGCTCTTGCTCGTGCAGAGCACGCGATGGATGTTCTCGCGCCGGATGATGTCCTGCAAATCGCTGACCTTGCCCAGCACGCGCATCTCGCCGATGGGCTGGTAGTTGTCGTAGTGGATGAGGCCGGCCAGCTCCATGTTCTCCGTGCCGAGCGACTGGAAGAAGCGCGCCTCCAGCTCGTCGAACGTGCAGGTCATGATGAAGGCCACGCGCTCGCGATAGTTGCGCAGCGAGCGCAGCAGGATGCCGTGGTGGATGAGGATGGTGAAATAGACCATTGACACACTGATGCCGAAAACGCCGCGGCCGATGCTCGTGGACTTTTTCAAGTAGAAGAGGGGAATCACCAGCAGCACCGTGCCAATGAGGCAGATGCCCAGCACGATGGCCCGCTTGGTGACCCGCTGCTTGTAGCTCTGCGGCGAATAAAGCCCGAAGATGTAAACCAGGCAGGGAAAAATGCACGCGCCCAGCAGGATGCCGGGCAGGTAGGACTCCAGCCGCATTTGCATGTCCTCGACAGGGATGACGAAGTCAGTGCCGATGACGAATGCCACCGCAAAGATGACCGCGTCCACCGTGAAGTGGACGGCCACGTGCAGCCAGTGCTGCTTGAGGATGCCGTTCGGATTCATGTGCGACTGGTTCTAATGCCCGCAGGTTAGCCGCCAGTCGCACCCGCGCCAAGCACCACTTTTCCCGACTCTCGCATCAGGGGAATTCCTGCCTGGTGGTCCTCACGGCACGATCACGCTTTTCGCAGACTGCCACTTGGCTGTCGTGCGCAGCGCCTCGTCCGCCTGCTCGATCGAGAAGCGGTGCGTGACCATTTCGTGGAAGGGAAATTCCCGCTGGTGCCGCCGGAGAAACTCAATTGCCGCCTGCAAGTGCCTCGGCTCGCTCGACCACGAGCCGAACACCGAAAGCTGCTTGCGCGTGATGACGTGCGGGTTGAAGGCGACTGTGCCCGCGTCGCAATAGTGGCCGAGCACGAGATACTTCCCGCCGTCGCGGCACAGCTCCATGCCCTCGACCACCGCGCTCGGATGGCCGACGCATTCCAGCACCGCGTCCGCACCGTAGCCGCCGGTCAGCTCGCGCACGCGCGCGAGTCGCGCAGCTGGCTCGCGAAATTCATCGAGGCCAATCACCGCATCGGCACCGAAGCGCAGTGCCATCTCCAGCCGGTGTTTCGGCGCGCCGATGACGATGACCTTGCCCGCGCCTGCGCTCTTCGCCACGGCGAGCGCCGCGATGCCCACCGGCCCCGCGCCTTGCACCACCACGTTGTCCTGCCACGCGATGCCCGTGCGCTCGACGCCGTGGATCGCCGTGATGAGCGCGCAGCCCGCACCGATGACCGACTCGGTGGGCAGGTCGTCGGGCAGCTTGAAGATCGTCGTGCGCGGGCGCAGAAAATGAAATTCCGCGTAGCCGCCGAGGAAGTGCGGCGCGCAGTCGCACGGATAGCCAATACCGTAAGCCTTCCGTTGCGCGCAGCGCGTCGGCTGCTTCTTCACCGCACAGTAATAGCACTGGCCGCAGGACACGGCGGAGTTCCACGTCACGCGGTCGCCGACTTTCAGCGGCTGGCCGGACCAGTCCTTCTCCACTCCTTCGCCCAGCTCCGCGATGCGCCCGACCGTCTCGTGTCCGAGGATGACCGGGAGCTTGATGGGCAACTGTCCCTGCCACAGATGCACGTCCGTGCCGCAGATGCCGGCCATCTCGGTGCGGACGAGCACCGCGCCCGGCTCGACGCGTTCCGGCACTTCATAAGTGTGCAGCCGCAACGGCGCGTTGAAGGCTTCGAGAACGGAGGCTTTGGCAGTGCGCATGATGCACGCAGCTTGGCGAACGAGAAGCAACGGCTCAACGCGGAAGTTGCGAAGCGCCGGTCTCCGACCCGGCGTGATTCACTCCAGGTATCCGGCGGCGGGCATGAAGTCGTGACGCTTCAACGCCGCGCCAGTCTGGCGAATGACCTCGACCGGCAGGCGGCTTCCAGCGTGCAGGCGCGGCGGCGTCACGTTGGCCGCTTTTGGCCCGTGCGCGAAGAAGTGGTCCATCGCCTTGTTCGCGTTGGCAAAGGCGTTGCCATCCGGCACGCCCGCGACAAGCGCGAAGACTTCCTTCACCACGGCGGAGAGGCGCTCGGAGAGGCGTTGTGCTTCGTCGCGCCGTCCCGCACCCAGCAGCTCGATGAGTTGATGCAACTCGCGCCCGAAACAGTTCGCGGTGCTCAGAAGGAAGCCGTCGTAAGGTCCGCCACCGGCCTTGAGCCAGCGCGCGTAGTCACCCTCCGCGCCGCGCACGAGGAAGACGCCGCCGAAGTCGCGGCCCGAGTTCGCCACGCGGTCTGCGCCGCTGGTGTCCTTAAAAAGGATGAAGTTCGGGAAACGCGCAGCGAGTTCCGCCAGCGTCTCCGGCGACATCTCGTTCTGCGTGACCTGCGGGAGTTGGTAGAGCGCGGTGGGGAAGCCTAGCTCCAGCACGCCGGCCATCGCGTCACGGATGGTTTCCTGCGACAACTCCTTGCCTTGCGGCGGGCAGACGGTGAAGCCGGTAAACTCCCCGGAGCGAGGCTCGGCGATGACACGCTTCGCCTCGGCGTCGTCGGTCTTCAACACGCCGATAAGCAAGTGCAGGCCGAGCTGCGCGGTCTGCTCCTGCGCGAGGCCGAGCAACTCACGGATTTCCACGTCCGACATTTCCCAGCCGTCGCCAGTCGAACCGGGTATGAGAAAGCCCTTCACTTGCGGCGCGAGGTGGCGCAGGTGCGCGGTGACGCGCTCGCGGTCGAGCGAGCCGTCGTCGCGATAGTGCGTGAGCAGCGGGCACCAGAGCGGCGGGATGCCGCGCGGGAAGAGGCGCGCGTGCCATTCGGCGCGGGTGGTTGGCGGCGATGCGTTCACACGAGCTTTTCCGTCGTCTCGCGTTGGCGGCTGCGGAATTATTGTTTTTCTTCGGCGGATGGCTCCGGCAGGAGGTAGCCAAGGAGGAAGCTCACCACGGCGATGGTGGTGGCCACGATGCCGGCGGCCTTGGCCACGTGGAGCGGCAGCGTCGGCCCGGCACCCGCCAGCATCGGGGCGAGCCAGGTGGTCGTCACGAAGGCCATGCTGGTGCCGATCATGCGGCCGCCGACGTTGGTGGCGAAGCTGCCGCCGGTGCCGCGCAGGTGCAGCGGGAAAACCTTGGGCAGGTATTCGCCGAGGAAGCTGAGCTGCGACATGACGACAAATCCCGCGCAGGCGATGCCCCACGAGAAGACTCCGGCGTCCTGCTTGTAGAGCAGGAAGTAGGTGAGCGGCAGGATGACCACCCCGGGCACCTGGAGCATGCGCAGCAACAGGCGGCGGCCGACACCAATGATGACGAGCAACGCGAGGGCGATTCGGCCGACGAGCCCGCCCATCTCCTGGTAGAGCTGGGTGCGGTCGCCCACGACCTTCACCTTCTTCGTGAACGGTTCCTGCGCGTCGCGGTTGTCCCCGAGCGCCTTCATGATTTTCTCGCGGGCAATCACGGCCGCTTTCGCATCGGCATTGTCGGCGGTCAATTGGGCGAACTTCGCGTCCAGCTCCTTGAAATGAGCGCCGAGCGCCGCGAGCTTTTCCTTCGCCGCAGGCTTGGCGGCTTCGATCCGCTGCTTGGTGGCATCGTCCGCGTCGGGCGACGCCACGGCGTTGACGATCTTCGAGTTGTCGCGCTGGGCGAGGCGAACACCTCCACGCTCGGCTGCGAGTTCCGCCAGGCCGGGCACCTTGGCGACCCGCTCCGCATAAGGCGCGGCCGAATCCGTCCCACCCTTAATCAAGAGATCGAAATCGCCATTGAGTTTCTTCGCCTCATCCGCGAGCGGCTTCAGGCTCGCGCGCTCTTCCTTGAGATCCGGCAGGCCGGGTGCGATGCGGCCGGGCGTGAGTTGCAGCGCGCCGAAGGCGATGCCATAGGCGCATGCGGACAAGCCCGCGGTGATGACCGTGACGCGGCGGAATTCCGGCGAGAACAAGGCGCCAAAACTCGGGCGCTTGAGGGTGCCGGCCTTTTTGCGCTCATGCCAAATCTTCGATTCGGGCACGAAAGGCAGCATCAAGGCGATGAGGAGCGCGGGAATGATTCCCGTGAGCAGCAGGTAACGCCACTGGGCGGGGTCGGTCGCGCCCAGAGCCATCGGCATGCCGAAGTGTGGAAGCTCCCGCACATGGACACCGATCCAGAGACTCACGGCGGTAACGAACACGCCGCCGAGCGACGCGAAGAGCTGCGTGATGCCGAGCCACTTTTCCCTCTGCGCCTTATCGGTGAAGACCTCCGCCATCCACGTGATGGCAGCGACGAACTCGATGCACACGCCCACAAACGTGGCGCAGCGCCAGAAGATGAACGTCGGAAGGGTGTGGCTGAACGCGCCCGCGAAGGGCGAGAACGAATAGATGAAAATGCCCAGCGCCATGACGAACTTGCGCCCGAGCCGGTCGGTGAGCCAGCCCCCGAGCAGGCCAAACACGCCGCCGCTCAGTGCGCTGAGCCAGAGCAGATTTCCCATCCACTCCGACACCGCCTGATTGCTCAGCGGCACCTTCAGCATCTCCGCGATGGCCTGCGGCCCCACCAGCGGCGTCATCAGCAACTGGTAGGTGTCGAAGAGAAACCCGAGGCTGGCGATCGTGATGACCAGCCACTCGGTCAGGCCGATTTTCTGGGCGGGCGTCTGCGGAGAACTCATGGTGCGGGATTGGACACGAGGCGGGGAGAGTGGACAAGCGTTTTATTACGCACTCGTATTATCGAGGGAAACGCTCAACAAAAAAGAGGGGTCTTTCCTAGTTGAGCGGGTGTGAACGGGTTTCATTCAAGAGCAACGAGTAA
>CAYZJP010000142.1:0-12007 GCA_964478755.1 uncultured Klebsiella sp.
CAACTCGCAACCCAACTCCGTCCTACGCCAGTTTGAGGGTCGGGGTTTTTCAGGGACGGCCAGTTACTCAAGGCCGATCCGCGCCACGCGTCCCTACGGCTCAAGAAGGTGGGCGCGTTCTGGTCGGTCCGGGTGGGACTCCACTATCGCGCGCTTGCGAAAGATCATCCCGAGGGTTTGCTGTGGTGGTGGATTGGTCCCCACGGGAGTTACGACCACATCGCGTAAGTTCCCCCTACGCCAGTATCTCTCGGATGACGTGCCCATGCACGTCCGTCAGGCGGAAGTCGCGGCCGCCGAAGCGGTAGGTGAGCCTCTCGTGGTCCAGACCCAGCAGGTGCAGCACGGTCGCATAGAGGTCGTAAATCTCGCACTTGTCCTCGACGGCGTAGTAACCCAGCTCGTCCGTCGCGCCAAAGGCCGTGCCGCCCTTCACGCCGCCGCCGGCCAGCCACAGGCTGAAGCCGAAGGGATTATGGTCCCGCCCGTCGCTGCCCTGCGAGAAGGGTGTGCGCCCGAACTCGCCACTGAACAGGATGAGCGTGTCGTCGAAGAGACCACGCGCCTTGAGGTCGGTGATGAGCGCGGCGAGGCCGGTGTCCACCTGATGCGCCATCGCGCCGTGGCCTTCCTTCAACTTGCCGTGCTGGTCCCACGGGTTCGGGCCGTTGCCTGCGCCGATGCCTTCGTTGAGGCAGCTTAGTTCCACGAAGCGCACGCCGCGCTCGATGAGCCGCCGCGCGACGAGGCATTGCCGCCCGTAGGCGGCGCATTGCTTGTGCGGAGAGTCGAGGCCGTAGAGGTGCTTGGTGGCTGCGCTTTCGCCGGAGAGGTCGCACAGTTCCGGCACGGCGGCTTGCATGCGGTAAGCGGTTTCGTAGTTGCGGATCGCGCCCTCGATGGCGGCTTCTCCGGTGCTTTGCGCAAAAGGCTCATCGAGTGAGCGGATGAAGTTGAGGCGTTGACGTTGGGCGGAGTCGCTTTCGCGAGGTTGGATGTTGGGGAGGGCTGGTTCGCCGTCCACCTTGATGATGCTGGCTTGGTGTTGCGCGGGAAGGTAGCCGTTACTGAAAAGACCGACGCCGCCGTGCGGCGGCACCGCGCCGCCGCTTTGCAGCACGACGAAGCCGGGGAGGTTTTGATTCTCCATGCCAAGACCGTAGCTGCACCACGCGCCCGCACTCGGATGCCCCATGAACGGAAAGCTGGTGTGGAAGGCATAGTTGCCTTGGGCGTGCTCGTTGACCTTCGTGGTCATGCTGCGGATGACGGTGAGGTCGTCGGCGAGTGAGGCGAGCTTGGGGAAGAGGTCGGTCATCACGATGCCGCTCTGGCCGCGGGGCTGGGCTTCCCACGGGCTGGCCATGAGGTTGCCGTTGTTGTTGAACATCGTTGGCTTCACTGGCACGGGCATGGGCTGGCCGTGGCGTTGCGCGAGCGCAGGCTTGGGGTCGAACGAGTCCACATGCGAGACGCCGCCGCTCATGTAGGCGAGGATGACGTGCTTGGCCCGCGGCGCGAAGTGCGGCGAGCCAGGAGGCAGGCCAATGCCACCGAACGCGCGGGTGTTCATGAGACCCGCGAGGGCGAGCGAGCCGAAGCCGAGCGAGGCGCGACGGAGGGCTTCGCGGCGTGAGAGCAGGCGGTGGTTCATCGGGTTCAAGTTCATTTGCTGTCTCCTTTGACGGCGGCTCTCGCAAGGGATTCCTCCGAACGTCGCAACAAGTCTTCCACCCACTCCGTTCCGTTCGGCCGCACACCGTGGCCGGTGAAGACCACGTCTGGCT
The DNA here is from genome assembly GCA_964478755.1 of uncultured Klebsiella sp. Lineage (GTDB taxonomy): Bacteria > Verrucomicrobiota > Verrucomicrobiia > Limisphaerales > SXTU01 > SXTU01. The sequence goes on from CAYZJP010000142.1 coordinate 1,788, forward strand.
TCCACGCGAGCAGCTTGTCGCGGATGGCTTTGATGACGGGCCGGGCCTTCTCCGCGTCGCCCCAGCAGCGATGCACGATGTCACTCTCGCGCTCGAAGCCGAGATCGCCCGTGAAGGCCACGCGCTTGCCGCCGAGTTCGGTCATGTAAACCGTCAGGTCGAAGCTGTGCCCCGGCACGAACAGCGCGCGGAACTTCTGCCCCGACACGGTGAACTCCGTCTCGTCGCCCACGCGCGTGAGCGGCAGCGGCACGTCCAGCGGACGCGGTGGATAAATGCCGTAATCCGTGAGCATCGGCATGAGCCACGTCAGCGTGAGCGCGGCGGACTTTGGCCCGACGATCTTCGCGCCTGCCGCGCGCCACAAATACGCGCCGCCCGCGTGGTCGCCGTGCGAGTGCGTGTGCAGGACATGAGTCACTCGCTCGCAGCCGAGCGCCCGAACGCGGGCCTGCGAGAGGGCAAAGCCCGACGTGCCGCCGGCATCCACGAGGACCGCATCGCGCCCGAGTTTGAGCAGCCACATATCACCCACGTAAGCGTGCTCGCCGCCGGCGACGCGCCCGGCCTGATGCACGGGAATATCCGCGACGACTTCTGCCGGCGGCGTGGCGATGGCGGGCGGTTGAGCCACGGGAATGTTTTGTGTCCAACCCGGCTTCCCGTCGCGCTCGACGCGAAACAGCTTTCCACCAGCCGTGCCCGCGACGGCAAATAAACCATCCACGCTCCACGCGAGCCGCGCGGGTGAACCGAGTTCCCACTTCCCCGAAACTTTGCCGTCCGCGCTTGCGAGATACGCCTGACCATCCCAGCACGAAACCAGCACGCGTCCGTCCGTTGAGTTTGCCGCGCAATCTGCGACGGCATCGGGGAACACCAGCGCATCCGCCGCACGCTTCGCGATGTTCACGCGATACGCGGTGTGCGCGCCTGGTTCGACCGGCAGCCACGGCTCACCGGCCATGCCGCGCGCGAACCACGACGACGGCCAGCACCAGACTTCGTCCGGATTGCCACCAAAGCCGATCTCGAAGAGCCCCGCCTCCGGCAGCCACTCGTGCAGAAGTTCCTTGCCCTCGCCGTCGAACACGCGCAGCCGCCCGCGCTGCTGCGGCACGAAGTTCAGCGCGTGAATCGGCGGGTCCCACTTGCCGATGGCCGGGCCAGTGCGCAGTGAGCGATGCACGGCGTATTCGACCATCGCTACGCGCGAACCATCGCGATTCAGAGCGAGTCCGCCCGCTACCGTGCCCATCAAGACCGTGTCGGGGCGCAACCGGAAGCCGTCGGCCAGCAACTCCGGGAATTCGACCGCGGGGTCGGGCAATGGCGACACTGGCAGGTGGTCGCTGAGTTTGGAGGCCCATGCCTTTCTGGTCGGGTTGACGGTCCACACACTGAGTTCGTCCGTTTCTTGGGCACCATAAACGTGAGGGCTGAGCGCATAGCGTTGAACACCGGTGTGCCACTGTAACGCGACCCTGCTTCCGTCCGCGCTTGCCGCCATTCGTGCAACCGGGCGACTGGCGTTTGGGGCGCGCATCTGGCCCTCAAGCAGCACTTGCTTCCGCCGGGCGTCGCCAAAGAAAAAGGAATACGGCGGCCTAAAAACCCAATCCGGCCCGTGCATGAACGATTGGCCGAGGTGAGACACGAACCAGCCTTCGCGCCAATCGCCGGCACCGTAGCGCAGCAATGATAACTCGCTGTCTTGGCGTGAAAAGGGCTCTGCATACTGGTCCTTCAACGGCGCGTTGAACAATGCGGCTGTCGGCCCGAACCAAACCGTCGGCTCCGGCGACGTGACGCGCGAGTAGGCTAGGCCGACGGCGAGCGCGCGACCGCCGTTGAACGTGGCGACTTGCATCGGCGCCCACGGCGGGAAATTCCGCTTGGCCAGCACCGTGCCGTCCGGCGCGAACTGCCACACGTTCGCGTCGTGACTGAAGGCCATTGTCCCGACCGTGATGAACTTCCCGTCCGCGCTGATGTCCACGGCGGAGATGGCCTGCGGTGAGAGCGAGCGGCCTTGCGCTGTCACGGCGGGCACGCGCGATTTCGCCGCGGGCGGAGAAACTTGAACTTGATGGACGGCGAGTTCGGCGAAGCCGGAAGAAAGCAGTAGGAACAAGACACTTAACCACAGAGGCACCGAGGGCACGGAGAAGGCTTTGGAGAAAGCACTCTGCTTCTTCTCTGTGTTCTCTGTGCCTCTGTGGTTCATCTCAGCGCACGTAAACGAACTCCTTCAAGTTGAACAACGACTGCGCGAAGTCCTGCCAGACGCGTTCGCTCGACGCGAGTTGATCGGTAGGCACATCCGCGTCGCGTGCAAGGTCGGCGAGGTAAGCACGGGCTTTGGCCAGTTCGTCTGCGCTGGGCGGGTGGGCGAAGGCGGCCTCAAACATTCGGCGGATGCGGGCGCTCGCATCCGGTTCCTGGGTGATGAGCGCTGCGGCCCACGCACGCGCGAGATCAATGACGAATGGGTCGTTCAGCAGCGCGAGTGACTGCGCGGGGACGTTCGTGGCGTCACGACGGCCCAACGTGGTGAAGGGTTTTGGGGCGTCGAAGGTTTCGAGGAAGGGGTTCAGATTCGTGCGACGAATCGCGAGGTAGAGGCTGCGGCGTGGCGTGGCGTTGCCGCTGGCGGGTGGACCGAACTGCGTTGCGTCGAACTTGCCAGCGACGGCGAGCAGCGAGTCACGGATAGCCTCGGCCTCCAGACGTTGCACGCGGAAGTGCGAGAGGAGGTCGTTGGCGGCGTCCAGTTCGCGGGAACGAGGCGAAGACTCGCTGGCGAGTTGGTAGGCGCGCGTCGTGACCAGCTCGCGGATGAGCTGCTTGAACGACCAACCTTCCGCGATGAAGCGCGATGCGAGGAAATCGAGCAGCTCCGGATGCGTGGGCCGATCACCGAGGCGGCCGAAGTTGTCCACCGTCGGCACGAGGCCGCGCCCGAAGAGGTGCTGCCAGACGCGGTTTACCAGCACGCGAGCGGTGAGCGGGTTTTTCGGCGAGGCGATGGCGTTGGCGACTTCGACGCGGCCACTTTGGAGCGCGGTTCTCCGAGCCGCAGCAGGCTGATTTGCCAAGCGAATGTCTGGACTTCCAATGCTCGTCTCGCTGCGGAGCTGTTGCGGCTCGGAGAGCCGCGCTCCGGGGACGGCGAAGTCGGGGGCGCTCAACACTGCCAAGTATCCGCGCGGGACGGTCTCGCCGGGCTTGGTGTGGTCGCCGCGCGGCATGATGGGGGCGTCGTGCGCGGCGGTTTCGAGCACACCGGGTGCGCGGCGCGGCGTGGGAATGTCCAATTCCAGCCGGCGGAACTCGGTGATGAGCGGAGCGGTCGCGGGCAGCGTGGCCAGCGTGGTCGGCAACAAGCCGCGCCGGACGAAGAAGTCGAGGAACGCCCGCTGCGGCTCGGTCAGTTTGTCTTCACGCCAAGCCTTCACGGTATCGTTGAGCGTCTGCGCGTAAGCCTCGGCGAGCGCAGAGGCGTTGCGGAGACCTTCATTCTTTTCCAGCAGCACGGCGGGCGCGAGCGGCTCGTCGCGCGGCGCGTCCTTGTCGTGGAAGACGACGCGCTCGGCACTGAACCACGAGCGGCCTTGCGCGTCGCTGTTCTTGCCGAGCTTGCGCGTGAGGTCGTCCACCGTGCCAAACTCGATGTAGGCCCACGAGCCTTTGCGGTAGGCGGTGTCCATGCGGACCCAGCCCGGCTCGTCCTTCGTCAGTTCGGCTTTCGGAAAGATGGGGTTCGAGCCGAGCGGGTAATTGTCCACAATGACGCGGACCATCGCGCCCTTGCCGCCGGCGGCACGGACGCTGATGAAATCCGTGCTGATGCGGAAGCGCGGCGAGGTGAACAAGCCGCCGTGTTTTTGTGAGAGCGCGTGTGTGTGGACGCTCGCGGGCAGCAGGCCGGTGAGCACGCGGTCGCCGTCGGGTTCGAGGGAGAAGTCGCCGACGCGCGGAGCGCCGTCTGCGGCAAGGCCGGTTCCATTGCGGAACCACTGCGTGTCGTCGCCCTTCGCGAAATTCCACTCCGTCTTGAACTGCGCATTGTGCGAGCGCGTGGCTTCGAGTTGCTCGCGCCATGCCTTCGTGACCTCGCCCCAGCCACGCGCAAAGGCGTCGTCGGGGAGCAGCCCGAGCTTCGCCCACGCGTGCAGCGGACTGGCGACGTTGAATTGCGCGTCCTTAAGCCCGCTTGCGAGGGTGTCGGCTGTGGCGGCGGATTTGGTGGCGAGTTCGGCGCGGGCCTTTGCCAATTCGACGGCGAGCGTGGTGTGACGCGTCTTCTGTTCGGGCGTCATGGCCTTGGCAAGTTCCTCGGGACTGACGCCAACGGGGCCGGCGCGGAACGACGCGGCGACTTCCTCGGCGGTGAGCGCGCGATCGTAGAGCCGGGCCTCGTCAATTTCGCCGGTGAGGAACGCGCGTCCGCCGCCAGTGTGCCGGCGACCGAGCAGCACGCGAGCATCGGGTGGGAATGTGACGAGCGAATTCTCGGGCTTGTGCGGCGCGGCGTAGAGCTGGCCGTTGCGGAAGAAGGCAATGGTGCCGTCCGCGCGGTAAGTGACGGCGACGTGAATCAGTTCACCAGGCTTCGTGGTTTCGGCGGGACCGTCGAGTGTGCGCGAGCGGCGGAAGTTGTCGCTGCCGTTGACCCATTTATGCCGCTCCTTCTCGGCGAAGACGATGGAGTCGAAGACGACGCCGTTGCTCGTCTCGACCGTGACCACGCCACCGCCCTGCTGGTCGAGGTTCGCGAGTGCGACCCAGGCTTCGAGCGTCTTCTCGCGCAGCTCGCGACCTAGCGGCCCGGTGCGGAGGTGAGCATCCTTGCCGTCGAGAATGAGACGGCCATTGCGAATCGTTGCGCCGCCGAGGAGTTCGCCGTGGAGAGAACCGAGCTGGTCGCGGGTGTCGGTGTCAAACGACCAGCGGGCGATGGGCTGGGGCGGAGCCGTGCCGGTGACTTGCAGTCGCCGCTCGGACGCGTTGGTCGCAGCAGACGCGTTCGTGGAAAGCAAGCCGTTCTCCCTCACCCCAGCCCTCTCCCGCTGGGAGAGGGGGAGGCGCTCGGCCGCCGTGGTGTTGGTCGGCTGCGGCAAGGTGGGCGAGGGCGCGGAGGTCGGAGATGAGCGGTCGAGGAGGCTCCCTCTCTCAGCGGGAGAGGGCTGGGGTGAGGGAGGGAGCGTGGAAGCCTTGGGGGCAACGGATTTGCTTGGGTCGTCTGCGGGCTTGCTGGGCGCGGTGGGCGGCGACTGCAAGTCGCCGGCACGGGCTCCGAGCACCTTCGCGCGCGTTTCCGCTTCGAGAGCGGCGAGTTCCTTCTCCGCGCTCGCGATGCGTTCGTGCAACGCGGCGAGGTCCGGGTCGGTGGCGGAGCCTTGCTTCAGGCTGGCGATGAGCTGCGGCACGGCGGTTAGCCAAGCCTCGGCGAGCGAGTCCTTGATGCGGGCTTTGAGCGATGCGAGCTGGTCGCGGTGTTTGTTCAGCAGTTCAGGCGAGTCAATCGTAACCTGTGCAGGTCGGCTGCTCGCGAGCACGCCGTAGAGCGCGTAGTAATCGCGCTGGCTGACGGGATCGAACTTGTGGTCGTGGCATCGGGCGCATGCGATGGTCAGGCCCTGAAAGGCTTTGCCGAGCACGTCAATTTGGTTCTCCACGGTCTTTACTTGGTCATCAAGCGTGTCCACGGGCTGGAAGCCGTGCTCGTTCAAGCGCAGGTGCGCGATGCCGAGGATGGATTCGTTCAAGCCGTCGGCTTTGTTCCAACGAACCTGCGTGGGCGGCAGCAAATCACCGGCGAGATGCTCACGGATGAGCTGGTCGGCGGGCACGTCGGCGTTGAAGGCGCGGATGAGATAGTCACGATAGCGCCACGCGAAGGGAATCTCCGGGTCACCCTCGCTGCCGTGCGTCTCCGCATAGCGGACGAGGTCGAGCCAGTGCCGCGCCCAGCGTTCGCCGAAAGTCGGCGAGTTGAGAAGCCTGTCGGCGGCATTTCCTATTGCCGATTGCCGATCACCGATCTGGTATTCGCGCGCGAAAGTTTCTACTTCGTCCGGCTTAGGCGGCAGGCCCGTCAGCGCGAAGGTGAGGCGACGAATCAATGTGCGCGGGTCTGCGTCGGGACCGGGCGCGAGGCCGCGTGCTTCCATCTTCGCGAGCAAGAAACGGTCAATGGCGTTGGTGCTCCACGCGGTTTGCTTTGGCGTCGGAACGGCGGCCTTCGTGAGCGGCTGAAAACTCCACCACTGTTTGCGCAGGGCCAGCGTGTCCGCCCATGAAGCTGACGCGGCGGCTGGTGAGGACGCGCCTCCGGCGCCGGTGCGCGGGTCGGGCGCACCCCGGCGAATCCATTCGGTGAAGTTTGCAATGATGCGGGCGTCGAGTTGCGCGCCGTTCTTCGGCATTTTGAGTTTCGCGTGCGTGTGGCGGATGGCCTGAAGGAGCAGGCTCGAATCTGGCTGTCCGGGGACGATGGCCGGACCGGACTCGCCGCCCTTGAGCAAGCCGTCACGCGTGTCGAGGACGAGGCCGCCTTTCTTCTTCGCGGAGGCGTGACACTCGTAGCACTCCGCCGCGAGCACGGGCCGGATGTTGCGCTCAAAGAACTCGACCTGTGTCGGTGTGGGTGCCGCAGCTCGCGCGATGGCTGTGAGGAGCAGGACCGCGAGTGAAGCAACGAGCGTCCGCTTCAACGCAGAGACGCGGAGGGCGCAGAGATTCGCAGAGGAAAGGTGGTTAGCCCCTGCTCGCCAGCCGCCGCCAAATGCTTGAGCCAGCTCTGCGCTCCTCTGCGCTCTCTGCGTCTCTGCGTTTGAGGAACACCTAGCATGAACCACGGAGCGACCATTACACACAGCAGTTGGCTCTTGCCCGCCATCCGTGTCCATCCGTGTCCATCCGTAGTTCATTCGATTCAGTTCTATTCCGCCGCTGAAAGTTGCAGCCGCCAGCCGCGATGGCGCAGCAGATCGAGCATTACCGCGCCCAGTATGACGAGGCCGAGCACGACTTTCTGCGTATAACTTTCGACATTCATCAGGTTCATGCCGTTCTGAATCACCGCGATGATGAGCGCGCCGATGAGCGTGCCGAACATCCGGCCCGTGCCGCCGTTCAGGCTCGCGCCACCGACCACCACCGCCGCGATGACGTAAAGCTCATACATCTGTCCGAACGTCGGCGAGCCGCTTTTGAGCTGTGAGGCGAGCACCACACCACCGAGGCCCGCGAGCAGGCCGCTCACGACGTAGCTGAGGAACAACACGCGGCGCACCGGCACGCCGGAGAAGCGCGCGGCCTGCCGGTTCCCGCCGACGGCGTAAAGCCAGCGGCCCAGCACCGTGCGCGACATCACGAGATGCGCGGCGACATAGAGAAGAGCCATGAGCAGCACGGCATTCGGCAGTCTGAACGCGTCCGCGCCGCGCCCGAGCCAGACGAAGGAGTCGGGAACTTGATAGACTGATTGTCCATGAGTCAACAGATACGCCGCGCCGCTCGCGACGAGCATCATCGCGAGCGTGACGATGAATGGCGGCAGATGAAACACCGTGACCATTGCGCCGGAGACGGCCCCGGCTCCTCCAGCGATGAGAATCGCGGCGAAGCACGCGAGCGTCATGCCGAGCGCGGTGGCCTGTTGCGCCCCGGCGAAGTCGCGGATGAACAGCGCGGCCAGCACCGCCGCGAGCGCGATAAGGCTGCCGACCGACAGGTCAATGCCGCCGGCAATGATGACCATCGTCATGCCAATGGCGACGATGGCGATGACGGCGATTTGGTTGGCGATGTTGAGCAGGTTGTCGCGCTTGAGGAAGTTTGGCCAACGGTAGGTCTGCGGTTGCAAGACACGCGGCGAGCCGAGCGCGGGAAAGTCCGTGGCGAGTTCAGCGAAGACGAGCCAGGCCGCGCTGGCCTGCGTGCAAGCGATGACGTCGAGCTTGCCGGCGGACGCGGCGGCTTGCAGCGTGGCGCGAGCGTCCTTCGGCTCGCCCTTCACGGTGGCGACGACGGTTGCGCCGGCGCGCGTCAGCTCGGTCTGCAAAGTTTCCGCGAAGGCGACTGCGTCCGGCTGATTCGGCACGGCGATGAGCACACGCGCGAATTTTCCGAACTGTCCGGTGATGCTGCTGGCAAGCCGTCGCGCGGCATCCGCGCCGGTTGGATGCTGCTCCGTGTAAGTCGCGAAGCTGAAGAAGGCGCAGAGCAACGCGAGCACAACGACCATGCCGTAGTCGGCGAGGAAGCGGGAGAGGGCGGGCTTCATTGGAAATGACCAAGGCCCATGGTCCCATTCCCAATGGCTAGTGGACGACGAATTCTTTGCTTTCCGCTGCTCGCACAAGCCACGGTGCCGCAAATCTTGGGGCGTCCGTCAGCCAGCAACGGAGTTGCGGCAGACAGTAGCCCGCGGCGTGAGCCGTGGGGGATGAACGTGAGGTGAGCAAGCTGCGTAGCAGCGAAAGAACCGCGCGTCGCGGCTTCGCTTCTATCGCCCCTGCCGGGGCTTGATGCCCAATGAATACCCCACCCACGGCTCACGCCGTGGGCTACTCTCTGCCGCTGCTCCGCAGCTTTCCCAACCGAAGCCGTGCGGTGATGAGCGGCGCAAGTGTGGCTTGGTGCCGAGCCATCGGGCGTTGGGCATTGACAAGCCATTCGGGAATTGGTGATTGGAAATTGCCGCATCATTTCCCGAACTGGCCGGTCTTGAGAAACTCATGCCGCACCGGCGCGGTGACGCGCTGGCCGACGGTGGAGATGAAGGTTACCTGGCCGGGCGCAAACTCCAAGGTTTTCACCTCGACGAAGCCGGCAGGCACTCGCACGACGCCTTGGATGTAGTTCACCGAGGTCGGCTTCGTGGCGCTGAGTTCGATGGCGGTGGCGATGCCTTCCTTCGTGAGCACATTCGGTGCGATGGACGCGGCGAGGCCGTCGGCCCAGTGGCCGCAGATGTCTTCGATGCCGACGCAGTTGTTGCGGCCAAACCACGGCAGGCCGTGGCGGCCGTGGTTCTCCAGCCAGAAGAGCGTGCCGTTGAGCACCGCCGGGTCTTTGAGCGCGAACCACACCCAGCCTTCGTCGCCGCGCGTGGCGGTGACCCACGCGGGCGCGCCGGGTTCGTTGATGAGCAAGTAGAGGTCCGCGTGGCCCTTGCGCGCGGGGAGCGACGCGAGGTCGGCGTCGGGCTGGCCTTTCCACGCAACGGGCACTTTGTGCAAGTCCGTGAACCGCGCGCCGACTTGCAGCGCCTGATACTCGCCCTGCTTCGGGTCGCTAAAGAGGCTCGGCGCGACCATGCCGAACTTGAACGGACTCGTCGCGATACGGAACGCGCCTTCCTTCTCCGGCATCGTGAGCGTGGCGTGGTGGCCGATGGGAGCCTTGCCCACGAAGCCTTCGATGAGGTCGCGCGAGTAAACGACGTTCTGTCCGTCCACGAGGGAAAGTTCCTTGGTCACTTTGCCGGGGCGAACTTTTGTCTCCATCGTCGCGGTGAGCGTGGTCACGTCGCCGGCTTTCTTAGTGGCGACGTGTTTCCACAGCGAGCCGGCGGTCTCGCCGTGCGGCGGATGTTTTTCGCCGTTGACCGCGTCGCTGTTGCCGCCGAAGGGCAGGCAGAAGAAATCGCCGCGCAACGGCACGAGCACGGGCACGGGGTAAGCGAGCTTCTCCCCTTGCCACGGGCTGATGTGATACGGCTGCACCGGCGCGGCGGAGTCGCGATAGAACGTGACCGGTGCCATGTGCCCGCCGAGTTGCGTGACGGCAAGCTCGACTTGCGGCGTGGCGACAATCCAGCTCGGCTGCGAGGCGACGGTGCGGGTTTTCTCACCGGGGCCGGCGTGGGCGGTGAGAGGGAGGACGGGGGTGGGAATTGAAAGGCCGGGAGCATGTTTCACGGTGGGGGGGGGTTCGGTGTGGAAGGCCAAGGGCTAGGAAGGTGTGGCCCGCGAACCTGGTGGACCGCGTGCTCCCGCGGGTTGGCTATCGCCAGTGGGTGCTTTCGCTCCCGTTCCGCGTGCGTTTTCTCGTCGCCTCTGATCCGGCTCTGCTCGGAAAGGTACTCCGGATTTTCCTGCGCGCTATCGCCACCTGGCAACGGAGAATGGCGCGCAAGCTTGGGCTCGGCGTGCAGCACTTCGGAGCCATCACCTTCGTGCCGCGCTTCGGCGGTTCTCTCAATCTGA
>CAYZJP010000143.1:0-11852 GCA_964478755.1 uncultured Klebsiella sp.
GCCCAGCCGATGAGCGGAGGTGTCTGGACATTAAGGTTCGCTATGAGAAGCGCGCCAGCGCTCTGTCGCTGGGTGTCCTGCGGGGTGCCCGCCTTGGGGTCCGCCGGAAAGTTGGGCCACCAGCCAAACCAGTAGTCACTCACACGAAAGCTCGGCGTTTCGACGTATTGGGCGAGATCGAACGTCTCCCCCGCATTCCAGATGGTCTGCGTCCAGAAGCTCTGACCGGGCTGGATGACCCAGGAATTGAGGTAGGCCCCGCCGGAGGGCGCGTTGTTGATCCAGAGTGCCTGATAGCGCAGGCCGGCAATGTTGTAGGCGTTGGCGTCCAGCGCGAAATGGTTGTAGGCGGGATAGGGTTGAAGTTCCTGCTCATGCAGGCCGAAATGATAAAAGTGCGTCGCCGGATTGCTGAACGATGGGATGTCCAGTTGATAGGCAGTAACGCCCTGGTAGCTGTAATCATAGTCGGCGGAGACGATCCCACGGTAGGCGTAATTGCCCACGAAGACATAGCTGGGAACCGTGATCGGCGTTGTGTTCGTATAATTCACAACCCAGAGCGCCCCGCTGGCCGCCCAGTCGGACGGAGCCACTGGCCCCAGCAAGCGCAGCTTGTAAACCAGAAGGGAGCGCTTGTAAGCGAGGTTGTCGATGAACGTCTGCGCAGAAGCGGCAAAGGTGCAAAGCCAGACGAGAGCGGGGAACAGGCAGCGGAGTTTCATGGTAGTTCTCATCGCGTTGGTTCAGTGGTAGGTGGCGCGGTAGTAGCGCTGCGGGCCGGCGGCGCTGTCGGTGATGGTCTGCGGCGCGCCGTTGCCGTTGGTGGTGTGGAGCGTCTGCCACGGGCCGAGCACGCTGGCGGCGTATTCCACCGTGTTCACGAAATTGCTCACGCTCTGCCACGAGAGGCTCCGGCTGCCGTCGGGCTGCGGCGCGATGCGCACGCCCATGTCCAGTTCCACGATGCGGTAGGTGGTTTTGAGCAGGTCGTTGTAGGTGACGTTGGCCGCAGTCGCACCCTGACGCACGGGCAGCTCGGTCAGGTAGCCGCCCAGGTCGAGCATGGTGACGGCGCTGGTGTTCGTGCCGGGGTTCAGCTTGTCCAGCAGCTCCAGGCCCGAGATGATGCGCCCAAACACGACGTAGGCGTGGTTGGTGTCCGCCGCATCCAGCCACGCGTTGTCCGCCAGATTGATGAACCAGTGGCAGGTGCCGTTGTTGGTTTCGCCGTCGTAGTGCGCCAGCGCGATGGTGCCGCGCAGGTTGCTCAGGACGCGGCTGACGGCCAGTTCGTTTGTCACGGCCGCCTCCTCCGGCACCGGGGCGATGGCCTGCGAGCCGCCGCTGAAGGTGATGAGCTGGAGGCTGCCGCCCTGCACGACGAAGTTCGTGAGCGAGCGGTGGAGGAAGGAGTTCGAGTAGCCGCCGTTGAAGATGTAGTTGATGAAGTTGCGGGTGGTGAGCGGCTTGTCCTGGTCGAACAATTCCAGCCGCAGCGTGCCAATGTGCTGGATGTCCAAGTCAATCCGCGAGCCGCGATAGGCCGTGGTGAGCGGGCCGCTGTTGGTGCCACCGCCACCGCCGCCGTCGCCGGGCGGGCTGACTTGCGCGCTTGCGCCCAAAGTGAACCCCAGCGCCGTGAGCGCGGTGTAAAGGACTAATCGCTTTGTTTTCATGTGACTTCTCATGCTGCTCCTGTTGCCTCGGCGAGCTGGTGGTGCCCCCCTCACCCCGGCCCTCTCCCCCGGTGGGGGCGAGGGAGGGGAGAGGTTGAATCATTTACGGCTGCGCGGTGCCGGAGGCGTCGTCGCTCCACAGGCCGACTTCCTCGTCGCCCGAGAGATATTTGGCGCGGTAGCGGCGCAGCTCGGGCTGGCCGGGCACCAGCAGCGCGCGGTTGTCCACGTAGGGGCTGTTGGTGTCGCGGGTCAGGAAGCTCCAGGCGGTCTCGCCGCCGCGCTGGGTGTAGATGGCCACGCCGCTGGACACGCTTTTGTTGAACGAGATTTCCGTCACCCCTTGGCCGAGCGACACGATGGTGAGCGTCGGCTTGGCGGTGGTCAGGTCGGTGGTGTCCTCCGGGCCGATGATGGCGAGGGTCTGCCCTTTGGCGGCGGTGTAGGCGGGATGGGGCTTGATGCGGCGGGCGAGGTTGCGCAGTCGTTTTTCCGCCGGCAGACGCACGGCACGAAAGTCGGCGGTGGCCGATTTGGCGGCGGCGCTGGCTGTGCTCGACGCGGTGCTTTTGTTGTGCAGGGCGGTGTTGTCATTGGTGATTTCGGTGATCTCCGCCGGGGTGACGCCAAAGTCCGCGCCGAGGGAGGCCAGGCCAGCTTTGAACTGGTCATGCATGGTCAGGAAGTCCGCGTCGGGCCGGGGAACGAAGTCTTGTTGCATAGGTTTTGTCAGTGTTTTTGGGGGTGTTGTTTTGTGTTCAATTCAGCTAACTGGCTGAAAATCAAGAGTTACGAACGGTTCGTAGGGGCCAACGAGGCGTTCGTAGGAGCCAACGAGGGATTTGTTGGTGCCTGCGAGCGGTCGGTGGGTGCCAACGGAGAATCGGCAGGAACCAACCGACCGGCGGAAGGAGGCCACCGATTCTCCGCTGGCTCCGGCGAAGACTCGGTTGGCGTTCACACGCGCCCGGTGGGGAACGTCCGAGAATCTGCCCCGGCGACCGTTCGGAGGGATGCCAATGGAGACTTCGCGGGCGAAGCCGCAAGCCTCAGCGGGAATCACATGTTCCAGTTCCGAACTCATCCGATGGCGCGAGGTTTTACGCCACCGGGAGCGGCCCGGTGTATCCCTAGAACTGGTGATGCCGCCGGGCGGTCAACTGGCAAGGTATTCGCTGGCAGGAACCGCTTTTTGTTTCAACGGCCTCACCGGGCCTTTAACTCTGCGCGCGGCACCAGAGCGCGACGGCCTCGGTGCCGCTGTGGACGCCCAGCTTGTCGTAGAGGTTTTTCTTGTGCGTGTTGACGGTGTGGATCGAAATGCCGAGCGTGGCGGCGATGAATTTGGCCGGATGGCCGGTGGCGAGGTGCTCCAGGATGATGTTCTCCTGCAAGGTCAGCCGGGCAGCCAGGCGCTGCGCCGGGGCCAGGCTGGCCAGCCGGTCCAGGAGCAGCCGCCCCATGCGGACGGAGAGCGGCGCGCGGCCCGCCAGCAGATCGCGCACGTTGCGCGGCAGGTCCGCCAGCTCGTCGGGCTTCTGCATATAGCCGTCCGCCCCGGCGGCGAACGCGGCCTGCAGCGTGTCCAGATCGTCCTGATTGGTGATGACCAGCACCAGCACCTGCGGGTGCGCGGCCTTGAGCCGGCGGATGAACTCCTCGCCGGGCATGCCCGGCAGCTTCAAGTCCACCAGCGCCACCATCGGCGGCCCATTCTGCCCCAGCCACTTCAACGCGCTCTCCGCGTCCGCAAAGCTGCCGAGGCAGACGAAGCCCGGCTCGTGCGCGAGCTTGCGCTGCCAGAGCGGGCGCAGGTGCGGGTCATCCTCGACGATGAGGTAGGTGATGACCGGGGCGGTCGTGTCCTTGGGAGTGGTGGGTGCGGTGGCGCTCATGCTGGTTCCTTGATGTTGTTGCTGTTCTGTCTTGATTCCTTATCTCCCCGCCGGGAGAGGCGCGCACTCGCGCACCTCTCTCAGGCATCCGGCAGGAGGCCCCACAAAGATGCATCGAGGCGCGCCCAACCGGGGCGCGCCCGACGCGGTCTTTGTGTTGAAACCTGCCGGATTTCGAGAGAGACCGAGCCGAAGCTCGCAAATCAACTATGTCCGTCCTCCGTGTTTTCGCACGCGGGGACAGGCGCAGGTAAATCTTCCGTGCTGCTAGGGCAAGCCCGGAGTTTGGTCAATTGGAAGCAGGCAGGCAGGAGAAACAAAAAGGCCGGGGATTGCTCCCCGGCCTTCTGGACCCGGTTGGCTCACAGCTCAGGAGCAGCCCAGGCTTTCACCGCAGTTGAGGCACTTGAAGCAGGCGCCGTTGCGCACGGCGATGTGGCCGCACTTGGGGCAGGCGGGCGCGTCGTGCATGAAGTGTTTCAGCGCGTCGTTGAGGCTTTGGACCTTGTGTTCGGCGTGGCCGTTGCCGGCGGCACCTTTCAGGACTTCGCTTTTCACGAGGATGTCGGTGTCGCCGGAGAGCGGCAGCTCGGGGACGGAGCGGTTCACGCTCTGGCGCTCGATCTCGGTGAGGCCGGGCAGCGGGAGGTTCGGCTGGCCGTCCTTCGCATTCGCCTCGCGGTAGCCGGGGACGAACTGGTAGGCGAGCCAGCGGAACACATAGTCAATTATGCTGCTGGCGCGGTTGATCTCCGGGTTCTTGGTGAAGCCGCTCGGCTCGAAGCGCTGGTGCGCGAACTTGCGGACGAGCGCCTCCAGCGGCACGCCGTATTGCAGCGACATGCTGGTGAGCGCGGCCACGCTGTCCATGAGGCCGCCGATGGTGGATCCCTCCTTCGACATGGTGATGAACAGCTCGCCGGGCGTGCCGTCGGGGAAGACGCCGACGGTGAGGTAGCCCTCGTGGCCGGCCACGTCGAACTTGTGCGTGTAGGAGGCGCGGGTGTCGGGCAGCTTGCGGCGGAGCGGCTTGCCGACCTGTTCGTGCAGGCGGGAAATCTCCGTCTCCAGCTCCTTGATGCGGTTTTCCAAGGTCGCGGTCTGCTCGGTGCTGGCGGCGGCGTTCGCAGCTTTGTCGCCGCCTTCGTTCGTCTTCTTGGTGTTGAGCGGCTGCGAGCGCTTCGAGCCGTCGCGGTAGATGGCGACGCACTTGAGGCCCATGCGCCAAGCCTGCACGTAGGCGTCGCGCACGTCGGCAACGGTGGCGTCGCTGGGCAGGTTCACCGTCTTGCTGATGGCACCGGAGATGAACGGCTGGGCGGCGGCCATCATGCTGAGGTGTGCCATGTAGTGGATGCTGCGCTTGCCCTTGTAGGCCTTGAAGGCGCAGTCGAAGACCTCGAGGTGCTGGGGCTTGAGGCCGCTCTTGATGGTCGTGCCGTTTTCCTCCACATCCTCGATGGTGTCATGCCTCTCGATGTGCGCAATGATGGACTCGATTTCTGACTCGTTGTAGCCGAGGCGGCGAAGCGCGTCGGCCACGCCGCGGTTCACGATCTTCAACATGCCGCCGCCGGCGAGGAGCTTGTATTTCACCAGCGCGATGTCCGGTTCGATGCCCGTCGTGTCGCAGTCCATGAGGAAGGCGATGGTGCCAGTGGGCGCGAGCACGGTGACTTGGGCGTTGCGGTAGCCATGCTGCTTGCCTTTGGCGAGCGCGCCGTCCCACACGCGGCGGGCCTCTTCCTTGAGATAGTTGAATTCCTGGCTGGGCTGGATTTCCTCGACCGCGTTGCGGTGCAGGTGAATGACGCCGAGCATGGAATCCACGTTGTCCTTCTTGAGCGTCTTGCTCACGCCGGCGCAACGCGCGTCGCGGTAGCCTTTGAACGCGCCCATCGTTGCCGCGATTTCCGCCGACTGCTCGTAGGCGTGGCCGGTCATGATGGCGGTGAGGGCACCGGCCAGCGCGCGGCCCTCGTGCGAATCATAGGGCAGGCCGTAGCTCATGCAGAGCGAGCCGAGGTTCGCGAAGCCCAGGCCCAGCGTGCGGAAGATGTGCGAGTTCTCGGCGATTTCCTTGGTCGGATAGCTTGCGTTGTCCACGAGGATTTCCTGCGCGGTGATGTAGATGCGCACGGCGGCCTTGTAACGCTCGACGTCGAACGTGCCGTCGTCGCGCTTGAACTTCATCAGGTTCAGCGAGGCGAGGTTGCAGGCGGTGTTGTTGAGGAACACGTATTCGCTGCACGGATTGGTCGAGTGAATCGGCTCGGTGCCCTTGCAGGTGTGCCACTTCTGGATCGCGCCGTCGTATTGCAGGCCAGGGTCGCCGCAGACGTGCGTGCCTTCGGAGATTTTTTCGAGGAGCGTGGAGGCGTCCTTTTTCTGGAGCGGCTTGCCCGAGGTGACGGAGCGCGTCCACCATTCCTTGCCGTCGCACGCGGCCTGCATGAACTCGTCGCTCACGCGCACGGAGAGGTTTTCGTTTTGATACATCACCGAGCCATAGGCCTCGCCGTTGAAGTTGCCTTCGTAGCCCTGCTCGATGAGCGCCCACGCTTTTTTCTCCTCGCGCTGCTTGCAGTCAATGAACTCCTCGATGTCGCCGTGCCAGTCGCGCAGCGTGTTCATCTTCGCGGCGCGGCGGGTCTTGCCGCCGGACTTCACGACGTTGGCGACCTGGTCATAGACACGGAGGAAGGAGAGCGGGCCGCTGGGCTTGCCGCCGCCGGAGAGCTTTTCCTTCGAGCTGCGAATCGGCGTCAGGTCCGTGCCGGTGCCGGAGCCGAGCTTGAAGAGCATGGCCTCGGAGTAGGCGAGGTGCATGATGGACTCCATGTTGTCCTCGACCGTCTGGATGAAGCACGCGCTGCCCTGCGGATATTCGTATTGGGTGTGGGCGCGCTCGGCGACGCTGGTCTTGCGGTTCACGAACCAGTTGCCTTTGCCGGAGGTCTTGCCGACGCCGTATTGGTGATAGAGGCCGACGTTGAACCACACCGGCGAGTTGAACGCGCCGTATTGGTTCACACAGAGCCAAGTCAGCTCGTCGTAGAAAACTTCGCCGTCCGCCTTGGTGAAGTAGCCGTCCTTGATGCCCCAGTCCGCGAGCGTGCGGGTGACGCGATGAATGAGCTGCTTGACCGACTTCTCGCGCTCGGCCTTCGCGGGGTCGCCGTAAAAATACTTCGAGCAAACGACCTTCGTGGCGAGCAACGACCAGCTCTTGGGCACCTCGACGTTCTCCTGCTTGAAAATCGTCTTGCCGGAATCGTCGGTGATTTCGGCGGTGCGCTTGTCCCACTCGATCTGGTCGAAGGGCTTGACTTTGGCGTCGGAGAAGACGCGCTGGAGATGGAGCGATTTCTTGCCGGACTTGGCGGCGGGCTTGGTGGCGCGCGGGGTGGGCACATCGGTCTTCGAGCGGCGGGCGGACGAGGCGGGGGCGAGCATAGGCTCAGGAGCGTCAATCATGGGTTTCGGTTGGCTAAAGTTGTCGGGCACTGGCGCGTCTTTTCCGCTCATGGCCGCACCATACAGCCAGACCGAATCCGACGCCAAGGCTCCCTTCGCTGGTGGAGTTCCCCGCTTGGGCTGCCTCGCGGGGCACCCCATCGGTTGGGGAGCGGGGGTGAGGCTAGCACTAGATGTTGTGGTGACAAGCAGTTTTTTAAAAAAAGTTATCGGCAGGTTCTTCGCCTCAAAAACCTGCGAAAACACGGGGTTCCACCGCAGTTTGTGGACAACCGGCGAAGGGGATTGTGAACAACCGGCAACGCCCAAGTGACAGTTGAATGAAGCAGGGCGGGCTAGCCCTCCAAGGCCTTCGGCGGCGCGAGGACGAACGAGGCCAGCAGCGCCTGGCGCGTGGTCGCGGGCCGGCACAGGAGCGCGACCACGGCGCGCGCGTCAGCCGAGCAAGTGTCACGATGAATGAGGACGGGACTGATGAGCGGCTTGCCGTGCTTCTCGGTTTGATCGTCCACGCGCTGCATATGGGCGGCGACCGAGTCGTGGAGCCGCGCGGCGCGTTGATACGCGTGCGTAGATTTGTCAAGGGTCGCGAGCGGCTTGGTCGGCTGGGGAAGACGGTTGAGCCGGGCTTCCTGCCACGGCGTGGCGGCACTCTCTCGCGAAGCTTTCCCCGCATGGTCGGTTGGCAGGGATTCGCGCGCAACGCCAACGGGCAACGGGGGTGGGGGCGGGGGCCGCCGGTGGATGACTGGCGGTGGCGGTGGGGATCCCGCCGTGCTGTCGAGGGGCGGTCTGCCTTCGAGCAAACGCTTCAACTCCTCTTCCCAGTTGAGCGACTGGTTGGGCTGCGTCGTGCTGGTGCGGTGTGGACGTGAGGTTTCATCGTCCTCGCCACCCCACGGCTCGCGGTGTTCGCGCTGTTTGTTCCGCTTCTGCCACCAGCTTGTAAGCGCCGAGATGATGACGATGGCAAGGACGACATAGGGATTGTCCGTGATCGCAAACATTGCGTCACCCATCGCCATCGCCAATGAGGAAAGCTGGTTCATACGTCCCTCCGCGCGGCTGAATCCGCATCACTCTTAACAACGTCCTGCTGCTGCTGGAGCTGATCGTGATATGTCCACAACGCAACGACGGACACAAAGCCACCCGCTGTCAGATAGAGCACCACGCTGAAAATCAACAGGTCCATGGCTTAGGGGATCATTGTCGGCAGGGTCGGAATGATGTTACGACTTCACCTGCGGCGTGGCCCCCGCCGTGGCGATGCTCTCACGCATCCCCGTGTCGGCCTGCACGTTCTTCATCTTGTAATAGTCCATCACGCCAAGGTTGCCGCTGCGGAACGCCTCGGCCATCGCCAGCGGCACCTGCGCCTCGGCTTCGACGACGCGCGCGCGCATCTCGGACACGCGGGCGACCATTTCCTGCTCGGTCGCCACGGCGGCGGCGCGACGGACTTCGGCCTGCGCCTGCGCGATGAGCTTGTTCGCCTCCGCCTGTTCAGCTTGGAGTTTCGCGCCGACGTTCTCGCCCACATCCACGTCCGCGATGTCAATGGAGAGGATTTCAAACGCGGTGCCGGAATCGAGGCCCTTCGAGAGCACTGTCTTGGAAATGCGGTCTGGGTTTTCCAACACGGCCTTGTAGCTGTCAGAGGAACCGATGGTGGTGACGATGCCTTCGCCGACGCGCGCGATGATGGTTTCCTCGGTCGCGCCGCCGACGAAGCGGTCGAGGTTCGTGCGCACGGTCACGCGGGCCTTCACCTTCACCGCGATGCCGTCTTTCGCCACCGCGTCAATCGTGACCTTGCCGGACGAGGGAGCGGGGCAGTCAATCACCTTGGGATTCACGGAGGTCTTCACGGCTTCGAGCACGGTTTTGCCCGTGCCCTTGGTCGCGAGGTCAATGGCGCAACTGCGGTCGTAGTCGAGGTGGATGCCCGCCTTCTTCGCGGCGATGAGCGCCTGCACCACGGCCTCGATGTTGCCGCCGGCGAGGTAGTGCGTGGAGAGATCGTCAATGGTGATGGGGATGCCGGACTTCACCGCCGTGATGCGCGTGTCCACAATGAGGCCCACGGGCACGCTGCGCAGCTTGAGCGCGATGAGTTCGGTGAAGGTGACCTTTGCACCGCTGAACAGCGCGCGGATGTAGATCATCCCGAAGTTCAACAGGATGAGGCCGAAGACAAAGAACACCAGGCCGGCAATGGCCCAGACGACAAGGGAGCCGGAGAACGTTTGGGCGAGGAGGGGAGTGAGTTCCATGATGTGTTTGAGTTGAGGGTGAGGGTTAAATCAAATTTGTCGGACGACCACACGCGCGCCTTCCACGGCGATGACTTTCACCGCCGCTCCGCATTCGATCATCGCGCCTTCGGTCACGACATCCACGCGCTCCCCGCCGATGATGGCCACACCTGAAGGCCGCAACGCGGTGTGTGCCACACCGGACTGGCCGATGAGTTCGGGGCGTTCTGTGCCGAGTTCGCCAACGGTGCCCTTCGAGGTGTAGAGCCGCGCGAAACGGCTGTCGGGAAAGTATTTCAACCAGAGCACGAAACCGACGAGCAGCCCGACGAGCGTGCCAAGAAAAATCCAGTTCCCCGTCGTCGCGCCAAACTCCGAGTAGCCCGCCGTCACGCCGGCAACGAGGCACAGCACGCCGAGAATTCCGGCTATCATGCCCGGCAGCACCGTCTCCGCGAGCAGCAGAATCGCGCCCACAAACAACAGCGTGGCGACAAGGACCATGACGCGGAGAGTAGGTCGGTGCCCTCGCCCGGCCAAGTGGAATTCGTGGGATGGGTTTGTAGCCGAGACGGGAAGATTAGCTCGTGGTTGGGGATCGGTCCCGTGCCCGACGGCACACTGATTATCGAATTCCAATTTCTTTTCCGAACTTACATCCCCGGCAACGGACGGCCCGGCATTGGCGCGGGCGGTTCCTTCCAGGTGAAAGTCGGCTCGTAGCGGATGGCCAGGTGCGGCGTCTCCAGCCGTTTGCCATCCTGCTGTCGTGACAGAAATGCAGCGTCGAGAATGCCCGTGGTCAGCAGCGTGCGCTCGACCGGCCACGTCGGCTTGCCGGAATAAATCATGTTCTCGATGCCCTGCAGCAGGAACGCGAAGTGCCCGAGCGGTCGCGCCTCCTGCGTCCAGAAAGCCGTCGCGGGAAAATCCTTCCGCCCCTGCTCGCCCCACGCGACGATCCATTCGTTGTGCCCGTCCCTGGAGTCGTGGATCATCGTCGCCTTAAAGCCGTCGCGATACTCGATGAAGAACGCCACGGGACTCTTGACCTGCTCGATGAACGGTTTTTTGAAACGTGCCTTGTTCTCTCGCGCATCCACGGCGGCCTGAAAAATCTCCTGGCTGAACCGGCCCTTCCGCATTTCCTCCCACACCTCGGGGCCTTGCATGAACTGCACCGCCGCAACGCCGGCCTCGCCGCCGCGTCTTCTCTCAACAAGGCACTGCAACGCCTCAAGCCCGTGGAAGCCGTAGCCCTCCAACGGCCCATACGAGAGCGCGACCGCTTCCGTCGCACGCGCGCCGCGTTTCATTTCCAGTGCCGGATGCCGCCACAGACACGGCAACGAAGAGCCGGCCATGAACGGCGCCTTAAGCTCGCGCGCCGTGTCATACATCCACTTCGCGTCGTCCCAGTTCCACGCGAGATGCTTGTCGGAAAACACCGGCACGCTGCGCCCGACTTTGCGGAAGACCGCCGCCGTCTCCTCGAAGAAACGCCGGCGCGGATACATGATCTGTCCTGTGTCCGAGAGCGGATACTTGCCGTGCTCGCCGATGAGCAGCACGCCGTCCACCGCGAGCGAGTTGCCGCCCAGCGTCAGCGCCTGGTCAATGCTCGACGCCAGCAGAATACCGTGCTCCGCCGCGAGCCGCGCGCTCATGTCCCGCTCGGGTTTCTGGTCCACGAAAACGCTCACGAGCTTGAGCTTCGGCCAGCCGTTGCCCGGCGGCCACGAGCCTTTCCCGTCCATCGAGTGACTGTGAATCATCCGGCTGGCGAGCACATCCGCGTGCGAGTTGTGGACATATTCCGTCACGACCGCCGCCACGCGCTTCAACTGCGGGGCAGCGGCGGGAGCCAGACGCGCCCCCGCCACGAGCGCGAGGCCACCCACGAATTTCCGGCGCGAAAGCCAGGGCAATTCCGCCCTGACTGCATCAGCAGAGCCGGAGTCGTCCGATGAAGAATGGGTTTGCACGGGCAGTGGACGCGCTGGGGAAACCACTTCTTGAAAGAAAGTGGCGGGTAGCACGGCGCAATGCGTAGCACTGAATCGTGTTTAATCAAAAGCAAATTCCTGTCAGTGCCCCGGCAGGAGCCGGCCAGGCGCAAGCAGGCAGGCCCGGCAGTTCCTCGCGAGGTTTGTTCCATCCGGCGCGAGGGATGGAACATCCGCAACTGCGGATGCGGCATCCGGCGCGAGGTTTATGGTATCCGGCGTGGCGGCAATGGCGTCGGGAAGGGCAAAAATGGCCTCCGCGAGGGTAAACAGGCCAAATCCAGCGGCGGCGGGGTCAAAAGCCATCGTTTGGGTGGCCGGCGGCACTTCCCCAGCAACGGAGTTGCGCCAGAAAGTAGCCCAGGGCGCAAGCCGTGGGTGCCAGGCCACGAGAGATGAGAGCCGCAACGCGGCGGCAGACATGGGCGGCTCCCGAAGGTTCTGTCGCCCCTCCGGGGCTTTGAGGCAACGGATGCCCAGACTAGGGCCTGTTAACACTAATGCAGGGCTTCGACGATCAGCACGAAGAGGCGGAAG
>CAYZJP010000144.1:0-11747 GCA_964478755.1 uncultured Klebsiella sp.
AGACAGCGTTTCGCTTTTCACGTTCAAGGGTTTTGGGATAGCCTCTAATCACTTTCCCAACGCAGCCATCATGTCCTCCACCGCTTCCGCCCCCACTGCCGTCATCTTCGACCTCGGCAAGGTGCTGCTGGAATTCGACTACGGCATCGTCGCGCGCCGGCTGGCGGCGCACAGCGGGCGGGACGCGGAGCAGATTCGCGGGCTGCTGGACCAGTCGCCGCTGCTCTTCCGCTTCGAGAGCGGGCAGATGACCAACGACGCGTTCTTCCGCGAGGTGTCCACGCTCACGGACTACACCGGCGCGTTCGACGAGTTCGCGAACATCTTTGGCGACATCTTCACGGCGATCCATCCGATGATTGACCTGCACGCGCGGCTCCACGCGCGCGGCGTGCCGACGTTCATCTTCTCGAACACCAACGACCTCGCCGTGCGCCACATCCGCGCAAACTTCCCGTTCTTCGCGCACTTCACCGACTACATTTACTCGCACGAGGCGGGCGCGATGAAGCCGGACCACCGCATCTACGAACTGGTCGAGCGCTGCACGCAACGCAAAGGCGCGGAACTGCTTTATCTCGATGATCGGAAGGAAAACGTGGACGCCGGCGCGGCGCGCGGCTGGCGCGTGGTGCATCACCAGACGCCGGAGCAAACCATCGCGGCCGTGCGCGCGGCGGGGCTGCTCTGACTGAAACTTCGTCAAAGTGTCGCGCAACTGAAGCGAAGGCGCGGTGTTTGCCTGTCTGTCCAAGCATGAACGAACCGCTCGACCCACGTCCGACTCAAACGGTGAACCATCTGCGGTTGATCGTGCTCATTCCGGTGTTGGTGGCTGTCGTGGGTGTTCTCCTCCTCGCCGTAAAGCTCTCTGGACGGTTCAACGCCATCGAAGAGCCGCCTGCGCGGGACTATCCGCCTGGCCCGCAACCAAGAACTGGCCCACAGGGGCAGCCGCTCAAAGCGGTCATCGCGCTACCGAAGGTCCGTCCGTCTGCTCCCGCGCCTTCAACCGGAAGTGTCATAAGTCTGCCAACGGTTGCTGCCACTACACCGGCCACACGAATCGCGCCGGTCGATCCCAGTTTGCCACAACCGATCGCAGCTCGACCGACAGAGACTCCGCAAATTGTCGGCACAATGCCACGGGCGGTGAGCAACTTGCCGACGAACGGCATCGTGGGCCGCGTCGTCCTGCGCGGCACGCCGGTGCCCGAGAAAGAGATTCCCGTGGAACCCAACTGTGGAAAGCTGCGCGAGGGCCGGGGCTTGTTCACACGGTTCTATGTAGTGAGTGCCAACGGCGGGTTGGCGGATGTCCTCGTCATGTTGAAGGATTTTCCGGCGAGCCGGTTCGAGCCGGCGGCCACGGCCGTCGAAATCCGTCAACGCGGCTGCGAGTATCTGCCGTATGTCAGCGCGGCGCACGTCGGCCAGACCATCCGCGTGTTCAACGATGACCCGGTGATGCACAACGTCCACCCCACGCCGACCACCGACCGCAGTAAGGAATCCAACCGCAGCCAACTTCCGAAGGCATTGCCACTCGACTTCACCTTCCCGGCACCGGAGCTGTTCCTCCGTTTCAAGTGCGACGTGCATCCGTGGATGTTCGCCTATGTGAGCGTGGTGGAGCATCCGTTCTTCGCGGTGAGCGGGGCGGACGGGCAGTTCGCGCTGCTGGAGCCGCCGCCGGGGAGCTACACATTGCAAATCATCCATCGCAAGGCCGGGACCAAGCTTGTGCCGGTCACGGTGCGGACTGGTGAGCGGCTCGTGGTTGACGTTTCACTTGAGGTGCCAGAATCCCGATGAGGGTGAGCGTCGGCGACTGCAAGTCGCCGGCACAAAGAAAAACTCCGGCCCGCGAACGGGCCGGAGTTTGGCGAAAGGAGTTGTGAACCGGGCTTACTTCGCGCCCTGGTCAATCCACGCGCGGATGAGGCCGATCTGCTCGGCGGTCAGGGGCTTGCCCTTGCCCTCGGGGGGCATGGCGTCGTCCTCGACGAGGCGGGCGACGGCCTTGACGAGCGCGCTGTCGGCGCTCTTGCCGGGCGTGATGGCCTTGCCGTTTTCGCTGGCCTTGAGGGCGTTGGCGAGGGAGTCAAGGCGGAGCTTGCCCTTCTGCTTCTTCTCGCCGTGGCATTCGAAGCAGGACTTCTCGAAGATGGGCTTGATGTCCTTGTCGTAGGTGAGGCCGGTCTTTTTGGAGGCCGGCGGGATGTCCTTCTTGCCCGCGGCGGTGGCGGTGAAGGCGAGCGCGAGGGCCGCGCAGAGGCTCAGTGCGATGGTGATTCGTTTCATAAGTTGAGTGCTGTCAGCGGCGGTTGTGTAGCCGGAGGGCGGGCGGTTTGCACGCAAAAAAGCTTTCGCGCGCGGCGGCGCGCCGCTTGACCGGCGCCGGACATTTGCCGCTGAATTCAGCGAAGCAGTTTTAGTCCATAGCCTCATGCAAAAAGACTCCGCCACTCCCGGCGCAGCGTCGTCGCCACCGGCCCGGCGCGATTTCCTGAAGCAGGGCTGCGCCGCGTGCCTGGCGGTCGCGGCGGTCGGCGCGCCGACGGTCATCGGGGCGCGCGTGTTCCTCGACCCGCTCACGCGCCTCAAGACGGTGGAGACCTTCGTGAAGGTCACGACGCTGGACACGCTGCCGGAGGACGGCACGCCGATGCAGTTCCCGGTGCTCGCGGACCGGCGCGACGCATGGACGAAGTTCACGCAGGTGCCCGTCGGCGCGGTGTTCCTCCAGCGGCTGCCGAAGGACAAGCTGCTCTGTCTCAGCGTGGTCTGCCCGCACGCCGGCTGTTTTGTGGATTACAAGGAGGACGAGCAGAGCTTTCTCTGCCCGTGCCACAACAGCCTCTTCCTCAAGGACGGCAAGCTCAAGGATCCCGACAGTCCCAGCCCTCGCCCGCTCGACACACTGGAGGCGCAGATCCGCAACAAGAATGAGATCTGGGTGCGCTTTCAGGATTTCCAGCTCGGCATCACGGAGAAGAAACCAGTCGCATGATGAAGCGTGTCTTGGCGTGGGTGGACGAGCGCACGGGGCTGGGAGGCTTCGCGGAAGTGTTCCTGTTCCAAAACATCCCCGGCGGCTCGCGCTGGCGTTACGCGTGGGGCGCGATGCTGCTCTACACGTTCCTGCTGCAGGCGGTCACGGGCTTCTTCCTGTGGACGGCCTACAGCCCCAGCACGCAGACGGCGTGGGAGAGCATCCATTACGTCCAGCACGAGATGACCGGCGGCTGGGTGCTGCGCGGGCTGCATCACTTTGGCGCGCAGGCGTTCGTCGTGGTGCTCGTGCTGCATCTGCTGCAGATGGTCATCTACGGCGTCTATCGCGCGCCGCGCGAGGTGAGCTTCTGGCTCGTGCTGGTGCTGCTGCCGCTGGCCATCGCGATGTCCGCCACCGGCTGGCTGCTGCCGTTTGACCAGCATGGCTTCTGGGCGTCGCGCGTGCCCATCGGCATCATGGGCGTGACGCCCGTGCTCGGGCCGCTGCTCCAAAAGATGGCGATGGGCGGCTCCAGCTTCGGCCAGCACACGCTCACGCATTTCCTCGCGTTGCACGCGGGCCTGCTGCCGCTCTGCGTGGCGCTCTTGCTGGGCGCGCATTATTACCTGACTCGCAAACACGGCTTCGCTGACGTGTCGAAAGACTGCGCCTGCCCGGACGAGAAGTATTTCCCCGCGCAGTTCCTCAAGGACGCCGCCGCGTGCCTCGCCGTGCTCGTCGTGCTGCTCGGCTTCGTGCTCGTGCCCGCGTGGCAGCATCCGCACCTCGCGCCCGGCGTCCACCTCGGCGCGCCCGCCGACCCCTCGGAACAATACAGCGCCGCGCGGCCCGAGTGGTTCATGCTCTTCCTTTTCCAGTTCCTGAAATACTTCCCCGGCGGCACCGAAGTCTGGGGCGCGATGGTCATCCCCGGCCTCGTCGGCGCGGTCGTGGCGCTCATGCCGTTCGTCGCGAAGTGGAAACACGGCCACCGCTTCAACGTCCTCTTCATCGGCACGCTCTTCATCGCGGCGGTCACCCTCGGGCGCATGGCCGTGCTGGAGGACAACAAGGACGAAACCTACCTTGCCGCCAAGGCCCAGGCCGCCCGCGCCGCCGACCGCATCCGCGACCTGACCACCGAGCGCGGCATCCCGCCCTCCGGCGCGGCGCAGCTCCTCCGTGACGACCCCTTCACGCAAGGCCCCAAGCTCTTCGCCAAAAACTGCGCGATCTGCCACCGCTTCGACGGTCACGACGGCACCGGCCACAAGCCGCTTACCACCCACAGCGTCCGCACGGGCGAGACCTGGGAGAGCGTCGCGGAATTCCGCTCCATGAAGCTCGCCGAGCTGCGCGAGATGAACCAAGGCATGGCCGGCCAGCCCTTGAAACCCGGGGACAAGCTCATCGCCTGCGTCCGCCCGTGGGCGCCCGACCTGAAGGGCTTTGCCAGCCGCGAGTGGCTCGCCGGACTCTTCGATCCCGCCCGGGTGGACACCACGCATTACTTCGGCGGCACCAAGTTCAAGGACGGCAAGATGGTCAAGTGGGTGAAAAAGAACGCCACGCCCCAGAACACTGACGACCTCAAGAAAGTCATCGCCGCCCTCTCCGCCGAGGCGAAACTCAAGTCGCAGCTCGGCCCCGACAAGGCCGACGCCGACCTCATCAAGGAAGGCCGCGCGCTCATCATCGGCGAGGCCCTCGCCTGCACCGACTGCCACAGCTTCGCCAAAAAATACCCCGACTCCATCGCGCCCGACCTCACCGGCTACGGCTCGCGCGCGTGGCTCATGCGGTTCATCAGCAACCCCAACCACCCGGACTTCTACGGCAAGCGCAACGACCGCATGCCCGCCTTCGCCGACAAGAAGATCCTCGACGCGAAACAGATCGCCCTCCTCGCCGACTGGCTGCGCGGCGACTGGTATGTCGCGCCGAAGAACGGCAAGTAGCCGCGCTGAAGACGCGCCTCGGCGCGACAGGGCCAAGGCGGCCTTTGCCGGGTTCAGCATCGGATGCCAACGCGAAGCGCCCGCCTCTGGGCAAATGCGCTGCGAAGCCACATTCTGCGCCGAGCCACCAGAGATAGGCCGCAAAATTGCGGCCTAACTGTTGCGGCTCGACAGGTCGTCCGCAGATGGGGGGAGTCTGGAGGCGGGAGGCTTGTAGAGCAAGGCGGAGTGAGGGCGGTGGAAATTGGTAGAGGGGGACGAAGGTGGCGCCGGGTCGCTGTAGCTCTGGGTCGTCAGGTGGCGTTCGCGTTCACCGCACCAGAATATCCGGCCGCTGCCAGACGCCGTCGTCGCCCTCCACGCTCACCATCGGCCAGTCCTGCGCGGGGGTGATGACTTGCGGGCCGTTGCTCGTGGCGAGGATGGTGTCCTCGCTCTTCGTGCCGGTGATGGAGGGGTTCCACGCGAAGGGCTGGTTTTCCAAGACCACGCCCGGTCCATCCGGCGTGCCGAGGTAGTCGCGCCCCTGATAGCCGCAGGGGCCGCCCTGGTGGTGGAGGTGCCATTCGTCCGCGAAGCCAACGGCATCGTAGGCGGCAGCACCTTGGCGGAACACGTCCTTCACCGCCGCGCCGACCTGCGTGGCGAGGTGCAGCTCGGTGTCCACGGCGCAGACCGCGTCGTGGCGGCGGCGGAGTTCCTGGGAGATGGAACCGAAGTGAACCATCCGCGTGAGCGCGACGATGAGGCCGTGCTGGCGGGCGCAGAGGATGACCTCGGCGAACTTGCGGAGCTTCTTCGTGGTCGGGCGCGGGTGGCGGTAGGTGCGGATGCGCTCGTCGGTGGCGATGAGCACGACGACGGGCGTGAGGTTGCGCGCCCAGCAGCGCTCGGAGAGCAGGCCAGCGATTTGGAATTCCGTCATGCCGGGCTGGAGGCTGCGGCACGTCTCGTTGAGCGCGGCTTCCGCCGCCTTGCCCAGTGCGCGGTAGCGTTTCACCTCCGCGTCGCCGAGCGAGTAGTGCAGCGGCGCGAAAAGTTCGGGTCGCGCGGTGGTGCCCCAATCGCCGCAGTCGGAGAGCGTGCGCTGCGGGTCGGCGACGGACTTGAGCGCCTTGAGCGCGCTGGCGTTGTCGTGCCACTCCCACAGCAGCGGCTGCGCGCCGAGACCCTTGACCACCTCGTCCTGCAGGCTGCGCATCTCGATGCGGCTGGCGAAGACGTAGAAGCCTTTGGCGGTGACGACGAGCTGGCCGAAGCTGAGGTTGCTGTTGAGCGGGATGTGCGCCTCGCCGCCGCAGGCGAGCCAGGAGAAGTTGGGTTGCAGGCCGAGGAGCGCGGCGTCGGCCTTGTGTTCGCGCAGGAGCGCGCGGACCTGGGCGAGTTTGGTTTTGAGTTCAGCGTGCATGGGAAAGGGATTGCCGGGTTTTCCGCTGCCGATATAGTCCGCGCATCCTAAGCGCCGGTGCGCTCAACTCAACTTTTTTAGATGACCGACTGGAACATTCAAGGCCGCTCGCACGCCTGCCAGGCCTGCGACAAGCCCTTCGCAAGCAGGCAGACCTACCACACGCTGCTCGCGTTCGACCGGCACGAACTCGCACGACAGGACGTGTGCGAGGCGTGCTGGACGGCGCAGTTCAGCGAGGGCGCGAGCGACCGCAAGGGCTTCATCTCGCACTGGGTCGGCGAATATCAAGCGCCGCCCGCCGCGCCGCCGGACGCCATCCAGAAGGAAACTGCCGAGACGGTGCTGCGCAAGCTGATGGAGAAAAACGACCCGCAGTATCGCGCCGCCGCCTACATCCTGGCGGTGATGTTGGAACGCAAAAAAATTCTCAAGGTGAAGGCGCAGGTGCGGGAGAACGGCGTGCGCGTCTTCGTCTATGAGCAGCCGAAGACCGGCGACGTGTTCACGATTCCCGACCCGGAGTTGCAGCTCACGCAGCTCGAAGCCGTGCAGCGGCAGGTCGCGGCGCTGATGGAGGGTGGATTGGACGCTCCCGCAGAAGCCGCCGCCTACATCACGCCGCCCGACCAGCCGCCGGTCGCGGCACTTGCGGGCGCGGGCGAAAAACGCGGGGAAGGTTGAGGCCGTCCCGCTTGTCACTCTCCACTTGAGCAGCCTCGACGATCTTCAAGCCCGCCTCGGCCACCAGTTTCGCGACCCGGCGTTGCTGCGGCTGGCGCTGACGCATCCGTCCATCTCGCACGAGATGGGTTCGAGCCAGGACCACAACCAGCGGCTCGAATACCTCGGCGACGCCGTGCTCCAGCTTGCGCTCTCCCGCGAGCTTTACGACCGCTACCCGCAGCACGACGAAGGTCCGCTGACGAAGATCCGCGCGCAGCTCGTGAACCAGACCTCGCTCGCCGAGCAGGGCCGCGCGCTGGGCCTCGGCGCTCACCTCGTCCTCAGCCGTGGTGAGCAACTCAACGGTGGGCGTGAACGCCCATCCATTCTCGCCGACGCCTATGAGTCCGTGCTCGGCGCGCTGTTTCTCGACGGTGGCTTCGACGTGGCCCGGGAGTTCATCCTGCACAACTTCCGCGACTCGTTCGCCGAGATCGAAAGCACTTCCGCCACGGACAACCCCAAGGGCGCGCTTCAGGAAATTCTTCAGGCCATCGCCTCCGAGGCCCCGCAGTATCAAGTCCTCGCCGCCACCGGCCCGGACCACGACCGGAGCTTCGAGTGCGCGGTGTTCCATCGTGGTGAGGAAATCGGTCGTGGCAACGGCAAGAGCAAGAAGCTCGCGGAAAGCCAGGCCGCCGCCGTGGCCTTGGAGCGGCTGCGGGCCAAGAACGCCCCGGTGCGATGACCGGCGCGACGTTTCGGTCGCGCTTCCTGCAAAGCCAGTTGCCAAGCGCGGCGGTTTTGCCAACACTCCCGCCCTCGATTGGCTGCTTCTCCGGCGCACTGACGCGGTCGGACGCACCCGTCCCCAAACAACATGAGCACTGGTTTGAACATCCCCAAGAGTGGCGCGCTTGATTTTCTCTCCCTCGGCGCGCTGGTCCACCGCCTTGATCCCGGCATCATCCCGTTCCGCAAGGCGTCGCACTGCGACATCCATGTGAGCGGCGGCGAATTCAACGTCTCTGCGAATCTCTCCGACTGCTTCCGCCTCAACACCGGCGTCGCGAGCGCAATGGTGGATTATCCCATCGGCGACCTCATCGCCGAGCGCGTGCGCGCGATGGGCGTGAAACCGTTCTACAAGAAATTCAAGCACGATGGCGTGCGCGGGCCGAACATGGCGACCGTTTATTCTGATCGCGGCCAAGGTGTTCGCGCGCCTGTAGTTTTTTACAATCGCTGCAACGAGGCCGCCGGCCAGCTCAAGCCGGGCGACTTCAACTGGAAGGAAATCTTTGGCAACGGCGTGCGGTGGTTCCACAGCGGCGGCATTTTCGCCGCGCTGTCCGAGACGACCGGCGAACTCATCATCGAAGCGATGAAGACGGCGAAGGCGCACGGCGCGATAACTTCCTTCGACCTCAACTACCGGCAGAAGCTCTGGGACATCTGGGGCGGCCAGTCGAAGGCCGTGAACGTGCTCGCGCGCATTGTCGAGCACGTGGACGTGCTGGTCGGCAACGAGGAGGACTTGCAGAAGGGCCTCGGCGTCGAGGGACAGGACGTGGAAAGCGCCTCGAAGCTCGACCCGAGCGCGTTCTACGCGGTCATCGAGAAGGCCACGAAGAAATTCCCGAACGTGAAGGCCGTGGCCACGACGCTGCGGGAAGTGCATTCCACCAACCGTCACACTTGGGGCGCGGTCGCGTGGGTCAACGGCAAGACCTACCAGTCGCCCATGTGCGAACTCGACGTCGTGGACCGCGTCGGCGGCGGCGACGGCTACGCGGCGGGCTTCTTCTACGGCCTGCTCTCCGGCGAGAACGAGCAGCAGTCCGTGAACCTCGGCTGGGCGCACGGCGCGCTGCTCACCACCTTCCCCGGCGACACGACGATGGCGACGGTCGAGCAGGTCAAAGCCTTCGCCAAGGGCGGCTCCGCGCGCATCCAGCGCTGAGACGTTCGCTCAACTGAATTCTGCAAGGCCCGGCAGCGATGAATGGCTGGGCCACTACCAAAGCCCGCAGGGCTGGCATCTGTGTAGATTGCGGGCGTGAAAGGAATGCCAGCTCCGTAGGAGCGGAATATGCCGCCTCGACGGGGCTGGAATGTCACTGGGCCGGATCTCTACAAAGAGGCCGCGCCTGCCGCGCCGTGGTGACGTATCTGATGCGCAGGCAGGAGTTCCTTTACGAGTGATGTTGCGGCTTGTAGGCAAGGCCGTCTGAAGCTAGCGTCCCACCATGAATTCAGCCGCGATCATTGACGAAATCCTTCACCTGCCGCCAGCGGGACAGGCTGAAGTCATTCAGTTCGCATTTCGCCTGGCTCGCGAACGTGCGCTCGCCCCGGACGAACTCGCCCGGCTCGCACAAAGAATGGCTGAAACCGACGATCTGACGGAAATCGAGAAGCTCAAGAGCGCCCTCACGCGTGGCTTTTACGGCGAAGCCGACCATGCCTGAAATCCGCCGTGCCAGGCTGCCACCGGCGCTGCTGGCTCATCTGTTGGAGCGCATCCGTCAGCGGCAGATTCCGGCGGAGCAACTCGGCCTCTTGGCGGCTTGGCTGGACACCCGGCCGGTTGTCCCGGCTGGCCCGTGGTTCAAACGATTCTCGGGAATGGCCCTTTGCGGCGAGGGCGAGTTGGTCAAAACCTCACTCCAACCTGAACAACTGCCGTATGGGCAGGAACTCGAATAATAGTCTCCACGATGCGCTACCTCTTCCGAACAGCGGGGCAGACAGTGCGCGGCATCGTGAGTAACGCGGCGGGTAAGAAGGGCTTTGAGAAGCAGGAGATTTATTCGTGCCACCAAAAACTCGTGCAGCCCGTGTCCGACCGAACGCCACTGGCGCTTCACCGCCGGGCGGGATTTGGGCGGGCCGCGAGTCCGAAAGGGACGGGCGAGCATAGCCACGGTTTTAATCGTGGGTAAGTGTGGCGAAACGTCAAAGTCCCGACAGGGACGGCAGAGAGGTTCTTTCGTCCCGGCGGGACTGGAATGGTTGGGGAACGCCCTACCCAGCCATGAATGACTGGGCAATTTTCAATGCGAACGGGGTGACACGAGGGTGCGGTAGGGCGCGCAGTCCTCTGCGCGCCGGGGCGGGGTAGGCAAAGAACGCGTGGAGAAAGGCCACGGCGGCGCGCACGGAGTGACGCGCCCTACCCGCGACGGGCGGGCGTTGACGCGTGGGCCTTTGTCCCGGCGGGACGGGCGAAAATAGCCCACGGTTTTAACCGTGGGTGGGTGAGGCGAAAGGGCATAGTCCCGGAGGGACGGCAGAAACGTTCTTTCGTCCCGGCGGGACTGGAATGGTTGGGGGGACGCGTTACCCAGCCATGAATGGCTGGGCTATTTTCGAGCGACCGCGCTTGGCGCGCCGTGGTGACGTATCTGATGCGAAGGCAGGAGTTCTTGTATGAGTAGCTGCCCGCGAAACACCGAGCACACGCGCAAAGGAAAGTTCAACGCTCAATCACCCGGTAAAAGCGCCGCTGAAGGTTGGTCGCGGCTTGGTCGAGGAAATCCACCACGCCGTTTGTATTGTTGAAGTTCGTGATCGATAGCCAGTCCACTAGGTTCGTCGTGCCCTCAATTGCGTAGTTCTGACCGAAGAACCCATTGAACTGGAATTTGAACTGCCCATCCGGCAGGCGCTGATTCCCTGTGGTTCCCAAGCCGGGCACGGCTCCGGGTTCCACAATAAATGACCAGAGCGGCCCTGTCGTGCTGGACTTTCCGTCCGAGGCGATCACTTGCCAGTAGTATGTCACTTGGGGCCGGATCAGGCTCGGGGTGAAGGTGCTTTCATTACCGACCTTTACCACGGGCGGACTGGTGTTCGTGCCGAAGCGGACTTGGAAGGTCAGCGCGTCTCCATCCGGGTCTCTTGCTGACCATCGTATTGACGGCGTGGTTCTCAGCACAAAAGTCGCCCCATCAGGTGGAAAAGGGTTACCCGGAGGAAGCGGTGGGGTGTTTGCTTGCTGGATGGTGAGGGAAGGAGTTGTGGCCGACGCTGACAACCCGGCGGCGTCACGCACGGTAGCCCGGATCAGAAGTGTGGTGGTAACACTATTGGGAACCGGCCACGCATAGACGCCAGTGTTGCTCAAGCCTCTCGCTATGTCTGACCAACTGGCCCCGTTGTTCAATGAATACTCCAAATCAATGCTCGCAACCGCAGCATTATCGGTGGCTGTCCATAAAACATTGCTGATGACTCCACCAACCAAAACAGCACCACTGGTCGGGGCAGAAATTGCGACTGTGGGTGGGGTTAGGTCCACAACGGTGAAGTTCCCCGAATAACCGTAACCCGTATTACCCGACGCATCACGGGCCGCAACTCGAATTTGACCGGAGTTCGTGGCGAGATTTGGAACACTCCAAGGGAAATTCCCGCTATTGCCCTGATTTGTCGCAATCAAGGCCCAAGAACTGCCACCGTTGGTGGTATAGTGAAGGTCAACTGCGGTTACGCCCGTATCGTCTGTTGCGTTCCATTGGACGATGAAGGCCGATCCAATTGACAGACTTTGCCCGGAAGAAGGCGATGAGACAGAAACAACAGGCGAATAGGTGTCATTAGTTGAACCGACATCAGCATGACTGTAAAAGATCTCATGAGACCTCTGCGAAACTCCCTTCAGGCCCGAGCGTCATAGAACGGCATGCACACCAAACCCTCCGCGCAGCTTGGC
>CAYZJP010000145.1:0-11712 GCA_964478755.1 uncultured Klebsiella sp.
CCGCGCCGTCGCCGCGCGCCCTTCCCAGCCAGGAACGGCCAGCAGGGCCGCCTCCCCACCGGCAGTGGCCGGCTCGAACCCGCTCAGGCCATCGTGCAGGACGCCCGGCCCCTCACCGCGCGCGTCATCGTGAACCGCGTTTGGAAATACCACTTTGGTCGCGGCATCGTGGACACGCCGAGCGAGTTTGGCCTGAGTGGCGACGCGCCCACGCACCCGGAACTGCTCGACGACCTGACCGCACGCTTCATCCGCAACGGCTGGTCCCTCAAGTGGCTGCACCGCGAAATCCTCCTCTCCGCCGCGTGGCAGCAAAGCTCAGTCGCCCCCGACTCCGAGAAGCGCGACCCGGAGAACAAGCTCTTCGCCCGCATGCCGCGCCGTCGCCTCGACTTCGAGGCCTGGCGCGACTCCGTGCTCGCCTCCGCCGGCACGCTCGACCGCAGCTTCGGCGGCGTCGCCACGCCGCTCACGTCCGACAAGAATCTCCGCCGCACGCTCTACGGCACCGTGAACCGCCACGAACTGGAGCCGATGCTGCGCATCCACGACTTCCCCGACCCCGCCGCGCACAGCGCCGCGCGCACCGAGACGGCCACCGCGCTGCAAATGCTCTTCTCGCTGAACAGCCCCTTCCTCCTCGCCCAAGCCGACGCCCTCGCCGCGCGCCTCGCCAAGGAAGCCGGCGCGACCGTGAACGACCGCGTCACGCGCGCGCACGCCGCCCTCTACCAACGCGCCCCGACCGCGAAGGAACTCGCGATGGCCACCCGCTTCCTCGCCACCCGCGAGACGGACCCGAAAGCGTGGTCCGAATATGCACAGGCGCTGCTGGCGAGCAATGAATTGGCGTTTGTGGATTAAGATGCCCGGTTGCCACGACCGCAAAAGCAGGTTATCAAACCAACCATGAGCACAGTCCTCGAAATCACGGGCGCCATTGAACGGCTCGACGTGAAGGCTCAGGTCGCCCTGCTGCGCGAACTGCCGCAGCATTTGAAGATTTCCCCGGAA
Source organism: uncultured Klebsiella sp. (assembly GCA_964478755.1). Taxonomy (GTDB): domain Bacteria; phylum Verrucomicrobiota; class Verrucomicrobiia; order Limisphaerales; family SXTU01; genus SXTU01. The sequence goes on from CAYZJP010000145.1 coordinate 1,015, forward strand.
GACCTCGCTTGGTCGCGCGTGGCCGAAGGCTCATTTGATTTCTGGGACAATCCTGAGGATACCATCTACGACCAGCTATAAGCAGGGCGACGTGGTGCTCGTCCCGTTCCCCTTCACCGACCTGACCGCGACCAAGCAGCGTCCGGCCTTGGTCATTTCCAACGACAGCCTGAACGCTCGTGGCTACGATGTGGGGCTGCTGGCCATCACGTCCCAGATTCCAGTGAACCTTCTGCCTCATGGGTTCTTGATTCCTGCGGCTGACCAACGGGCCTCCGGCCTGCCGAAGCCTTCACTCATCAAGCTCACCAAGGTCATCACGCTGCATGAGTCCCTCGTTGTGAAGCGGCTCGGCAGCCTGCCGTCAGCCGCGCTTGTCCGGGTCTTGAACCAGTTCCACCAACAGTTTTAAGCGGACATGAACTGCCTCCCTCCAAGCCACAAGCCTGCCCTCCAGCACCGTAAACCGCCTGTGTGGAGTGCGCCTGCCCTACCGCCTTCGTGCAGCGATTGCGAGCCTTCTCCCTTCGCGGAGCGAGAGGAGAAGGTGGCCGCAGGCCGGATGAGGGGTTTCCTCCCCGTAGGAGACGACGTGAGGAGTCTCACTTCAAAGGCCGACTGCCGAGTGCGGAGTGCGGAACCCAGTCAGAGCCTCCTCACGTCGGCTCCTACCAGCCAAGGCAACCCCTCACCCCAGCCCTCTCCCTTGCTGCGCAAAGGGAGAGGGAGAAGACTTCCTCGCAGTCGGGCGTCGGCAAAGCGGAGCCGCTACGATAGCAAGGTCGCGCTCGTGTTGCTGACTCGACAACTAATCCTGATGTGACACCCTTCCGGCTGAAGTCAGCAGCCAGTGATGAAACATCAGCCGCCGCGAAAGAAGTTGACTCCGCTTTACAGGCGGAAGCCGCCGCAGGGAAAGCAACGGTCGTCGCCGCTGAATACAAAGTCCTCCGAAAGCGGGGAGCTCCGAGAGGACGCTTTGGCTTACAGCGTGGAGCCAAGTTCCGGTCGCACGCCTCCCCCGCCCGTGTCCAATCTGACCGCCCCGAAGAAGCTCATCCCGTTCGGCTGGTATGGCGGAAAGTTTTCCCATCTCGATTGGCTGCGTCCGTTGCTGCCGGACTGTCACCATTACTGTGAGCCGTTCGCCGGCTCGGGGGCCATCCTGCTCAACCGCGAGCCATCGCCGGTGGAGACATTCAACGACCTTGATGGGGAAGTGGTGAACTTCTTCCGGGTGCTGCGGGAGAAGAAGGACCGCCTCGTCGAGGCAATCGGGCTGACACCGTTTTCCCGCGAGGAGTTCGCGAAGGCGTGTGAGACGTCTCCCGACCTCGCTCCCTTGGAGCGCGCCCGACGTTTCTACGTGCGTGCCCGCCAAGTTCGCACGGGACTCGCGCAGACCGCGACGATTGGGCGGTGGGCGAACTGCAAGAACACCAGCCGCGCCGGCATGAGCGGCGTCATCAGTCGGTGGCTGGGGGCCGTGGAGGATTTGCCCGCCGTTGCGGAACGGCTGCTTCGGGTGCAAATCGAAAACCGCCCGGCACTCGACGTGATTCGGCTCTACGATTCACCCGACACGCTCTTCTACTGCGACCCGCCTTATGTGCATTCCACGCGCGGCGACTCCAAGGCTTACGGGTTTGAGATGAACGACCGACAGCACCATGAACTCGCGGCGGCCTTGAATCGAGCGCAAGGCATGGTTGCTCTTTCCAACTACCAGGCAGACTTGCTTGACGAACTCTATCCCGCTCCAAAGTGGCACAAGACAACCGCCGCACCCCGCACTGTTCACTCCACCAAGGACAAGCGCGTTGAGGTTTTGTGGACGAACTACGACCCGCAAACGGTCAACCGCAATGGCAGGCATGTGAATGGAGAACTGTTCCCCACAACTTGAAGCCGCGCGCCAACGTGCGCAGGCCCAACTGAACCGCTCTTTCATTGCGGATGGCGTCATCGCAGAGCGCGTCGCATCGGTCGTGAACTGCCCAAGCAACCGGGCTGGCGCACGTCTGCTCATGGCGTGCATGTTGGCGAAGGTCCACCGCCCGGAGGTGGACCCGCGCAAGCCTTACACAAAAATCGGCTCTCGCGATTGTTTCTCGGGGAGAACCTACGACGAGCAGTTCATCGGCGATTTTATCACCCGCCACAATCTGCCCTGCAACTCGACCACGGCCTTTCTCACGCCGACGCTGCGGAACATGGATCAGACTCTCACGACTCATGTCGTCCTCGTCGGTCGCCCGGCGCAGATGTATCAGAACGCGTTGCAGGTTCTCGCTGATATCCACGCGAAGCGCGTTTCCGCAAGCGACGTTCTCGACGAAATCGTTCGTCTGTTGCTGCTCGAACGCGACGCCCAGCGGGCACGCCTAAAGACGCTGCTCTCAGGCGTTGGGAGAGTGGCTGACGCTCTCCCGCTCTCCAGCGAGGACACGGTGAATCTCATCGCCCAACACCTGCGGCTGAAAGGTGCCAGCCGGCTCCCGGTGCTCATCGTCGCAGCTGCGTATGAGGCGGCGCGGGACAACTTAGGCGAGCGTGTCGTGCGGCTTACGGGTCACAACGCGGCGGACGAGCAGACGGGAGCGGTCGGCGACGTGCAAATCACGCTGCTGGACGATGACCATGTCGTCACGGCCTACGAAATGAAGAACAAGCCGGTGCTTCACGGTGACATTGACCGGGCGCTCCAGAAAATCGCCGCCCAAGGCCGCTGCGTTCACAACTACATCTTCATCACGACCGAACCCACCAGCGAAGACGTGCTTGAGTATGCCCGAGCCAAATACGACGAAACCGGCGGAGTGGAGATAGTCATCCTCGACTGCATCGGGTTTCTCCGGCACTTCCTCCACCTGTTCCACCGGCTTCGCAAGTCCTTCCTCGACCACTATCAGCAGCTCGTCCTCAACGAGCCTGCGAGCGCTGTCAGCCAGCCGCTGAAGGAAGCCTTCCTCGCGTTGCGGGCGGCGGCGGAGAGCGCAGATTAGCAATCACCGGCCAGCACGTCGCAACAGTGTGATGGAAAATTGCTTCAACCAAAGTCGGTTTGGAGACGTCAGTTCACTGACATGAATTTGCCCCTCTCCCGCCGCGCCGCCATCGCCCGTTTCGGGGGCGGCCTCGGCACGCTGGGATTGCTGGCGTCGCTGCCGGGCTTCCCATCCGGATTCGGCTTTGCTAGATAGAAACCGTGAAAACGCTCGACGCCAGCTTGCTGCGCACCGCGACGCAACGGCTCGTCGCGGAGTTCCAGCCCGACCAAGTCTGGCTGTTCGGCTCGCACGCGTGGGGGGAGCCGCACGCTGACAGTGACGTTGACCTGCTCGTCGTCGTGCCGCACAGCGACGAGACGCCCATCCGCCGCTCGCAGCGTGCGCACCGCTGCCTGCGCGGCCTGCGGATGCCCAAGGACGTGCTCGTGGAAACCCGGCAGGAAATCGAGCGCGTCCAAACCCATCCCTCCTCGCTGGAAAACACCATCTTCAGCCGGGGCCGGAGGCTCTATGGGTGAAACGCCCGAGCCGGAAGCGAAGGCCTGGCTCGTCAAGGCTTGGCGCGATTTGGAAACCGCCCGCCGGGCGGTGAAGGATGAGCCGCCGTTCTACGATGTCGCCGTCTATCACTGCCAGCAGGCGGCGGAGAAGGCCGTGAAGGCGTTCCTCGTCCACCACGGCAAACCCTATGAGAAGACGCACGACATTGAGGTGCTGGTTGATTTGGCCGAAGAAGTGGACGCCTCGTTCAGCCAGTTGGCCGACGCCGCCGATGCGCTGACGCCCTACGCCACGCGGTTCCGGTATCCGAACGCCACATTCTCCGTCGAGCCGCTGCCGGTCGAATACGACGAAGCCCTGAAGCACGCCCAAGCCACCTACGACTTCGTGCTGGCCCGACTGCCCAAAGAACTGCATCCATGAAAGACACGGGTTACACCATGAACGCGCCGATTCCCATTTCCCGCCGCGATGCCATCGCCCGTTTCGGGGGCGGCCTCGGCACGCTGGGCTTGCTGGCGTCGCTGCCGCAGCAGGCGATGGCGTTGCCGGAGGTCGCGTCGCCGGTGCGGAGGCTGCCGCACTTCCGTCCGCGCGCGAAGCGGGTCATTCACCTCTTCATGAACGGCGGGCCGTTCGGCCCGGACTTCTTCGACCCGAAGCCGGACCTGACCAAGTTCGCCGGGCAGCGCCCGGAGGGCGCGGACCTGCGCACGGAGCGGCCCACGGGCGGATTGTTGCCGGTGCCGTTCAAGTTTCAGAACCACGGCAAGTCCGGACTGCCTGTCAGTGATTTGCTGCCGCTCACCGCGCAGTTCGCCGACGACTTGTGCGTCCTGCGCAGCATCCACACGGACAACCCGAACCACGGCCCCGCGCTGCTGCTGATGAACAACGGCACGATGACGCCGCGCGTGCCCGCGATGGGTGCGTGGTGCAGTTACGGGCTGGGCACGGAGAACGCCAGCCTGCCCAGCTACGTCGTGCTCTGCCCCGGCAAGCCCGTGCGGTTTTCGATTTTGTGGACGAGCGCATTCCTGCCGTCGCAGCACGGGGGCACTTACATCAACCACTCGAACCTCGACCCGAAAGCGATGATTCCGTGGCTGCACAACCCGCGCACGCCGGCGGAGGAGCAGCGCCGGCAGCTCGACCTGCTGGCCGAGATGAACCGCGAGCATCTGGCGTCGCGCGGCGGCGTGGATGCGGCGTTGCAGGGACGGATCGAGGCGATGGAGACGGCTTACCGGATGCAATTCGCGGCAACGGACGCGTTCGATGTCAGCCGCGAGTCGGCGGCGACGCGTGAGCTTTACGGCAAGGGTCACTTCGCCAACGGCTGTCTCATGGCGCGGCGGCTGGCCGAGCGCGGCGTGCGGTTCATCCAAGTCTATTACGGCAACGGCCAGCCGTGGGACACGCACTCGAACCACGACACGAGCACGCGGAATTTGGGCAAGGACATTGACCGCCCCATCGCGGCGCTGCTGGGCGACTTGAAGCAACGCGGCCTGCTGGAAGACACGTTGGTCGTGTGGGGCGGTGAGTTCGGGCGCACGCCGGTGAGCGAGAACGGCAACGGCCGCGACCACAACCCGCACGGCTTCTGCATGTTCCTTGCGGGCGGCGGCGCGAGGGGCGGCATGAGCTACGGCGAGTCTGACAACTTCGGCTTCAAGGCCGTGGAGAACCGGATGCACGTCCACGACCTGCACGCGACGCTGCTGCACTTGCTGGGCGTGGATCACGAGCGCCTGACCTTCCGCTACGCGGGCCGGGATTTCCGCCTGACCGACGTGAGCGGAAATGTGGCGCGGGAGATTCTCGCCTGACGTTCGCTTCTCCGGCAGACTTCGCCGCAACGAATGGCAGCGATTGAAGTCCACGGCCTGACGAAGGCTTTCCGCACTTACAAAAAGCAGCCCGGCTTTCGCGGCGCGGTGCGCGGGCTGTTTAGGCGCGAGTATGAGCAGACGCTTGCGGCACGCGAGGTGAGCTTCGCAGTCGAGGAGGGCGAGCTGGTCGGCTTCCTCGGTCCGAATGGCGCGGGCAAGACCACGACGCTCAAGATGCTCGCGGGTTTGCTCTATCCCACGAGCGGCACGGCGAAGGTGCTCGGCTACGTGCCGTGGGAACGCGCGGATGGTTATCGGCGGCAATTCGCGTTGCTGCTCGGGCAAAAGAACCAGCTCTGGTGGGATTTGCCCGCGCGCGAGTCGCTGGAGCTGAACGCGAAGATTTACGGCATCGAGCCGAAGGTCTTTGAGGCGACCGTCGCGGAGCTGACCGAGCTGCTCGACGTGCGCGACAAGCTCAACGTGATGGTGCGCGAGCTGTCGCTGGGCGAGCGGATGAAGATGGAATTGACGGCCGCGCTGCTGCACCAGCCCAAGGTGCTTTATCTCGACGAGCCGACCATCGGCCTCGATGTCGTCTCGCAGAAGAAGGTGCGCGAGTTCCTCCGGCACCACAACGCCACGCGCCGCACGACCATCCTGCTCACGAGCCATTACATGGCGGACATCCAGGAGCTGTGCCAGCGGGTCATCATCATTGACCACGGCACGATTTTCTTCGATGGGCGGTTGAGTGAGGTGATTGATCGCTTCGCCGATTTCAAGCTCGTGACCATCGAGTGCGAGCCGGGGCCGGAGCGCACGACGGAATCGCTCGCGAAGTTCGGCGAAATAGTCGAGCGCGCCGCCGGCACCGTGAAGCTCAAGGTCAAGCGCGACCGCGTCGTGCCCGTCTGCAAGGCGCTCTTTGACGAGCTGCCCGTGCGCGACATTGACATCCAGGAAGTGCCCATCGAGGACATCATCCGCGAGTTGTTCGCGCGAAAGTCGGGCTGATGATCGGGCAGTGTTGGAGGTCGGGTTCGCCGTTGACAGCCGCCGCTGGTGCCCGCTGAATTCGCGCCGCAACCAAAACGTCGCAACCACCGCTCAAACTATGAAACTTCCCTCCACACTGTTCACGCTCGCCACCAGCGCGCTGTTTTCGCTCTCCGCCTTTGCCGCCGATGAGGCCGGCTTCAAGTCCCTCTTCAACGGCAACGACCTCACCGGCTGGGCTGGCCGCAAGGAACACTGGACCGTCGCGGACGGCTGCATCGTCGGCACGACCACGAAGGAAACTCCCGCGAAGGGCAACAACTTCCTCATCGCCAAGGACGGCGAGAAGAACCGCATCGTCGGCGACTTCGAGCTGCGCCTGTCCTACAAGTTCACGGGCACCTTCGGCAATTCGGGCATTCAATTTCGCAGCGAGGAGCTGCCTGACTTTGTCGTGAAGGGCTATCAGGCCGACTGCGAAGTGGGCAAGACCTACTCTGGCATTCTCTACGAGGAAAAGGGTCGCGGCATTCTCGCCAAGCGCGGCGAGAAGGTCGTCCTCCACGAGGGCGACGCGCCGAACAAGCCGAAGATTGAAGTCGTCGGCTCACTCGGCAAGACGGAGGAAATCCAGGAGAAGATCAACGTGAACGGTTGGAACGACTACACCGTGATCGTGAAGGGCAACCACATCCAGCAGTTCATCAACGGGGTGCCGACCGTGGATGTGACGGACGAGACGGCCATCGGCGCGAAGGAAGGCATCCTCGCGCTGCAACTCCACGCCGGTCCGCCGATGAAGATCGAGTTCAAGAACATCCGCATCAAGGAACAGAAATAGTTCCCGGCCAACCGGACTTCGAGGGCGCGTCGCGAGACGCGCTCTTTTTTGTTTGGCAGGCTTCCTCGCGGTTCAGTTCTCCGCTAAGTTCCCGTCGTGGACATCGCCGAAAATATAGCCGCGCTCCGCGCCCGCATCGCCGCCGCGTGCGCCCGTGCGGGACGCGACCCCGCGTCGGTCACTCTGATGGCCGTGAGCAAGAATCAGCCGCCCGAGGCGGTGAATGCCGCTCTGGACGCGGGTCTGACGTGCTTTGGTGAAAACCGCGTGCAGGAGGCGAAGGCGAAGATTCCGCTCTGCCCCAGCCGTGCGCGCTGGCAGATGATCGGCCACCTTCAGTCCAACAAGTGCCGCGATGCCGTCGGGCTCTTCGGGATGATTCAGAGCGTGGACAGCCTCGCGCTCGCGCGGGAGCTGAACCATCAGTGCGAGAAGGCGGCGAAGACAATGCCCGTTCTCCTCGAAGTCAACGTGGCCGGCGAAGCCAGCAAGTTCGGCTACGCGCCTGCCGCGTTGCTGGCAGACTTCCGCGAGTTGAACCAACTGCCGCGCCTTGAAATCCACGGCTTGATGACCATTGCGCCATACACGCCCACGCCGGAACGCGTGCGGCAAGTGTTCCGACGACTGCGCGAGACAAAGGCAGAGTGCGGGCAACTGCTCGGCGCGCCGCTGCCGCACTTGAGCATGGGCATGAGCGGCGACTTCGAGATCGCCATCGAGGAAGGCGCAACTATTGTTCGCATCGGCACGGCTCTTTTCGGCCCGCGTCCAAAGCGGGCTGCGGAGGAAGCTGAAACTTAACAGCGGTGTCTTCGCCGCGTTCCGTCACGTGGCGGGCACGAAGCGCTGGAAGACCAGGGCCAGGACGAAGCAGCCGAGAAACCATCCGGTCACTTGCGGCGGTTGGTCCGCCACCGCGAGCAAATCCACGAGGCAGATGCCCGCGAGCAGGCCGGAGACCGTCTGGCCAATGGCGGGCGGCGATTGCCAGAGCGTCGCGCGCAAGCACTTCACCGCCCACAACGCGAGAATCGCAGACGCAAGCAGCCCCTTCTCGCGAAAGAAGCCGTCGTTGACAATGAACGCCAGCACCAACGGCGCGACAAGCAGCACGAGCGGCCAATAACGGATGAGTCCCGGCGCACTTTCGCGGCGCGCGATGCAGCTCAAGCCGATGATGTAGCAGCCCAGCACCGCCGCAGTCCAAAGCGCCAGCCCATCCACGCCCCGCAGCCCTGCGGACGAGGCCGTGAGCACGAGGAAGAAGCGGCACGCCGCCATCAGCACCGGCGACCAGTCGAGGCGCTTGTGAAACGCGTCGTAGAGCAGGACGCAGATGAGCAGTTGCAGCGCGAGGATGGCCGGCTCGCGCCCAAGCCAGCCGAGCATTCCCGTGCCGCCCGCGAGCAACACCACGCTCCAACGCCAGACGGCTTCACGCGAAATTGCTCCCGACGGAATGGGCCGCTCGCGCCGGTGTTGCGTGTCGAACTCCGCGTCGAACGCGTCGTTGAGGAACATTCCACCGACATAAACCAGCGTCGCGCCGGCGCAAAGCCACGCGAAACGGCTCCACTCGCCGCCGCCGCCAAGCAGCCAGCCGGCGAGGCAGTTGGACCAGACGGTGGGCAGGTTGGAGACGCGGCCCAGCACCAGCAGGGTTCGCAGCGATGCCATGTGCGCGGGAGGATGGAACGCAGTCGGCCAACCGGCGAGAATGAAAACTCGCTTCACGCGGGCGGGCGGTGCGTTGACACTCTCCGCGACGCATGACGACGCACTACATCGGCATTGACCTCGGCGCGGAGAGCGGGCGCGTGATGCTCGGCTCGCTGGCGGACGGGCGGCTGGCGCTGGAGGAGCTTCACCGTTTCGCGAACACGCCATTGCGTGTCGGCGGCTCATGGCACTGGGACGTGCCGGCGCTCTGGTCTGGCATCAAGGAAGGACTGCACAAAGTTGCGCTGCGTCGGCTGCCAGTCGCCAGTGTCAGCGTGGACTCGTGGGGCTTGGACTGCGTGCTGCTCGACGCGCACGGCGAGGTGATGCCGCCGGTTTTTCATTACCGCGACCCACGCGCGGAACGCGGAGTTAAGACCCTTTTCCAAAAAATTTCATGGGCCGAAGTCTTCGCCGAGACGGGCATTCAGTTCATGCCCATCAACCAGCTCTATCATCTCGCCGCCGAGTCACCGGAGCGGCTCGCGCGTGCGGCTCAAATAATTCCCATCGGCGACGTGTTCAACTATTTCCTCAGCGGCGTCGCCCGCGCAGAACTCTCGCTGGCCAGCACGACGCAGTTGCTCAACGCGTGCACGCGCACATGGTCCAAACCGCTGCTGGCAGCGCTCGGTCTTGCGCCGGAGAAGTTCCCGCCACTCGTCGAGCCGGGCACGAAGCTCGGGCGCCTGAAGCCGCAGGTCGCGAGCGAGACAGGCTTGAGCGCGGACGTGGAAGTCATCGCGACTTGCACGCACGACACGGGCGCGGCCGTGGCGGGGGTGCCAGTTCAAAGTCCCGACTGGGCATATCTCAGCTCCGGGACTTGGTCGCTGCTCGGCTTGGAACTCAGCAAGCCCATTCTCACCGACCGGTGCCGCGAGTTGAACTTTACGAACGAGATTGGCTTCGGCGGCACTGTGCGGCTGCTCAAGAACATCGTCGGCCTCTGGCTCGTGCAGGAGTGCCGCCGCGAGTGGGCGCCTGCCGGCCAAGATCTCGACTATGCCGAGCTCACGCGGCTCGCCACCGAAGCCGAGCCGTTCCGCTCGCTCATCAACCCCGCCGACCCGCGCTTCATCGCGCCAGACGGAATGCCAGAACGCATCGCTGGCTTTTGCCGCGAGACTGGCCAACCGGTGCCGGAGACGCCGGGGCAGTTCATTCGCTGTGCGCTGGAGAGCCTGGCACTTGAGTATCGCCGAACACTTGGTCAGGCGCAGGAATTAACTGGCGCGAAAGTCGATCGGCTGCACGTCGTCGGCGGCGGGAGCAAGAACGTGTTGTTGAACCAGTTCACCGCGAACGCCTGCGGCATCCCGGTCATCGCCGGCCCCGCAGAGGCCACGGTCATTGGCAACATCCTCGTGCAAGCCATCGCGCTGGGCCACCTGCCGTCGCTGGCCGCGGGCAGGGACGTGGTGCGCGCTTCATTCACGACGGAGCAGTTCCTACCCACTGTCGTCGCGCAGTGGGACTCTGCGGCGGAGCGCTTCGCGCGCATCTCCGGGGCGGCTCCCTGACGCTTGCATTCCTTTTGGCAGCGGCCCATTGTCCCCGACGCTTTCGACCCGGCGTGTTTAGCGCCGACCTTTTTTGCTAATGAGCCAACAGCCCGAGACTGAACTGGATTTGGAACTGCAACTTCTCCCCGCGTGGGCGAAGCAGAGCACCGACGCGAACCGTTTTGCCAATTACCGTGGCGACGAAGAGGCCGGTGGTGGCGCGCGCAAAGGCCGCGGCGACCGCTCGTTCGGCGACCGTCCGCCACGGCGCGACGGCCCCGGTG
>CAYZJP010000146.1:0-11365 GCA_964478755.1 uncultured Klebsiella sp.
CGTCACCTTGCCGATGACCAACGTGCGCGAAGGCATTCTCTCTGCATCGCAGTTGCTTGGAAGCGACGTTGCCTGCGCGGACGAAGCGGTCGAGGCCATCATGACCAGCGACACGCGGCCCAAGCAGATCGCCATCGAGTTCAAGCTTGGCGGCCAGCCCGTGCGCATCGGTGGAATGTGCAAGGGCGCAGGGATGATTCAGCCCGGGATGAGCGCGACCGGCGCACGGCCCGCCGCGCTGCCGCAAGGCCTGCACGCGACGATGCTCTGCTTCATCACGACGGACGCAGCGATTGAGGCAAAGACGTTGCACGCGTGCCTCCAAGAAGCCGTGGCGAACAGTTTCAACCGCATCACCGTGGATGGCGACATGAGCACGAACGACACGGTGCTCGTGCTCGCGAATGGACTCGCGGGGAACGAGGAAGTCAGAAGTCAGAAGTCAGAAGTCAGAATCTTTCAGGCGGCGCTCAATCACGTGACGCTCGAACTCGCCAAGATGATCGTGCGCGACGGCGAGGGCGTGCACCGCGTCGTGACCGTGCGCGTGAGCGGCGCGAAGACGATTCAGGATGCCGATGCCGCCGCGCGCGCCGTGGCCAACAGCGCACTGGTGAAGACGAGCTGGCACGGCGGCGACCCGAACTGGGGCCGCATCATTGACGCGCTCGGCTACAGCGTTGCGACCGTGGTGGAGGACCGCGTGGACATCGGCTACAGCGCGCCGGGCAGCCGGAAGATTCTCTGGAGCCTCCGGCGCGGCCAGCCGACGAAAGCCACCTTCAAGCAGCTCTGCGCCGCCGCCGCGCCGAAGGAGTTCGACCTCCACATCAACCTCAACATCGGCAAAGCCGGTGCCATCATATATGCCGCCGACCTGACCGAGGCTTACGTGGATTACAACAAGGGCGACGTGACTGACCCGACGAGCCTCGGCGGTTGACAGGGCAAGCCCGGTGAGACAAGCGTATCACCAATGAAGACCGCAACCATCCGCGACCTGCGCAACGAATTCGCCCGGGTCTCCAAGTGGCTTGAAGCCGGCGAGACCGTGCAGGTGCTCAAGCGCGGCAAGCCCTTCGCCCGCGTCGTGCCGGAGCCGAAGTCAAACAGCCTGCTCGGCTGCATGAAGGGCACGGCCAAGATGTCCCACGACTTCGATGAACCGCTCGACTTGGAGTGGGAGGCGATGAAGTGACCTATCTGCTGGACACGAACGTTTGGCTGTTCGCCGCCAACGCCCCGGAATTTTTGCCGGAGGAGATACAGGCCATCCTCGACCGGCGCGACGCCCAGTTCGGCCTTTCCGCCATCAGCCTGTGGGAAGTCGGCAAGAAGCACCAAATCGGCAAGTTGGAACTGGATCAGGAGCTTGGTTCCTGGCTGAAAGGCGCGCTGGCCGCCCACATTCAAGTGCTGCCCATCACCCCGGAAGTTGTCGCCGACGCCATGCGCCTGCAGGGTTTTCCCAATCGCGATCCGGCGGACGAACTCATCGTGGCCACCGCGCGCGTCCACCGCCTGACGCTGCTCACCGCCGACACGAAGCTCAAGGGCTACAAGCACGCGCGCATCCAATACTTCACGCCGATTCCAGCAGGAGGGACGAAGCGATGAGATTCGTCCCCAAGAGCCGGGATGAATGGGTCGCATTCGCTTTGTTGCCGTTCAAGGTGCTGGTGGTGGCAGTGCCTATGTGGCAGATGGCCGCGAACATCGGCATCCCTGACCGTTTGACGCACCAGTATTTTGGCGGCCACTTCCTGACCAGCGGATTGGCCTTGCTGTGCCTGCCGGCACTCTTGCTGGGAGCGCTGGTTCAGGCAGCATTCTGTTCGCGTGGACAGGTGTGGTGGACGTTGGGCTTTCTTGGCTTCGGTTTCTTGTTCGGTCCCACTGGCCGCACTGGATTTTCTCCGGAAATTTCCAGACACATCTCGCTCGCGCTCGTAGCCATAGCGATGGCCTTCGTGGTCGCAGCTTATCTGAAATTAAGACGGCGCGAACTGTTGGCGCTGGCTGCGGGCCACGGGTTGAGTGTCGTTGTTCGCCTAGCCTACGAGGCGGTAGGACCGGCTGAGGCAGGTTACAATCTCCGGCGGGTCGTCTATGAAATTGGCCCGCTCCTTTCCTTGATCGCTCAAGCTTCGATAACCGTGGGGTTTGTCCTCCTCCCTCGGAGAGTCACCGCGGCCAGCCTGCCATCCCATCCCGCGCGTTCCGAGACTCCCCAATGAACAGCCTCATCACCAAAGCCGCGACGCTGCTCGAAGCGTTGCCCTACATCCAGAAGTTCAGCCACGCCACGTTCGTCGTGAAATACGGCGGCAGCTTCATGGACTCGCCCGATCCCGCCGTGCGCAATGGAGTGGCGCGCGATGTTGTTTTCCTCGAAGCCGTCGAGATCAATCCCGTGGTCGTCCACGGCGGCGGCAAGGCCATCACCCGCGCGATGGACGCCGCGGGACTCAAGGCAAACTTCATCCAAGGCATGCGTGTGACCGACGAGGCGACCGTCGGCGTCGTGGATCAGGTGCTCTCGCGCGAGATCAACCCGGAGATTGTCCGCACCATCGAGTCGCTCGGCGGCAAGGCGCGCGGCTTCGCGGGCACGGAAATTTTTATCTGCCGCAAGCTCTGGCTCGACGACAAGGACACGTCCGGCGGCAAGATTGATGTCGGCTTCGTCGGCGAAGTCACGAAGGTGAACATCCTGCCGCTGCTGGAATGTATCGCGAACGGCATCACTCCCGTCATCAGTTCGACCGCGCGCGGCGAAGACGGGAAAATTTACAACTGCAACGCCGACGTCGCCGCCGCACAGGCCGCCATCGCGCTCAAGGCCCGCCGCCTTGTCTTCATGTCCGACGTGCCCGGCCTCATGCGCGATCCCAAAGATCCTGCCACGCTCATCACGCATCTGCGCATCGGTGAAGTGGACGGACTTAAGACAGCCGGCATCGTGGACAAGGGGATGATTCCCAAAGTGGACAGCGCCGTTGCAGCAATTCAGTCCGGCGTGGAGAAAGTGCAGTTCGTGGACGGCCGGCAGCAGCATTCGGTGCTGCTGGAGATTTTCACGGACGAGGGAGTTGGAACTGAAGTCGTAGCCTGAATCATCCACGGCGAGCGAAAAAGCACTCGGATAAATTTTCTCTGTGACCTTTGCGCCCTTTCGCGGCTAAATCCCCGCGCGAATGAAAGAAATCGTTCCGACGCCGCCCGCCATCGTCCACAACGAGCAGCAAGCCGTCCTCGGCCTGTTCCAGAAATATGTCGTGCCCAGCTACGGGCGCTTCGAGCTGGTGCTCGCGCGCGGGCAGGGCGGCCACTTGTGGGACGTGAACGGCAAGCGCTACCTCGACCTCGGCGGCGGAATCGCCGTCTGCTCGCTCGGTCACGCGAACGCGGAGATCACCGACGCACTCGTCGAGCAGTCGCGGCGGATGATGCACGTCTCGAACCTCTACTACCACGAGCCGCAGGGCCGGCTGGCGCAGCAGATCGTCCGGCATCTCGCGCCGGGAAAAGTCTTCTTCAGCAACTCCGGCGCGGAGGCAAACGAGGGGCTTTACAAGGTCGCACGCAAGTTCGGGCACGACGAAGGCCGTTTCGAAATCATCACGGCGTGGAACTCGTTTCACGGGCGCACGCTCGCGGGCCTTGCGGCGACCGGGCAGGAGAAGGTGAAGAAGGGCTTCGAGCCGGCGGTGCCGGGCTTCAAGCACGTCCCTTACAACGACCTGCAAGCTGTGCGCGATGCGCTCACACCAGCGACGGTCGCGATCCTCATCGAAGGCGTGCAGGGCGAGGGCGGCATTGCACCGGCGAGCGCGGAATATCTGCTCGGCCTGCGCCAGCTCTGCGATGAGCGGCGGATGCTGCTGCTTATGGACGGCGTGCAGTGTGGGCATTTCCGCACGGGACGGTTCCAGAGTTTCCAGCGCCTGCTCGAAGGCGTGCCCGGCGCGGACAAGTTTTTGCCCGACGGTGTCTCAATGGCGAAGTCACTCGGCGGTGGTTTTCCCATCGGCGCGTTTTGGGTGCGCGAGGAGCACCACGGCGTGAAGCTGTGCGATCTGCTCGGCCCCGGCACGCATGCGACGACTTATGGCGGCACGCCGCTGGGCTGCGCGGTGGCGAACAAAGTTTTCGAGGTCATCGAGCGCGACCGCTTGGCCGACAACGCGCGCGACACCGGCGCGTGGATGAAAGCCGAGTTGGAGCAGCTCGCCGCGCAGTTCCCGCAAGTCATCAAGAGCGTGCGCGGATTGGGTTTCATGCTGGGCATTGAGCTGGCGGAAAACATTCCCGCCTTCGAAAGCACAGGCAAGGTTGCCTCACTTAACTTCGTTAATCGTCTGCACGACGCCGGCGTGCTCACCGTGCCCAGCGGCACGCACGTCGTGCGTTTCCTGCCAGCACTGAACTTGCGTCGCGCCGACGCAGCGGAGGGGCTGGCAGTGATTTCTGGCGTTGTGAAGGACATTGGGTAGAGTGCGGTCATGCAATTTCTCTGGCTCCTCGCGGCCAAGCTGTTGGCCCAAGTCGGGCTGAGAAGTTCGTCCCATGTCGAACGGAGGACGTGGGCTTGGAGAACGTGCCGGTCTGGTTTGGGATGGCCTTGGTTGCGCTGCTCACCTTGTGCGGAAGGCACGGCAGCTCGCTGGGAGACGAGGCCGGATATTTTTTGAGGACCACAGTGCCAGCATGAGCGAGCCAGGACCAGATCACTATGAAACGCTCGGACTCGCGCCGGGAGCTTCGCCAGAGCTCCTCAAGCGTGCCTACCTCGCGCTGGTGAAGCGCTGGCACCCTGACCGTTTTGCAAACGATCCGGCGCAGCAGAAATTGGCCGAGGAAAAGTTGCGCTCGATCAATGTCGCCTACGAGGCATTGCAGGGCGAGGCGCAGGTGAAGGATTCGTTTCAGCACCACTCCACGGCTCCCGCCTACGATTCCGCAGGCGCGGCGAACCGGGAGGGCCGCAGCACCTACGCATTTCGCGAGCGGCCGAGTGCTTTTGCGTTTTGGCGCGGGCACACGGGGGCATTGAGTTGGTGCGGATCGTTGCTGCTCGCGGGGATTGCAGCGGCTTCAGTGTGGTTTGCCGCAGCGACGCTGGCGGATTATTTCGGACCACCCTTTCTCGCAGACTCGCTCCGGCACGAGGCAAAGCAGCAGTCGGTCATCGCACGAACGCGGCGCGCGGCAGAGGCAGGGGAGCCTTGGGCGATGTTCAACATGGGCTGGTTCCACTACAGCGGGCGCGGGGTGCGGGTGAATCACGCGGAGGCCGCGCAGTGGTTCTCACGCGGAGCGCAGGCGGGCGACGCGAAGTCGCAGACGCAACTCGGATTGCTCCACGCCAAGGGTGAAGGAGTCGCACAAGATTACACGGCGGCGGCAAGTTGGTTCCGGGCCGCCGCCGAGCAAGGCCAGCCTGACGCGCAGCACAATTTGGCACTGTTGCATCGCAGCGGTCTCGGCGTGCCGGTGGACTTTGCGGAGGCTTTCCAATGGTGGTCGCTCGCCGCCGCAGCGGGCCATGCGACGGCGGGCGGTTTTCGCGACGCGTTGCTGAACACGATGACTGAGCAGCAAGTGGCCGAGGGCCGCCGCCGCTTGCAAGCAACGCAGGTGCGGCTGCCGCCGCGGAAGCAGTAGGCGGGCGGACTTGACGCGCGAGCGCGGATGGCGTCGGATTTCCACATGATTCTCTGGTTGCGGAAGCTGCTCGTTCGCGGACTCGCCCTGGCGGGACTTGTGCTCCTCAGTGGGTGTTCGACTTTCAACCGGGATTGGCAGGCCTCCGCGACGAGTCTCACCCCGACAAACTCCATCGAGGGCAGGTGGGAGGGAAAATGGTTGAGCGACCACAACGGTCACGGCGGCGGCCTGCGCGCGCTGGTTCGGAAGCTGGACAGCGGCCAATACGAGGCGCGGTTTCACGCGACCTACGCGACGGTTCTGAGCTTCACTTCGACGGTGAACCTCGACGTGCGGACAGAGGGCGGGTTGCAACAGTTCAGCGGCTCGGCGGATTTGGGCAAGGCGGCGGGCGGCCTGTATCACTACGAAGGCCGGGCGTCAGAGACAAATTTCTTCTCCACCTACAAGTGTCCGTCGGACCACGGCACGTTCCAGATGACGCGGCCCAAGCCGTAAAGGAGAGCGGGCTTCAAGCCCGCAGAAGCGTGAACTGGCGGGGTGTTTCCGGAAGCGCCGCTCTGCGCCAGGCTTGCGCCGCGTGAACGCCGCGCTCCGCCTTAATCGCCCGACTTCAGCACCTCGAACTTGCTGAACCCCTCGCTGACGATGCCGAGACGGACGCCCTTCTTGAGGTCCGCCCCCTTCAGCGCATCGCGGAAGTCGTGCAGGTCGGACACGGGCTTGCGGTTGACCTCGGTGATGATGGTGCCGGGCGTGATGCCGCGTTTGGCGGCGGGGCTGCCATCGTCCACTTCCGTCACGATCAAACCTTCGGACTGTTTCACGCCGTGTTCCTTGGCAAGTTCACGCGTGAGCGCCTTGACGGTGATGCCCAGATCGCCGGCCTGGACCTCGTTGCTCTTTTTGTTGCTGGCCACCATGTCCGCCGGCTCATCGGGCCATTCCTCCGGGGTGATTTTGATCTTCATCGGCTTGCCGTTGCGCACGACGCTGAGCGTGACAGGCTTGCCGGCCTTGTTGCGCACGGAGTTGCGGAGCTGCTGGGCGTTGGAGACGGGCGTGCCTTCGACGTGCGTGATGATGTCCTCAAGCTTCAGCTCGGACTTCAAGGCCGGGCTGTTTTGCTGCAGGCCCGCGACGAGCACGCCGTCGTTGGCCCCCTTGAAGGTCTGCGTGCGCAGTTCGGGGTCGTCCTTGATGCCGCGCGCGAGGAGTCCGAGCCGTGCGCGCACCACTTTGCCGTCCTTGATGAGCGTGTCGGCCAGCTCATGGGCGAGGTTCGCCGGGATGGCGAAGCCGATGCCGGTGTGCAGGCCGCGGATGAGGGTGTTGATGCCGATGATTTCGCCGTTGATGTTCACGAGCGGGCCGCCGCTGTTGCCGGGGTTGATGCTCGCGTCGGTCTGGATGAAATCCTGGTCCATCGGCGTGCCGGGCGCGACGCCGGGCAACAAGTCCGTGCGGCCTTTGGCGCTGACGTGGCCGAAGGTGACGCTGTAATCCAAGTTGAACGGCGCGCCAATCGCGATGGCGAATTCGCCCACGCGCGTCTTGTCCGAGTCGGCAAACTTCGCGGCGGGCAGGCCCTTCGCCTCAATCTTCAGCACCGCCACATCCGAGCGCGGGTCCACGCCACGGACGGTCGCGGGGAACGTGCGGCCGTCCTTGAAGCGGATCTCGATGCGCTCGGCATCCTCGACGACGTGGCGGTTGGTGAGAATGTAGCCGTCCTCGCGGATGACGACGCCGCTGCCCTGGCCGTTGAACTGCGGCGTGCGCTCCGGCTTTGGTTCGGCGCGTTGTTTCCGGCGCTTCTCAAATTGCTCCTCCAACTGTTTCCGAAACTCGCGTGGCAGCATGTCGAGGAACGGGTTTCCCTCGGAGTCGGAGCCGAACGTGTTGCGGTCCTGCTTCTGCGCCACGCGGATGACGACGACCGAGGGCGAAACCTGGTCGGCGACCTCGATAAACGCCTGGTTCAACTGCCGGGCAAGAGCGAGGGCGCTGGATTCCTTCGCGGCGGCGGCGTGCAGTGGTGAGAGAGTTTGAGTGCCAGCGAACGCCAGCAGGCACAGGGCGGTCGAGAAGCGGTTTGCATTCATTATGTCAGCTTGGAACGGGCGGCGGGACGGATGTTCAAAGAATTTGCCGGCGCGCAGTTCACGGCGCGCGTGCATTGACTTGGCTTGGCATGGCCGATAAGTTTTCCCCAACAAAGAAAGTCGCGCATGCTCGAAGCCATCGAAAAACTCCTCGTCCTCCAAGACCGCGACCGCAATCTCCTCCACACCCAGGCCGAGCTGGCGTCCATCGAGCCGCAGCGCGAACGCGCGAAATCCCGCGCCAACGCCTCGCAGCAGGCACTCGACGCCGCGAAGCTCCGGACCAAGCAGATTGAGTCGGACAAGAAGAAGCTCGAACTGGACGTGGAGGCGCAGAAGGAGAGGATTTCCAAGTATTCCCTCCAGCAGTTCCAGACCAAGAAGAACGAGGAGTATCGCGCGCTGGCCCACGAGATTGACGGCTGCAAGGCGAACATTTCGGCGCTCGAAGACAAAATCCTCGAGCTCATGGAACAAGCCGATGCCGTGGCAAAGGAACTCGCCGCCGCCACGAAGACGGCTGCCTCGGCGAAGAAGGACGTGGACGCCGAAGTCGCCGAGCTGGCCAAACGCGAGGAGAATTACAAGACGCGGCTGGTTGAGTTGCAGTCCAACCGTGCCGAGCTGGCCGCCGCCGTCGAGGAAGGCGCGCTGGCCCGCTACGAACGCCTGCTCAAGAGCAAGGGCGACAATGTGATCGTCGGCATCCAGCACAGCGCGTGCGGCGGCTGCCACATGAGGCTGCCGACGCAGGTGATGGTGGCGTGCCGGTCGGAATCGGCGATGAATGCGTGCCCGCATTGCGGCCGCATCCTCTACTTCACACGCGACATGGAACTCGCGGCGGCGGACTGATTCCCCTGCCATTTCGCCAGCGGCAGGAAAACGGGGCGCGGCTGCCCTTGCCCAGTTTCATTCCGCCGAATCCCGCGTCCTGCTTTGCACTTGGAGCCGGCACGCTCCCCGATTAGCCTCATCCCACATTATGACCGACCCGCGCTACGCCAAGCTTGCCGATCTGCTCATCAACTACTCCACCGACCTGCAGAAAGGGGAGAACATCCTGCTCGACATGATTGATGTGCCGGACGAGTTCACCGTCGAGCTGATGCGCGCAACGCGGAAGGCCGGCGCGACGCCCATCGTCGAGGTGCGCCACAGCCGCGTCACGCGCGAGGTGCTCAAGGACACGAATGAGAAACATTCCAAGCTCATCCACGACATCGAGCTGCGCCGCATGAAGAAGATGGCCGCCTACATCGCCATCCGCGGGGCCGCCAACTCCACCGAGGCCGCCGATGTGCCGTCTGACAAGATGGCGCTCTACTCGAAGATTCTCCGCCCCGTGCAGAACTTCCGCGTCAACAAGACCAAGTGGTGCGTCCTCCGCTGGCCCACCCCCAGTATGGCACAGGCGGCCAGCATGAGCACCGAAGCGTTCGAGAATTTCTACTTCGACGTCTGCACCATGAATTACCGCAAGATGGCCAAAGCGATGATCCCGCTGGAAAACCGCATGAAGAAAGCGGACCAAGTCCGCCTCACCGCGCCCGGCACTGACCTCACCTTCAGCATCAAGGGCATCGGAGCGCGCAAGTGCGAGGGCATCCGCAACATCCCCGACGGCGAGTGCTTCTCCTGCCCGGTCAAGACCAGCGTGAACGGCGCGATCCAGTTCAACACCCCCACGCTCTACAGTGGCACGAAGTTCGAGAACATCCGGCTCGAGTTCAAGGACGGCAAAATCATCAAGGCCACCGGCTCCAATGAGAAGCGCCTCAATGAGATTCTCGATACCGACGCCGGCGCGCGCTACATCGGCGAGTTCTCCCTCGGCTTCAATCCCTACATCATGTCGCCGATGGTGGACATCCTCTTCGACGAGAAGATCGCCGGCTCGTTGCACTTCACGCCCGGCCAGGCCTACGAGGACTGCGACAACGGCAACCGCTCCGCCGTCCACTGGGACATGGTGCTCATCCAGCGCAAGGAATGGGGCGGCGGCGAGGTGTGGTTCGACGGCGAGCTGATCCGCAAGGACGGCCTCTTCCTCCCGAGGGATCTACAACCCCTCAATCCGGACAGCTTGAAGTAGCTCTGCCGCGCCAGCACCGGCCAAACCAACCAACCGCCATGCCCCACACCGAACCTGCTTTGCCACCCGGCGATGAGCCAGTAACCCCCAAGATAACTCTCCTCTTGATCGAGGATGAGGAGGCCGTCCGCGACGCCATCACTGGGCTTCTCTCGCGGTTTGGTTATCATGTGCTGCCAGCCTCGTCCGTGGAGGAGGCATTGGTTTTATGGGAAGCCCACCGGAGCACGATTCAGTGCATCGTGGCTGACTATCAGCTTGGGCACAGGCGGGATGGCATTTCCCTGCTGCGTGAGTTCGGCGGGTCCAAGGCTGGACTGGTGATGGCGCTGGTGAGCGGTAACCTGTCACCGGGAATCATCGACGAATTGCACGGCACCACGAGCATCCGCTGCCTGCCCAAGCCATTTCAATTCACCGAGCTTTTAGCCTTGCTGGCCGAGGGTTTGGCCAGGCGCACCCCGAGCTCTCCTTAATCACCTGCCATGCCACGCCAAGCCCAACCGAGAGCCACCATCGCAGACCTGCCAATGAACCCTTCGCTGGCGAGGGGGAAAACAGTCTTGGTCGTCGAGGATCAGAAGCTGATGCAGGCGGTGTCCGGCGGATGCTTGCCTGGCTGGGCTTCCACGTCCTTATAGCCAGCAGTGTGTTGGAGGCGCTGAACTGGTGGGATGCTCAGGCAGTGGATGTGCATCTGGTCCTGACTGACTACCACTCCACCGGCAAGCTGACCGGCATGGATCTGGTCCGCATCCTGCACGCTCACCGGCCCACTTTGCCGGTGCTCATCGTCAGCAGCTACTGGCATCCCCGCGAGCTGGGCGAGGAAACCCTGCCTTCACACGTTCACTTCCTGGCCAAGCCTTTTGGTCCGACCCAGCTTTCGCGCGCCATCCGTTCACTGTTGAGCGCGCACTCCGGTCCGGGGGAACTTCGCTGTGTGTCAGGACGCCTCCGCTGCCACTGATGTTTTCGGGCGGGCAGCTTCAAGTTACCTTCGGATGGTAGTGGGCATCTCCTGCCCTGCCTTGAAGTCTGCCCGCCCACTTCCCTGAGCGCTGAGGCCGGGCCAGCACGCTTTGTTTGACGCTGGACCCGAGATTGCCCGTCTGATTCTCCCGTATGATTTCCCGCATTTGCCGGTTTGCCCTGCTGTTCTGTTCGCTGCTTTCACTCCGCGCCGCTGACGCGCCGCCGCTCGACTTCGGCCCCGTGCGCGAGGAGCACATGATGATCCCGATGCGCGACGGCAAGCACCTCTCGGCTTATCTCTACTTCCCGCCGGGCACGGGCAAGTTCCCCGCCGTCTTCGAGCAGCGCTACGCGGACATCCACGGCGCCGGCTCGCGCAAGGCTGCGGCGAAATTTGCGGAAAGCGGCTTCGTCATCGCGCTGGTCAACTACCGGGGGGCCGGACTTTCGGAAGGAAAATGGCGCGGCTACCGCGCGCTCGCGTGGGGTGAACTCAAGGACGGCTACGACACCTGCGAAT
>CAYZJP010000147.1:0-11341 GCA_964478755.1 uncultured Klebsiella sp.
GCATCGCAGAAAATGGAACCAAATGCCTGCTGCCCTGTTTCGCAGAGGTCTCTTTCTGTGTTTCATCCGTGTTCAATCCGCGGCTAAATCTTCAGCCGAGTCTCGCCAGCGCCGCCTCTGCATCCGGTGGATTCCACCAAACTTTCTTTCCGCTGTCCGCCGCGAGCACGCGCGCGGCGTTGTAGCCGCAGAGGCCGGTGACGTTGCCGCCGGGATGCGTCGAGCCGCCGCAGAGGTAGAGGCCGGGCAGCGGCGTGCGGTAACTGCCCGCGCCGGGGAACGGACGGTTGAATCCGACTTGTCCGTTCGCGAACGAACCGACCAGCAAGTCGCCGCCGGTCATGTTCGGCAGCGCGCGCTCGGTGTCGAGCGGCGACCGCGTGAAGGAATCGAGCACGCTGTCCGCGAGGTTCGGCGCGAACTCGGTCCACGTCGCCAGCAGGTCGCGGCCATGCGCGGCTTGGGCGGCGTCCCAGTTGCGCGCGTCGCCACGCAGGGCGTAAGGCAGCTTCTCCCAGAGGAAGGCAACGTGCTGGCCGGGCGGAGCTTGCGTCGGGTCGAAAAGCGTCGGGCACGCGCCCCACGCGACAGGCGGAGGAATCTCGCCGCGCTCATGCGCCGCGACGATGTCATGGAATTGCCCGAAGCGCTCCAGCCCGACGATGAACATGAACGCGCGCTCCAACTCCGGTCGCCGCGCGGCGGCGGCCCAACGCGGCGGCTCGCGCAGCGTGACGTTCAGCGCGAAGAGCGGCGCGAGCAGGTTGTATTGAAACTTCGCGGCTCGGTCGCGCACTTCGACGGGCAAAGCTTCGGGCGGCAAGAGTTCGAGGAAGGTCTGCTGCGGATTCAGGCCGGACACGATGAACTCGGCGGTGAGTTGTTCGCCCGTGCTGAGTTCGACTCCGGTGGCGCGACCGCTGCGGACGAGGATGCGCTTCAACTCGACGCCGCAGCGAATTTCTCCGCCGTGCTTCGTGATGTCCGCGATGAGGCCGCGCGCGAGGTCGCCCGAACCGCCCACGCACATCTGCGCCTTCGTGGGCGAGGCCAGCAGCGCGGGGATGGCGTGGCCGAAGCCGCGCAGCCGCAGGTCAACTTCGCGCAGGCCGTTGAAGAAGAGCAGCCCGGCGCGGACGGCGTCGTGCTCGAAGTTCCGCGTGACGAATTCCAGCGGCGAGAGCACGGAGACTTCCAGCAAGCGGCGGCCCAGCTTGCTTTGCGAAAGAAGTTGTTTGCGTCGCTCTGGCTCCAGCGGCGGCGACTGCGCTTCGGGGATCAAAATGCTTTCAACGATGGGCCGGAATTCTTCAGTCCAGCGGCGCAAGGAGTCGGCGTCTTGTTTTGAGAATTCAGCGAACGAAGCGAGCGTGCGTTCCAAGTCCGTCCACCACTCCAGCGCGCGGCCATCGCGCAGCAGCATGGCGACGTTCAGTTCCGGTTCGATGTAGCGCACGCCATGGCGCGCGAGTTCGAGGTCGCGGAACCACGGCATCCGCGTGATGGCGCGGTGGAAGAACGAGTGCGGGTGATGCGTGAAGCCCGGCAGGCGCGGGTTCTCCATCGTGCGCAGCCCGCCGCCCGGCTCCGGCGCGCGGTCCAGCGCGAGTGTGCGCAGCCCGCAGCGCGCGAGATAGGCTTGGAGCACGAGCGCGTTGTGGCCGGTGCCAAGGAGAAGCACGTCGTGGTGCATCACAAGCAGTTTTGCGTTTCGGGTTTCGGGTTTCGAGTTGGCCGACGGCGAACGGGCGGGCGAATTCAACTCGAAACACCAAACTCCAAACTTGGAACGGGTTTCATCCGATTTCGGGGCCGGCGAGGGCGAAAATTTTCTGCGGGTCGCCGGGCCATTTGTTTTCGCCGAGGAACATGCGGATGAGCGGGCGCTGTGGTTGGAAACCGAGGCGTTGGGCGAGTTCCACTGCGCAGGTGTTGGCGTCGGGGATGTCCCAGAAGATGGGCTGGTTGGGGAGGTTCCTCAGCACGCTTTGACCGAGCAAGTCAGACGCCGAGAGGGACTGTGCGGCCAGTGGCCGGTTCCAATAGATCGGTTGGTTGACCAACTCGGTGAGAAAGCTCTTTATCAACGGCCCTGCTGCCGCGATGGAATCGGCAACAACAGGACCGAGATAGCAGGCGCGTGCGCCAGTGCGGAAAGTGCCAAAGGCATTGACGCGCTCCTTCGGTGTGAGGTGGACGAGGAAGCGCGCGCTCTGCCACTTCGTGCGCAGCACCATCTGCCAGCGGTCCACGCCAAAGGCTTCACGGTCCAGCGATCGCATTGTGGTGGTGTCTTCCGCGTCGCTCCAGCGGCGGACGTGATACTTCATCGGATTCGCCGGTAGTTCGACGTGGTCCGTCTGCCACCTTCGCAGCGTCCACTCGTCCTTGAAGCCGAGCTGGTCGTAAAGCGTTTTGCCCAGCGGCGTCGCGTCGAGCTTGATGCAGGCGACGCGCGGTTTCAGGAACGCGATGCAGTGCTCCAGCAGCGCACGCCCGATGCCCCGCCGTCGCGCGTCCGGATGCACGAGCACCATGCCAATCCACGCAAGCTTGTCCTCGTAGATGGTCGTGGTCGCCGTGCCAGCCGGCTTACCGTCCCACTCCGCGATGAAACAGCCGTCCGGCTGGTGGTTGAGGAAACGCATCCAGTCGTCCTTGGTCTGGTTCCAGCCCGCGAGCGCCCGCACGGAATCGGCAAAGACAAAGTCCGTCTTTTGAAAGAGCCGGATGCGCAGCGGGAATGCCACGCGGCGAAATTAACCGCACTCGTGCGGGAAATGGAACTTCGTTTGTGCTGGCTTGCCATGCTTCCGGCGGCTGGCCTAGGATGCCCACAGAATTTGGGAATCCTTGCTGGAGAGGCACACATGAAAAAGATCACGACGATGATGAGAGCCGCTGGTTGCGCCATGCTGCTCGCGCTCGCCAGCAGCGTTCACGCGGTGGACGCGCAGTTGTTGAAGACCTATTGCGATGACGCGAAGAAGGCGGCGGACGAACGGCGCTACACGGAGGCTGACCAGTTCATGAGCAGGGCGCTCGGCGTCGCGGAGAGTTTCGGCGAAGCCGACCCGCGGCTGGTGGAAACGCTGTTTCTGGCCGCCGAACTGCAGCAGAAGCGGAAAAAGTTTGGCGACGCAGAGCCACATCTGCGTCGTGCGTTGGCAGTGCGCGAGGCGAAGCTGGGCACCAACCACATGAGCGTGGCGGAGTGCGCGTTTTACCTCGGCGGCAACCTGACCGAGCAGCGGAATTTTGCGGAGGCCGAGCTGTTGTTGAAGCGCGCCGAGTATATCGCGAAGTGGAAGACCAGCTCCTACTCGCCGGTCGTCGGCACGTGCCAGGCGGCGCTGGCGCGGAACTACGCGCTGGCCGGGCGCTACGACGACGCGGACAAGCTCTACACGGCGGCGCTCCGCGTTCTCGGCACGCTCAACAGCAAGACGCAGTTCAAGAGTGCGGACATGCTGGAGGAGCGGATTTTTGTCCCCGACTACCGGCGCGTGATGCAAATCCGCATGGAGCAGGCGCAGAACTTGCATTCTGCGAAGAAATACGCGGAAACCGAGACGGCGTTCAAAAAACTGGTGAAGCTCATCGAGGATCGCGAGGGCAAGGACAGTGTCCTGCTCGTGAACCCGCTGCTCGCGTTCGGACTGCACTACACCGACATGAAACAATATCCCGCCGCCGAGATTCAGTTGCTGCGGCGGCAAGACATCCTTTCCAAAAATATCGGCCCGAAGCACCCCGCGCACCTCAACACGATGGTCGCGCTGGAGCGCGTCTATCGCGAGCAGGGCAAGGAGGTCGAAGCCGGCCTGCTCGCCCGACAGCTCGCCGAGGCGGGCGTGAAGCCCGCTCCGGAGAAGTAGCACCGCGCGGCCGGGTGCATCCAGCCGCGCGGCGCATTCGGGCGGCGGCTTACGCCACCTTGATTTCGATGCTCTTGGGCAGCGCCTGCGCGTGCTTCAGCACGCGCACCCGCAGCACGCCGTCCTTGAATTCCGCGTTCACCTTCTGCGCGTCCGCGTCGTCCGGCAGCACGAAGCTGCGCACGAAGCTGCCGTAGCTGCGCTCGATGCGGTGGTAGCGGCGGCCGTTCTCCTCCTTCTCCAGCGTGCGCTCGCCGGAGATGTTGAGCGTGCCGTGCTCGACCGTGACCTTCACGTCCTCTTTGCGCACCTCGGGCAGCTCGGCCTTGATGAGGTATTCGCGGTCATCCTCGGTGATGTCCACGAGCGGCGCCCATTGCGCGACGGTCATGTCTTCCTTGCTGCCGTTCCAGCGCGGGGCCTGGCCGAGCAGGGAGGAGAGCCGGCCTTGCAGGTCTTCCATTTCCTTGAACGGATTCCAACGAGTGATTGTAGTCATAGGTTTTGTCTTAAAGCGGCGGCGAGCGTTTCGCGGTGGGCCAGGTTACGCCGCCGCCCCGGCCCACGGTGTTGGACTACCGGCTTCGCGGGCTTTTCCTGTCGCGAAGCGCCAACGCCAATGTGATGAACAGGCTCCGTGCCACCCGTTGAAGCCCACAGAATCCTGCGGAAATGCCTGAAATCCGCACCTTCTGCTGTTCAGGGTCCGGCCCCGCGCCGGGCCAGGTGTGAAAAGATTGTCCCCCCCTGTGCCAAGCCGTCACAGCCCGTGCCCGGCGAGTAATCTCCATCCGCGTCCGCACGATGCTCCATTCCCCGGCACCGCATCGCCACTACTGTGAAGTCGTGAAACTGAGCCGCCGTCCGACCAAAGACCGCGCACCCATGAACCGCCGACTATTTTTGATTTTTGCCGTCAGCTTCCTCGCTTTCGCGATACGCGCCGCGTCGCCGACCGGCAGCGCGCCCGCCAAAGTGGACTTCGCCCGCGACATCGCGCCGATTCTCTCTGCCAAGTGTTTCTCCTGCCATGGCCCGGACGCGCACGCTCGCAAAGCAAAGCTCCGTCTCGACGTGCGCGAGGAAGCCTTGAAGTCCCGCGACGGCAAACCCGCCATCGTCCCCGGCAATCTTGCGAAGTCCGAACTCTGGCAGCGCATCACGAACAAGAACCCCGACGACGTGATGCCGCCGAAGAAGGAACGCAGGCCGCTCACATTGCAGGAAATCGCGCTGCTGAAAAAGTGGATTGTGCAAGGCGCGCCGTATGCCGAACACTGGGCCTTCGTCCCGCCAGTTCGTCCGCCGGTTCCTCAATTCGGCAATCGCCCATCGGCAGTCGGCAATCCCACTGACGCCTTCGTCCTCGCTCGGCTCAAACAGGAGAACCTCAAGCCATCGCCGCCCGCCGACAAGCCCACGCTCCTCCGCCGCCTCTCGCTCGACCTCATCGGCTTGCCGCCCACACCGGAAGAACTTGATGCCTTCCTTGCCGACAAGTCATCCGACGCTTGGTCGAAACAAGTCGAGCGCCTTCTCGCCTCACCGCATTACGGCGAGCGTTGGGGCCGACTCTGGCTCGACGCCGCGCGCTACGCCGACTCGGACGGCTACGAAAAGGACAAGCGCCGCCTCGTTCACTTTTACCGCGACTGGGTCATCAGCGCCTTCAACCGCGACCTGTCTTACGACCGTTTCATCATCGAGCAGCTCGCTGGTGACGAGCTTCCCGGCGCGGCGCAGGACCAGTTCGTCGCCACCGGTTTCCTGCGCAACTCGATGCTCAACGAGGAGGGCGGCATCCACCCCGAGCAGTTCCGCATGGAGGCGATGTTCGACCGCATGGACGCCGTCGGGAAGGGCATCCTCGGCCTCACCACCGCGTGCGCGCAGTGCCACAACCACAAATACGACCCGCTCACGCAGGAGGAGTATTACCGGATGTTCGCCTTCCTGAACAACGACCACGAAGCGATGCCGCGCGTCTTCACCGCGCCCGAGCAGGAGAAGATCACATCGCTCCGCCGCGAGATGAACGCGATCGAATCGGTGATGAAACAACAACTGCCCGACTGGCGCGCGCGCATGGCGAAGTGGGAAACTGAAGTCGCGCACAACCAACCTGCGTGGTTCGTGCTGCGCGACCTCGAACTCATCAGCGACAACAGCCAGCGTTACTACCCGCAGGCCGACGGCTCGCTGCTCGCGGCGGGCTGGGCGCCAACGAAGTTCACCGCGATTTTCCAAGTTACCAACCAGTTGGAAAACATCTCCGCCATCCGCCTCGAACTGTTCACCGACCCGAATCTGCCCGCGAACGGTCCGGGCCGCAGCTACAAGGGCTTGTTCGCATTGACGGAATTCGCCGTCGAGGCCGCGCCGTTGAGCGACCCGAAGAAGAAGACCAAGGTGAAAATCGCCAGCGCGACGGCGGACTTCGACCAGCCAGTGCTGCCGCTGGAGCCGGGCTTCAACGACGGCTCGACGAACAAGCGCGTCACCGGCCCCATCAGCTTCGCGATAGACGGCGACAAGAAGACCGCGTGGGGCGGCGACTCCGGTCCAGGCCGGCGCAACACCGACCGCGTGGCCGTCTTCCAGCTCGCGACGAACATCGCGTCCCCCGGCGGCACGGTGCTGACCTTCAACCTTTCGCAGGAACACGGCAGCGCGAACGCGAATGACTTCGGCACGCAGAATCTCGGGCGGTTCCGTCTCTCCGTCGTAGGTCAGGCTTCCAGCCTGACTTCCATCGTCGCTGACAAAGTGCCGAAGAAAGTCCGCGACGTCTTCGCCATCCCCGCTGCACAGCGCACGCCGGAGCAAGTCGCAGCCGTCTTCGACCATTGGCGCACGACCGTCCCCGAACTCTCCTCCGCCAACGCCCAGCTCGACGCACTCTGGCAGCAATGGCCCGAAGGCACGACCGCTTACGCGCTTGTCGCGCGCACCGAGGAGCGCATGACCTCGGTGCTCAATCGCGGCGACTGGCTCAAGCCCACACGCGGCGTAACGCCCGGCGTGCCCGCGTTCCTGAACCCGCTGCCCGCCGGCGCTGACACCTCGCGTCTGACCTTCGCCAAGTGGCTCACCGACCGCCGCTCGCCCACCACCGCGCGCGTGTTCGTGAATCGCATCTGGCAGGCTTACTTCGGCACCGGCCTCGTCGAGACATCGGAAGACCTCGGTCGGCAGAGTGCGAAACCCTCTCACCCCGAACTGCTCGACTGGCTTGCGTGCGAGTTCATGGAGCCGAATGGCGAAGACAGTTCAGCGAAGCCGTGGTCTGTCAAACACCTTCACCGTCTCATCGTTCAGTCTGCGACTTACCAGCAGAGCAGCCGCGGCACGCCGGAGCTGCTCGCCCGCGACCCTTACAACCGCCTGCTTGCGCGCGGCCCGCGCTTCCGCGTGGACGCCGAGCTAGTCCGTGACATCGCGCTTGCTTCGAGCGGCCTGTTGAATCCGAAAATCGGCGGGCGTGCCGTGATGCCGCCCGCGCCGGAATTCCTCTTCAAGCCGCCGGCCAGCTACGGCGACTTTCCGTGGGTGAGCGAGACGGGCGACGAGCGTTACCGCCGTGCCGTCTACACCTTCCGCCGCCGCTCGACGCCGTTCCCGTCGCTGCTGGTCTTCGACGCGCCCGTCGGCGACTTCTCGTGCGTCCGCCGCCAGCGCTCGAACACGCCGCTGCAGGCGCTCACGACGCTCAACGAGCCGATGTTCATGGAGGCCGCGCAGGCCCTTGCCCTCCGCACTCTCCGCGACGGCGGCGCGTCGGAAAAAGACAAGCTCGCCTTCGCCTTCCGTCGTTGCACCGCGCGCGTGCCGACGAAGGACGAGCAAGCGGAACTTCTCGCACTGCTCACGAAACAAGAGCAACGCTTCACCGGCAAGGACACTGAAGCCTGGCTGCTCGCTACTGCCGATCCGAAGAATCAGCCCGCGCTCCCCGCCACCGCCACGCCCGCCAAGCTCGCCGCGTGGACCGCCGTGTCCCGCGTGCTGCTCAACCTCGACGAGACAATTACGAAGGAGTGATGCCATGACTGCACAACAACACTTCCTCTACGAACGCAAACGCGGCCTCGCGCGCCGCTGGTTTCTGAAAGACTGCGGCGTGGGTCTCGGCTCCATCGCGCTCGCATCGTTGCTTGGTGAGCGGAAGGCGATGGCGGCGAAATCACTTTCCGCCGAGCCGCTTGCGCCACGCGTGCCGCATTTCGCGCCGAAGGCCAAGCGCGTCATCTACCTCTTCATGGCCGGCGCGCCGAGCCACTTGGAGTTGTTCGACAACAAACCCGCGCTGACGAAATACGATGGCACGCTGCCGCCGGCCGAGCTGCTCAAGGGCTACCGCGCCGCGTTCATCAATCCGAACTCCGCGCTGCTCGGGCCGAAGTTCAAGTTTGCACGGCACGGGCAATCGGGCGCGGAACTCTCCGAGTTGCTGCCGCACCTCGCGTCGGTCTGCGACGACGTGTGCTTCGTGAAGTCCATGGCCACCGATGCCTTCAACCACGCGCCCGGCCAGATACTCATGAACACGGGCAACATGAATTTCGGCCGGCCCAGCCTCGGCGCGTGGTCGCTTTACGGACTCGGCAGCGAGGCGAACGACTTGCCGGGTTTCGTCGTGTTCAGCACCGGACTCAAGGGCACCAGCGGTGGCGCGGGCAACTGGGGCAGCGGCTTTCTCCCTTCCTCGTATCAGGGCGTCATGTTCCGTCCGCAGGGCGAGCCGGTGCTTTACCTCACGAACCCGCCGGGCGTGGACGCGCAACTCCAGCGCGACTCGCTGGACACGCTGCGTCGCCTCAACGAGCGCCGTCTCGCCACGACCGGCGACCCGGAAATCGCCGCGCGCATCAACTCGTTCGAGATGGCCTTCCGCATGCAGGCCAGCGCGCCGGAACTCACGGACATCTCGAAGGAACCGCCGCACATTCTCGATATGTATGGCGCAGGCCCGGGCAAGGGTGCGTTCGCGAATTCCTGTCTCATGGCGCGCCGGCTGATTGAGCGTGGCGTGCGCTTCGTGCAAATTTTCCACGAAGCTTGGGACCACCACGGCGGCTTGGTGAACGGATTGAAATCCGAGTGCAAGAAGACCGACCAGGCCAGCGCCGCGTTGGTTCGCGACTTGAAGACGCGCGGCCTGCTCGACGACACGCTGGTCATCTGGGGCGGCGAGTTTGGCCGCACACCGATGGTGCAGGGCGGCACCAACGACGGCCGCGACCATCACCCGAACGCGTTCACGATGTGGCTCGCGGGCGGCGGCGTGAAGGCCGGCCAAAGCATCGGCGAGACGGACGAGTTCGGCTTCAACGTCATCAAGGACCGCGTCCACGTCCACGACCTGCACGGGACGCTGCTCCACCTGCTGGGCTTCGACCACACGCGCTTGAACTACAAGTTCCAAGGCCTCGACATGAGGCTGACCGGCGTGGAAGGCAGCGTGGTGGAGAAGCTCCTAGCGTAGCGTCGGGAAGCCGCGTGACCGTCACGTAACGCCTTGCAACTCCCTCGTCCCAGTCGCACTGTTTTGGCTCGCATGAAATCTCCCCTTCTACTCGCCGCGTTGGTCTGCGCGTTCGGCACGAGCGCACAGGCGGACAGCGTCAACTTCGACAACCTCGCCCCCGGCGCTCCACCGCCCGGCTGGACGGCCACGAAGACCGGCTCCGGTTCGCCCAAATGGGCCGTCGAGAAGGACCCCGCCGCCCCGAGCAAGCCGAACGTGCTCAAACAGTCCGGCGAGGCGACCTATCCCGTGTGCATCAAAGATGACACGCGCCTCAAGGACGGCTTCGTCGAGGTGAAGTTCAAGCCCGTGTCCGGCAAGGAAGACCAGGCCGGCGGCGTCCTCTGGCGCTGCCAGGACGCGGACAACTATTACGTCGCCCGCGCCAACGCGCTGGAGGACAACGTCACCATTTACCACACCATCAAGGGCAAGCGCGTCGCCTTCAAGAACGTGAAGGCGAAGGTCGCCCCCGGTGTGTGGCACACGCTGCGCGTGGAGTTTGCGGGGAACCAGTTCACCGTCACCTTCGACGGCAGGAAGGTCATCGAGGCCACCGACGACAGCTTCGCCGATGCCGGCAAGGTTGGCCTCTGGACCAAGGCCGACAGCGTGACGCTCTTCGATGACTTCAGCTACGGCGGCAAGTGACGCCATCGCTTCCTGCTGGCCGCCATCCTTCTGTGGCTCTGCCGTTTCGCCAACGGCACCGGTTCAAATCGTCGTCGCCGATTTCGACGCGCTGGTCACCGTGCCCGGATTGAAGTTCGCCACGCGCGCGCGGCACGTCACCGTGAGGCCCACGGCGAACGGCCCGATCACCACCGTGTTGCCCGTGATGGGCGTGGTGTGGCCGAACTCCGTCTCGCCCGGCACCATGTATTGGAACTCCTTCGTCGTGGCGTGCGCGCCGCAGGCGGGATCGAGATTGGCCTGCAACGTGTGATTGGTCTGCGCCACCAGCGTCAGGATTTCAATCGCCTGCGCCGGCGCGACGCCCTGCTCGGTGGGGACATCGGCCAACGCCGCGTCCGGCGTGCCTTCGGGGTAGGCCTTCAACCGCGCCAGATACCAGCGTTTGTTGGCGCGGTCGGTCTTGCGGTCGGCGGTGCGGGGGGCGCTCTTGGCATTCGTCACGTCCCGCAGTCGTTCCGCCTCGGTCTTTTGCGCGGCGATGGCGGCGAGGATGCCCGACTGCACGTCCGCCACGCCCGTGTCAACGCCCTGATACTTGATCGTGAGCGCGGGCTTGGGCGGCACCTGCGCGGCGAGGGCCGCGTTCACGTCAGTCAGAAGCGGCGGGATGAGCCGGCAGCGGCGCAACGTGTGGTTTTGGGAAATGGCCGGATCAATCGCGAAGATCGCGTCGAGCTGATGCTTCAGGTCATCGTCATCTTCCAGCAGGCCGTCAATCAGCCCCGGCAGGCGGATCGCGACATCCTCCAGCTTGTCGAAGATGGTTTTGGTCGCGGAGAGGGCGTCGGTCAGGTCGTTCTCCGCGTTGTCTGTCGCGGGTTTGCGCCAGCGTGGGCAGGCTGTCCGTCAGCGCGCCGTGCTGGGTGCGGTTGAGTTTGTTCAGTTCAAATGCCGGCTGCATTCCCCAGACCGCCCGGGTGGCGACGCCGCGTTGGTGGGTGATCTCCCAATACTCATTCATGGTGTGGTCCTTTCAACTTCAGACTCCAGGCACCGGCCGCGCCGTGGCGCAACCTGTGAAGCGGCTTGGATAATGGGGCCAGTGTGACCCGCCCGGAAGGACACGCAAGCGGCAAATGTCGGCGGCGCACTTTGCCAGGTCAGTTTCCGGCACGTCTCTGCGGAAAGGAAATGTTCTTCCTCACCCTTGCCCTCTCCCGCTTGGAGAGCAACTTCTTTATCGGGCAGGGCTGACGCATCAAAATCCTGCTGTGCTGGTGGACGAACCTGGCGTTGAGTA
>CAYZJP010000148.1:0-11334 GCA_964478755.1 uncultured Klebsiella sp.
GCTGAGGTTTTGCTTGAGCAATTCCTCGAAGAACAAATGCGTCTCGCGCACCGCCGACCACTGCAAATGCTCCTCCCACTCGGGATAAAGCATCTTGTCCGGCGTGTTCGCGGCGATGTCGCGCAGGTTCAACCACTGGCCGGTGAAATTCTCCGTGAACGCGCGCGCCTGCGGATGATTCAGCATCCGCTCGACCTGCGCGCGCAGCACATTGGCTTTGTGTAATTCGCCTTTCGCCGCGAGCGCGAGCAGCGGCTCATCGGGCATCGTGCTCCAGAGAAAATACGACAGGCGCGAAGCAAGCGCGTGGTCGTCGAGCGGACCGGACGACTCGCGAAAGTAGAGAAATTTCGGCGAGGCCAGCACGGCCTTGTAGCCCGCGCGCAGCGATGTCTCGAACGACTGCCGCACCTCCAGCGACTTCGCGACGAGCGCGACGAACGGCTTCACTTCGCCTTCCGCCACCGGCCGACGGAAGGCGCGCGGGAGAAAGTCCCGCAGCAACTTCTCCGCATCTGCGAGGGTGCCCTTCTTCGAGTCCGCGTCGCCGAATACGCGCTTGTAGCTTTCCGTCGGCCACGCGTCGGGGAACGGTCCTTCGACTTCAATCCAGTGAATCTTCAGACCCGGCCCCGGATACTCGGGCATCGTCTCGTGTTTGAGATACACGAACGGCAGCGCGATGGGCGTGACCTTGATGGTGTCGTTCTTCGCGCCGAGCCGCTCCTCGAATTCGATCACCGCAGGCTTGCCTGGTGGCGCGTCGAAGTAGCCGAGATGCCGCGAGTAATTGCCGCTCACGACGAAATTGCCGAGCAGCACCGCCATCGGCAGTGGCGTCTCCGAGTTGTGCGCGGACGCCGCGATGCGGAATTTGTAGCGGCCCGGCGCGGGCGCCTTGAACT
Source organism: uncultured Klebsiella sp. (assembly GCA_964478755.1). GTDB lineage: Bacteria > Verrucomicrobiota > Verrucomicrobiia > Limisphaerales > SXTU01 > SXTU01. Next base: position 906 of record CAYZJP010000148.1, read on the forward strand.
GCCGCAGGTCGCTCGCGGAATCGCCGCTGTTACGGAACAAAATCACGCCGTCGTCCTGCTTCCACACGCCCGCGACAAACCACGACGGCAGCGAGTCGTAGAGATTGAACCGTTCCGTTTTGCTTTCGAGCTTGTGAACCGGGACGATGGCCGCGCTGATCACTGCGTCCGCCGCTTCGAGATAACGCTCCATCAAAACGGGCGAGATGTTCAGCGCCGCGCCTACGTTGTCGAAGCCCTGCGCGACCGCGTCCTCGGGCAGCATCTCCTTCACCATTACGTTCACTGCGAAAAGGTCGCGCACCGTGTTCTCATACTCGACGCGGTTGAGCCGCCGCAGCACCACGCGGCCCACCGCGCGCTGTTTTGCCGCCGCCTCGTCGAGACGAGTGTTCAACTGCCGCACGAACGCCTGCGTCTGCGCCGCGCCGGGACGCGGCTCCTTCTTCGGCGGCATCTCGCCCGACTGCACGCGCGCCACGATTTCGTGCCACCGCTCGAATGTGGATGGCTTGGAGAAATCAGTGTCCAACTGGTCGAGCCGCAAATCCCCTTTTACTTTCTCCGGGCCATGACAGCGCAGGCAGTGCTCCTTGAAGAACGCGGCGGTCGGGGCATCCGTGGGCGGCGTTGCTCCCAGCACGGTTCGAGAGCACACCATGGTCGCCATCGCCGCTAGCGTCGCGGTCAACCGGGTGGCGGTTTGTGTGTTGGCAATCATCGCGAACTTCGACGCCCCAGCCTGGAACTTCACTTGAACGAGTTGCATTTCAAATGCCGGCTGACGGCAGCCAGCGGGCGCGTCAGCAAACGACCAAGACGGGTTTTTTCAGCACGTCCATCCGCGGCTGGATGCCAAGGCCTGGCTGCTGCGAGGCCGCCATGCGGCCGTTCACCCGCTGCGGCGCGCCTTCCGCCGTGCTGACGGTGACGTAGCTGTTGAAGTCGGTGGTGGTGAACAGAAATTCCGGCGGAGTGCTCTGCGCGAGGTGCGCGATGGCCGCCGTGGCGATGTCGCCGCCCCAAGAGTCTTCGAGCGTCATCGCGATGCCCATGCTCACGCAGAGGTCGCGGGCCTGCTTGATTTTCGTGAGGCCGCCGAGCTTGCTGATCTTCAAGTTCACCACGTCCATCGCGAGATCAGCCCTCGCACGCAAGAGGATGTCGAGGCCGTCAATGTTCTCATCGAGCACGAAGGGATGCGGCGTCTGACGGCGCACGGCGAGGCACTCCTCGTAGGTGAGGCACGGCTGCTCGACATATACGTCCACGTCGCGCACGGCCTTCGCGACGCGCACAGCTTCGTGTTGCACCCAGCCGGTGTTCGCATCGGCCACGAGGCGGTCGCCTGGCTGGAGCTTCGCTGCGACGGCAAAGATGCGCGCGATGTCCACATCGGGATCGCCGCCGACTTTGAGCTGGAACCGGCGATAACCCTCCGCGCGATAGCCGGTGACCTTCGCGGCCATTTCCTCCGGCGACTCCTGCGAAATCGCGCGGTAGAGCGGAACATCGGCGGTGTAACGGCCGCCGAGCAGTTCGCACACGGGCATCCCGCACGCCTGGCCGAGGATGTCCCAGCACGCGATATCAATGCCGCTTTTCACGTAGGGATGACCCTTGAGCGCGGCGTCCATCTTGCGGTTCAGCTTCATCAGCTCGCGCGGGTCTTCGCCGAGCAGGTGCGGGCCAAGCTCACGCAGTCCAGCGCGCACGCCTTCAGCATACGCCGGAAGATAAAACGGCCCGAGCGGGCAAACTTCGCCGTGGCCGACGAGTCCGGTGTCCGTCTCGACGCGCACGATGGTGCTGTCGAACACGGTGACGGATTTGCCGCCGGACCATTTGTAGCTGCCTTCGTGCAATGGGAGTTCGACACGATAGGCGAGGATGCGGGTGATTTTCATGAGCGTGAGATGAGCGTGGCGGAGACGTGCTCGATAAACGATGCTATCGAGCCAGCAAATCCCGCATCGCCCGGCCGAGTGCATCGCCGACGAGAAAATACGTCTCGGCGTTGCCGAACTCGTGATGGCCGTGCGTGGGATTGGGCGAGTCCTCGGGCTTGCGCACGAAGTCGCGCGTGGGGACGAAGACCACGTTGCCGTCCAGCTCCGTTCGCTTGGCGGCTGCGGCCTGCGCGGCACGGAGCTTCTCCCATTCGGGCGGAGCCTTGACCCACGGGCCGGTCAGTTCGCCGATGACGACCGGCAGCTTTGTCCTGCCGAATTCTTTGCGCACGTCTTGGATGAGATGGACGAGGTTCTCCTCGTATTCCGGCACGGCCGCCTTGGGATTCACGCCGTCGTTCCAGCCGTGATACCAGACGAAGCCTGCGAGTTCGCAGCCCTTGCCATCGTAGCCGGGAAAGTCCGACTTCAAGTTGCCGAGCGCCTCGTGGACTTCGGCGATCATCTTCGTGTAGCAAGGCCCGACTTCGCCGCCAGAACTCGGCGGGCGGAAATCCTTGAACAAGCTCTTGCCGCCCCACGCCGTTTTGATGAGCAGCACCTGCTGGTCGAGCGCGTCGCCGAGCACGTGACCAAACTGCAGCTCCGGCCCGAAGTGACGGGCGTCGCCGTAAACGGAAAAGCCAACGCCCAACGGGCCAGCCAGCAACGGCCCGTGCTCGCGTTGGTAGCGCACCCACACGTCATCGCGCACGGTCCAGTGCCCGTCCGATGTCTGAAGGTGCTTGAGCATCGCCGTTTTGGTTGGATCGGCGAGCAACGCTTTCAGCGTGCCCTTGCCCTGGTTGTAATTCTTCCCGTCGAGGTCCACGACGGCCTGCCCCTCCATGTTCGACTGGCCGGCCAGGATGAACACTTTCACCGGGCCTTTGCCGGCCTGTTTCGTCGGCGCGCTCCACACTTTGCCGAGCAACGCGAAAATTTCCGGGTCGTGCTTTTCCAGCTCGGCCTTGTTGAAGGGGAAAAAATCGTTGCGGCCGAAGAACGCCTCGGTGTTCTCGGCGAAGTATTCCTTGTGATTCACCATCGCGTAGGCGCGGTCGAAACGCTTGCGGCCCTCGGAGTCCTGACGCTCGACTTTGTCATACGTGCCGCCGGCCTTGGCTTTCTCGTAGGCGGCCTTGATGTCGGGCCGCTCGAAGCCCAGCACGCGGTCGTGGAAGGCGTGCGCCAGCTCATGCAGCGCGAAGTTCGGCATCCGGCGCGTCTCGGCCGGGAAGATGCGAATGTTCGTGAACTCGATGCCTTTCGCCATCACCGGGTCACGCTGATGGGCGCGCAACCAGCCGGCGTCCGGGTGATACTCGGCCCCCGGACGGGTGCCGGGATATTCGGGTGAAAACCACAGTGTCACCTCGCGCAGCCTGGCAACGGCGTTCGGCGGCACGACGCGCACAATCTCGGCGAGCTGCACGCGGAGCAGTTTGAGCGCCTGTTCCGTCGCGTCCTTCTGCTCGGCGAACAGCCGTTCGTCCACTTGCACGGTCCAGCCTTCGATCTGTTGCGCGCGGTGCTCCGTCGCACGTGCGGCACAACCGCTCGCACAGAGTGTGGTCACAAGCAGCCGGAGGGCGAGCCAGGCAGAAGGTTTCACGCGGCCAGTGTTCCGTCACGCGAACGGGCTGTCCAGCGCGGGCGTGCAAGGAAATTTCCGTTGCGCGGGCCACGGCTTGAGCGCAAGCTGCCCCAGCTTAGAAAAGGCGCTGCCCTTCCGCCCCGCTCGCCCCGGAATCCTTATGAAACTTGAAAAGAAATCGCCCCGTCGCGCCTTGAAGACGCCGAACATCGCGCCCGCACCCGCCGCCGTCGCCGCGTCTGCGCCGGAACCGCCCGCGAAGCCCAAGCGCACGGCCAAGACCGCCATCGAGGCCCAGCCGCAGGCCGCGCCCAAGCCCGAGCTGGCCACCAAGGTCAAGCGCCCCGCGCGCGTCCCGGCCACGGCGATGAAATCCAAGCGTCCTGTCACGCCGCGCAAGACGCGCCACGCGAAGCTCGAGATCCCTCCGATTCTGCTGGCTGGCGACGCTGCCGCGCAGGCGGGCGTGAGCGGCCCCGGCCAGCGTTACGCGCTCGGTCCCACCACGCCGCCCGCGCACGCCGGACCTGTGGAGGAGCGCGGTGAGTTGCCTGAGTCATACGGCACCGCAAAGCTCTGGCTGACCGCGCGCGATCCGCAGTGGCTTTACGCGCACTGGGATTTGACCACCGCGCAACAGCGCGAATACAACGCCGAGTCCGACGATGGCCACTTGATTGTCCGCGTGTTCGAGAAGGAAATTCTCGGCGAGCCGCTCGTCACGCAGCACGTTCATCCCGAGTCGCGCAACTGGTTCATTCATGTCGGGCGCGGCGGGACGAAGTTCGTCGCGCAGCTCGGCTACTTCGACCGCAAGGAACGCTGGCAAACAATCGCTCTCTCTGCTGCCACCGTCACGCCGCCGGACAATCTGTCGGATGACACTAGCGCGGAATTCGCGACGCTGCCGGTGGAAGTGCCGTTCGACCAGCTCATCGAAATGGTCAAGGTGGTCGTGAGCCAGAACGTGCCGTTGATGGAGGCGCTGGCACAGTTGCGTGAGACGGGCCATCCGAATCTGCCCACCGCCGACACCTTCGCGCCGTCGCGCGCGGAGTTGGATGTGCGGCCGAGGAAGTCTGCGCCCCCCGCCGAAACCGCCGGACCCGCGCCCGCGCCCACCTGGACACCCGCGCAGGCCACGGCACTGGCGGAAGTCGTCACGATGGACGAAGTGCGCCGCGTGTGGATCGGCTCGCTGGAAATCACCGAACTCGTCCGCCGCCAGCTCGTGAAACAGCTCTCCGAACAAACCGCCGCGCAGCTCGCCGCCGGCCAGGGCGCGTTCGGCTTCGGCTCGCCCAGCAGCCCGTTTGGCGCGCTCGGCAGCCTGCCGGGGCCGATTGCCGGCGGAGAAAGGGCGCGCGGTTTCTGGTTCAACGTCAACGCCGAACTCATCATCTACGGCGCGACCGAGCCGGACGCGAGCGTGACTATCGGTAGGCGTCCGATTCGTCTGCGGCCCGACGGCACGTTCAGTTACCGCTTCGCGCTGCCGGACGGGACATTTGATTTGCCCGCCATCGCGACCTCCGCCGCTGGTGACGATTCGCGCGCCGCCGAGTTGCGCTTCCGCCGTCAGACCGCCTACCTCGGCGACGTGGGCGCGCACCCGCAGGACGCGCGCCTCAAGCCTCCCACGCCCGATGCGGTGGCCTGAGGATTTCCTCCTTTTCGCCCCGCCCGGTTTGGCCCAGGCTCGCCGCTGTCGTGAGCGACACTGCGATGGGCCTGATTGCCAGAATATCTGAGTTGGTGCGTGGTCGCCGTCAACAGCACGCGAAACAGACCAGGCGCGCCTACCTCCTGAGCCTCTACATGGGCGAGGCCAACGGCAGTGAAGGCCCCGACCGCGCGTTCCGCCCCAACCGCCAGCGCCAGCACGGCAAGAGCGCGAAGGGACAGGACAACATCTAAACTCGCCTGACGAAACAGGGATTGGGCTTGGAGCGGTGGTCGAGGCCGAGTAAGAAGGAGGCCCGTTGCTCATGAATTTAACCGACGTTCAAAAACAACAGATCACCGCCTGGCTCGAACAGGGCCTCAAAGTCGCCGACGTGCAGAAGAAGCTGTCCGCCGAACTCGGCGTGAGCATGACCTACATGGAGTTGCGCTTCCTGCTGGATGACTTACGGCTTAAACCGAAAGACCCCGAGCCGCCCAAGGAACCCGCGCCCGCCTCGCCCATTGCGCCGACGTCCGCGAGCGCGCCTGCTGCCGTTGGCGGCACGGCCCCGCCTGCATCCGCAGCCGAAGCGGCCGCACTTGGCGCGGTGAAACTTTCGGTGGATGCGCTCGCGCGGCCCGGCACCGTCGTCAGCGGCAAGGTGACGTTCAGCGACGGCCAGACGGCCGAATGGTATCTCGACCAGATGGGCCGCATGGGTGTGGTGCCCGCACAGAAGGGCTACAAACCGTCGCAGGTGGACGTGATGGAGTTTCAGGAGCTGTTACAGATGGAGCTGCAAAAAATGGGTTTTTGAGTCGAGGAGGAAAAGGTTTTCATAAGGAGAGCAGGAAGGCAGGAGTCGAGGGCATTACGCGTGAAGCCGCTTTTTTGTTCCTGCCCTTCTGCTTTCCTTATAGAAAGTCCATGTGATGCAACTCGGTTCCTTGCTCATCGTCCACGTTCATGTCCAGGTGAAGCCGGAGTGCGTCGAGGTGTTCAAGGCTGCGACGCTTGCCAATGCTCGGGCCAGCGTGCAGGAGCCGGGCATCGCGTGCTTCGACGTGGTGCAGCAGGCGGATGACCCAACGCGCTTCGTGCTAGTCGAAGTCTATCGCACCGCCGAAGCGCCCGCGAAGCACAAGGAAACCGCCCACTACGCAACGTGGCGCGACACGGTCGCCCCGATGATGGCCGTGCCGCGCATGAGCGTGAAGTTTGGGAATGTGTTCCCAGAGGACGCAGGCTGGTAATCCGTGGCTGCCTTAATCGAGCTGGCTTTCGCAGGCGCAGCCACACGTTTCAATATGACATTCGAGTTCGCCACCGCATCGCGCGTCATCTTCGGTCCCGGCACGTTCAAGCAGGCCGGGGCCATCGCAAAGGAACTCGGTCGGTGCGCACTCGTGGTGACGGGCAAGTCGGTCGGGCGAGCGCAGCGACTCAGCGAGCAACTCACGGCGGCGGGTGTGGCGTGGGAGTTTTTTCAAATCACAGGGGAGCCTACGACGCACGCCGTGCGCGACGGGGTGACACGGGCTCGTGCAGCGGGTTGCAATTGCGTGGTCGCCTTCGGCGGCGGCAGCGCTATTGACGCGGCCAAAGCCATCGCGGGACTGCTGACGAACGGTGGGGAACTTTCCGATTACTTGGAAGTCATCGGTCGCGGCACGCCCTTGACGAAGTCGGCCGCGCCATTGCTGGCAATTCCCACCACGGCGGGCACGGGCGCGGAGGTCACGCGCAACGCGGTGCTGGCGTCGCCGGAGCACCGCGTGAAGGCGAGTCTTCGCAGCCCGTATCTGCTGCCGCGTGTGGCACTCGTGGATCCGGAACTCACGCTGAACTTGCCGCCTGACTTGACCGCCAGCACGGGCATGGACGCGCTGACGCAACTCATCGAGCCTTACGTCTGTCCGCGCGCGAATCCGATGACGGACGGCGTGTGCGTGGGGGGGATGCGGCGCGCGGCGCGTTCGCTGCGGCGGGCTTTCGAACATGGCGATGACACGTCAGCCCGCGAAGACATGGCGCTCGCGAGTTTGTTCGGCGGCATGGCATTGGCGAATGCGGGCCTGGGTGCGGTGCATGGCTTTGCCGCGCCGATTGGTGGGATGTTTCCCGCGCCACACGGAGCCGTGTGCGCCGCGCTGCTGCCCGGCGTGATGGAGGCGAATGTCCGCACGCTGCGCGAGCGCGCGCCGGGCTGCGACGCGTTGCGTCGCTACGACGAAGTTGCACGCCTGCTCACCGGTCGTCCGCAGGCGACGGCTGATGATGGGGCGGCGTGGACGCGGGAGCTTTGCCGCGCGTTGCACATCGCGCCGCTGCGGACATGGGGCCTGACGCAAGCCGATGTTTTCGGCGTGGTGCAGAAGGCGACGCAAGCCAGCAGCATGAAGGCAAATCCCGTGACGTTGTCGGTGGATGAATTAAACGCAGTGCTGGCGGCGGCATTGTGAACCGCGAGGCTGCGCAAGAAGGTCAGGCGGGTTTCAAAGTGGTGAGCGTGCCGGCTTTAATTTCCCAGCGTTGCAGGTCGCGGCCTAGTTCACGTGGCCAATTCTCCTCGGTGCAGGTCATGAAAACCTGCCCGCGTGCGTGGTGTGCACGCTCAAGCAGCGGGAGCAGGCCACTGCGTCGGTTCGCGTCCAACTCGCCCATCACGTCGTCAATGAGCAACACTGGCGGCGAGCCGAGGAGTCCGGTCAAATATTCGGCCTGGGCCATCTTGAGTGCGATGGCAAGCGTGCGCTTCTGGCCTTCGCTGCCGAACTGCGCGGCGGGTTGGTCGTTGAGCAGGAGCGCGAGTTCGTCGCGATGCGGGCCGACGAGCGTGGAGCGGTAGGTTCGCTCGCGGTCGCGGGCGCGCGCGAGTTCCACGGCGAAGTCGGCCTTTACGCTGGGCTGATATTCGAGGCGGAGTTCCTCGGCGTCGTGCGAAATGCGCCGGTAGGCGAGGCGCGCGAGCGGCGAGATGCGCGGGAGAAGTTCGCGCCGCGCGGTGATGAGCTGGTTGCCTGCGCTGACCAGTTCCTGCGAAAAACTGTCGAGCAGCGCAGGGTCGGGAGCGCGTTGCTTGAGCAGTGAATTGCGTGAGCGGAGCGCCTGCGCGTAACGCTGGAGGAGCGGCAGATAGCCCGGCAGCGTCTGCGCGAGCAGGAGGTCGAGGAAACGGCGGCGCGTGCGCGCAGTGCCTTTCACGAGCTGCAAATCTTCCGTGCAAAACACGACGGCGCGCAGCGTGCCAAGGTAGTCGGTGAGCCGGCGCACAGGTTGTTCGTCGAGCGAGAGCTTCCGCTCGGCGACGGACCAATACATTTTGATTTCGTGCTTGGCGGCGCTGACAACGGACGCGCCAACAAAGTAACCTTTCGCCGCGCGCCGGATCATCTGCGCGCCTCCAACACAGCGAAAGGAGCGCAGTGTGGCGAGCAGATAGACGGCTTCGAGAATGTTGGTTTTTCCCTGCGCGTTGTCGCCGAGAAGGAGGTGAAAGCCGGGGTCGAAATCCGCGTCGAGCCGCGTGTAATTGCGGAAATCTCGGAGGCGCAGATGAGCCAGATGCACGGCGAAGGCTAGCGGCGTGCGAATTGAAAGGCGAGCAGGGGCGCGGTCAAACTGCGCTTACGCTACAGGCTTGGGAGGGAGGTCGTTCGCACCGCCACGACGATAGCCTTGCAAATCCAAAGTCACATATGCGTAGCCGATGCGCTTGAGTTCTTCCGCGACGCGTGTCGTGGTGGCGGCGTCAAGGAGTCGAGGCAATTCCGAGGCGCCGACTTCGATGCGCGCGAGGGCTGGACGCGCTGTCGGAAAGGCGAGGTTGCGCAGGCTTGCGGAAGCCTGTTCGGATAGAGAAATGGTCGCACTGGGCATTTCGTGATGCCGCACGCGCACGTCAAAAAAACCAAGGTCACGAAGAACATTTTCGGCGGCTTCAATCATTTGGAGCTTCTGCTCCGTGACGGCTTCACCATGCGGTATGCGTGAACTGAGGCAGGCCATTTGTGGTTTGTCGGTGGTGGGCAGACCGAAACGTGCGGAGAGAGCGCGAATTTCGGCTTTTGTGAGACCGGCTTCCTTGAGCGGGGCACGAATGTGAAATTCACTCGCAGCCAGCGCGCCGGGACGAAAATCCCCAACGTCGCTTGCGTTCTCACCGTAGGCGATCGTTACCACGTTCAGCTCTTTCGCCAGCGGGATTAGTTCAGTGAACAACTCATGTTTACAGAAGTAACATCTATTCAGTGGGTTAGATGTGTAGTCCGAGTTCATAAATTCAGCGGTCTTCACTACTCGAATAGGAAAATTGAATTTGGCCGCAATGTCCAAAGCTTCGCTCAATTCACGTCTCGGAAGGCTGGGTGAATCCGCAATGACGGCCGTTGTATGTCCGTGTAAAACATCGTTGGCGACGACGGCCAAGAATACCGAATCCACGCCACCAGAATAGGCAATCAAGATTGAGCCGAAGCTGCGGAGCGTGTTGCGGAGATTGGCGAGCTTTGCGTCGAGCACGCAAAAAATATGCGTGCTGGCGCGGGTTTTGTCGAGCTTGGGCAAGATTTTTGAGATGTTTGCGGCGGAGCTAAAAATTCTCAAAAAAGATGTTGCACAGTTTTGGATATTCGTTAATCTGTTCCCGTTCTTTTGAACGACGCAGTTCGGAAGGTCTGTCGCGAAAACCATTGTTGACAGATCGCGCGTGGCGAAGTAACAAAGCCCGCGTCGAACAAAGCTGAGATGCCGAGTTTACATTGCGAAACCGGCGCTCAGGTTTTTTTTCCCCTAAAACGGAAAAAGATTGTCGAACGGCGTTTTGGCTCTTTGAAAATTGAATTGTGCGACAAGTGAGAGCCCCTTCGGACAAATCCGGTTAGCGGAGAGTCCGAGGAGTTTTAATTAGAGAATTGCCGGGTCATGGGCCTGGCGAAAATCAAGCTAACGTTTTTAACGGAGAGTTTGATTCTGGCTCAGAACGAACGCTGGCGGCGTGGATAAGACATGCAAGTCGAGCGGGACATTTCAGGTAGCAATATTTGGAGTGTTCAGCGGCGCAAGGGTGCGTAACACGTGGGTAATCTTCCCTGAAGCTTGGGATAACTCCGAGAAATCGGAGCTAATACCGAATGTGATGTCCAAAAGGCATCTTTGGGACATCAAAGTTGGGGACCGTAAGGCCTGACACTTCAAGATGAGCCCGCGGCCTATCAG
>CAYZJP010000149.1:0-10893 GCA_964478755.1 uncultured Klebsiella sp.
ACTAAACACCCCGTGCCCTTGCCCCCTCCATGTCCACCAAATCGAGACAACCTCACTTCACTCAATATGCACCGTTACTTCCCCTCACGCGGCCAGCCGATGTCTGACAATTCTGCCGTCTCCATCGTCACACCGCCGTTGGCAACCACGCGCGAGGAGCGGCTGCATGCCTTGGACAACCTCCGTGCCGTCGCGATGCTGCTGGGCATCGTGCTGCACGCGGGGATTTCGTTTATGACGCTCGATTTCGGCTGGGCGGCGCGGGACGTGAGCCTTCATTGGACCTTCGACTTGATGGTCGGCCTCATCCACGGATTCCGGATGCAGTTGTTCTTCTTCCTCGCGGGCTTCTTTGCTCGGCTGCTGCACGAGCGGCTCGGGACAAAAGCATTTGCGAAGCAGCGGTTCAAGCGCATTGGCCTGCCGTTCGCCCTCGGCATGATCACACTCGTCCCGCTGGTCGGGTTGGCGTGGTGGTGGGCGACGCGGCAGATGAAGGAGCGGGTGGAAACACTCTTCCAAACCGAGGGCAATCTCGCCTCGATCCCGACCGGACACCTGTGGTTTCTGGAATACTTGCTGGTCCTATACGCGCTCGCACTCGTGGTCGTCTGCCTGGCGAAGCGTCTGCCGGAAAATTTCTTCAGCACGGGCGACCGCGTGTTCGACTGGCTCATGCGTTCGCCGTTGAAGGCGCTTGTGCTCGTGCCGCTGACGGTGCTGTGCCTGTGGAACGGGCCGATGTGGGGCGAAGTCGAACAATCGGGCGTGGGCCTGTTTCCCAAGCTGCGTGCAGTCGGTTACTACGGGCTGTTCTTCGCCGTCGGCTGGTGGCTGCACCGGCGGAGGCATCAACTCATCGAGCTACCGCGCTTTCTCAAGAGCAGCTTGGCTCTCGCAGGCGTGGCCATATTCATCCATGGAACGATTATTATCTCATCACCCAAGCCCGCGCAGCCCGACTACTTCACGCTCAAGATCGCGAGCCTCGGCTGCGCCGCGCTCTACGCGTGGCTGATGACCTTCGCGGTGACAGGCTGGTTCCTGCGTTTCGCTGGACAGCACCAGCCGTGGGTGCGCTACCTCGCCGATGCGTCCTACTGGTGCTACCTCGTGCATTTGCCGCTCGTTCTGTGGCTCCAAGTGCTCGCCGCGAAATGGCCGGTCAACGGCTGGTTAAAATTCTCCGGCATCGTGCTCGTGACGATGACGCTCCTGCTCGCCAGCTACCACTGGTGCGTGCGACACACGTGGATCGGCCGGATGCTCAACGGGCCGAGGGAGAAGCCAAAAGCCGTCTAGCTGCGAAAAACGCAGAGCACGCAAAGAATTCTGGTTCCGCCCCGCTCTGCGCCCTTTGCGCCCGTTTGCGGCTATTTCAAAAACGGCCCCACGACGTCTTTCCAGATCGCGTAGCCCTTCTCGTTCATGTGCAGCTTGTCCGCCACGAAGATATCCGGCTTCGGCAAGCCGTCCGGCCCCATCATGTGCGGAAACACATTGATGAACGCGAGCTGCGGGTCCCCCTTCGTGATGGCCTCGATGCGCCGGTTCGCATCCTTCACCTGCTCCACCTGCTTCCACCGCGCTGGATTGCCCGCGATGGAGATTGCGGCCACGCGCGTCCCCGGCAACTTCTGTTTCACGAGAGCCACGAAGTTCTTAAAATCCGCCTCCACCCGCTCCGGCGTCTTGCCTGCGTTGATATCGTTGCCACCCGCGTAAAGCACGATGAGCCGCGGCTGATGCGGCAGCACCGCGCGGTCGAAATAATTCACCGAGTCGAACAACTCCGACCCGCCGAAGCCGCGATTCACCACCCGATGCCCGGGAAAATCCTGCGCCAGCGACTTCCACTTCACGATGCTCGAACTCCCCACGAACACGATGCCGCCTTTGACCGGTGCGTTCGTCGCGTCCGCCTTGGCGAAGGCATCCATCGCCCCCTGCCACCGGATGCACGACGTCACCACGTCATACCCCGCCTCGCTGAAGTGCAATTTGTCCGCCACAAACAGCTCCGCGCGCGGCTGCCCGTCGTCCCCGAGCAGATGCGGGAAGAAATTGATGAAGCCCACCTTGCCATCGGCCTTCGCGTAGTCGGCGATGAGCTGGTTCGCCTTGCACACCTGCTCCACCTCGCTCCACCGCGACGGCGACGTGGGAATCGAGAGGTAACTGATTTTCGTTTCAGGCAGCGCCGCGCGGACCTTCGCCACGAACGACTGAAAATCCCCGAGCACCTGCTCCGGCGAGCGGCCCGCGTGCAAGTCATTGCCCCCCGCGTTGAGATAAATCTGCTTCGGCGCGTAAGGAATCACCACGCGATCCGCGAAATAAACACAGTCGCTCAACTGCGAGCCGCCGAAGCCGCGGTTCATCACCTTCGTCTTGCCGAACCGCTGCGGCAGCGACTTCCACAACCGGATGTTCGACGCGCCATAGAAGAGCGTCGCGTCCTTCGGCGGCGCATTCGTCTTGTCCTCCGCCTCGTAAGCCGCGATGGCCTTCTCGAACCGCGCCGGGTCCGCCGCCTTCTCCGCCCCGGGAGCGAACGGCACCAGGAAAAACCCCGCGACCAGCAGCGCGAGGAAACGAAAACGGTCGCAAGAAACGGCAGGCAGCTTCATGCCCGCGAGTTTCCGCACTCCGAACGAAAGTGAAAGCGCAAAAGCGGACTGCGGGCCACTCTGCCGCGCTCAAATCAACCCAGTCCTTCCAAGGGCCGCAGAGATGGAAGCGTCCGAAGCGAGCACGATTGCTGGCGACCTCGGCCTGCTCTTCGTCTCCAGCGCGGCGGCGATTGGGAATTAGATGTCGTAGGTGTATCAGGTCAGCTGGCTTTACCATGTCTAACCCATGCTGTGGTCAAGGTTCTCGCTGCTGGTTCGCAGGCATATTTTCCCGTTGCGGGTGCATTTGAAGTAGCGACGACCGCACAGTTTCATTGACCTCGTATTGGTCCGCTCTACCATTGGCGAGGGTCGCAGCCCATATGTGATGTTTGTCTGATTCTTTGTTTCACTTAATTATGCTCCTACGAACTCCTCTCTTCGCCGCGCACCAGCGCGCGGGCGGCAAGCTCATCGAATTCGGCGGCTGGGAAATGCCGGTGCAGTATTCCACCATCATGGACGAGCATCTCTGCGTCCGCCGCGCCGCCGGCATCTTCGACATCTCGCACATGGGCGAAGTCATCGTGCGCGGGCCGGCGGCGAAGGCGTTCCTCAACGCCACGCTTACCAACGACGCGCGCAAGCTCGCCGTCGGCCTCGGCCAATACACGCTGATGTGCAACGAGCGCGGCGGGGTGATTGACGATCTCTATGCCTATCGCCTCGGCGCGCAGGAATATCTGCTCATCATCAACGCCTCGCGCATCGAGCCGGACGTGGCGTGGCTGGAGCAGCACTTGGCGGCCTTCCCCCAGCGCGCGGACGTGACGCTCACGAATGTTTCCGAGCTGACTGCAGCTGTCGCCATCCAGGGGCCGAAGACGCCTGGCCTGCTCGACCAGCTTTTCCCGGGTTCATCAAGCGGGGGCACGCACGTCGCGAAGCCAAGCGAGCTGAAGAAGAATGAGATTGCGCAGTTCGCGTTCGCGGGGCAGGTCGTCTGCGTGGCGCGCACGGGCTACAGCGGCGAAGATGGTTTTGAAGTCATCACGCCTGCGACACTCATTGAGTCAGTCTGGGATGCGGCGCTGAAACTGGGTCATCCATTCTGTCTCCAGCCCTGCGGCCTCGGTGCGCGCGACACGCTGCGCACGGAGGTTTGCTATCCGCTTTACGGCCACGAGCTGGATGAGGCCACCACGCCCATCGAGGCGGGCGTGGGCTTCTTCGTCGCGCTGGACAAGGGTGAGTTCGTCGGCCGCGCTGTGCTCGCGGAGCAGAAGGCCAGCGGCACGACGAAGAAGCTCATCGCCTTCAAGATGACCGACAAGGCCCCGCCGCCGCGTCCACACTACGCAATCTGGGCGGGCGGCAGCGCGGTCGGGGAAGTCGTCAGCGGCACGCAAAGCCCGTCGCTCAACAACGGCATCGGCATGGGCTACGTCCCGCCGGAGTGCGCCGCCGTGGGCGGGAAGATTGAGATTGAGATTCGCGGTCGCCGCTTCGCCGCGGAGGTGGTGAAGAAGCCGATTTACAAGAAAGCAGCCTGAACCCAGACTCCGCGCCCAACATGAGCACGCAAGTTCCTGCTGATTTGAAATATGCCAAGAGCCACGAGTGGTTGCGCGTCGTCGGCGACGTGGCGACCGTGGGCATCACCGATCACGCGCAGCACGAGCTGACAGACGTGGTGTTCGTCGAGCTGCCCGCCGTGGGCCGGAAGGTGAAGGCCGGTGAGGCCTGCGCCGTGGTCGAGTCTGTGAAGACCGCCAGCGACATATACTCGCCCGCGAGCGGTGAAGTTATTGAGATCAACAAAGCGGTGACGGACGACCCCGGGCTGGTGAACACGGAGTCATACGCAGGTGGCTGGTTCTTCAAGCTGAAGCTGGCGAACGCAGCGGAAGCGGGCGCGCTGCTCACGCCGGAGGCTTACCAGGCGCAGATTGGCGGGTGACCGCCCCGAATCGCAAGCTTCAGCTTGCGCTTGGAGGAACTTGCAGCCGGCGAAGGGGCAGCCATCGGCCGCGAGAAGGGCTTTTCCGATTCGCAACCTGAAGGTTGCGACTATGCCGACACGATGTTGTTCCGCACCGCGTAGCGCACGAGTTCGCCGACCGAATGAAAGCGCAGCTTGCGCATGATGTTGGTGCGGTGCGTCTCGACGGTCTTCACGCTGATGTTCAGGACGGACGCGGCTTCCTTGTTGCTCTTGCCCTCGGCAAGGAGCTGGACGATTTCCTTTTCGCGCGGCGTGAGGCGGCTGCCGATGTCCTCGGCCTCGATGGCCTGCGCGCCTTCCTTGAGCGTGCTGTCGGACACCATCTGCGCGATGCGCGAGGTGAAGTAGTTTTTGTGCGCAGCGACGGCCTTCACGGCGGCGACCAGTTCACGGCCCGCGTCGGACTTGAGGATGTAGCCGCGCGCGCCGACCTTGAGCACCTCGGAGGCGATCTGCTCGGACTCGTGGACGGTGAGGATGAGAATCTCGGTGTGCGGGAGGGCCTTCTTGATCTGGCGCGCGGCTTCCAGGCCGTTCAACTCGGGCATCGTCACGTCGAGCACCACCATGTCGGGCGTGGTGAGCTTGGCTTTTTCGACGGCCTGCCGGCCGGTGCCGGCCTCGGCGACGACCTGCCAGCCGGGCTGGTCTTCCAGCAAGGCTTTCATGCCGGTCCGCACGATGTCGTGGTCGTCCGCAATCAGGATTTTCAGCGCGCTCATGTTTGTTCCTCGGATAGCGGCACCACGACCATCACGGTGGTGCCGCGGCTGTTTGAGTTGATTTCCAATGCTCCACCAAATTGCCGCACGCGTTCCCACACGCCCGCCACGCCGACGCCGAGCGCGGAGACGTTGCCATGCACTTTCTCCAGCTTCTCCGGCGGAATGCCGGTGCCCTCGTCGCGCACCTCCAGGACGACTTCGCCCGGCTGGCGCGTGAGCTTGATGAAGGCGGTCTTGCTGCCGGAGTGACGCGCGACGTTGGTCAACGTCTCCTGCACGATGCGGAAGACAGTGACTTCGATGTCGCTGGGCAAACGGGCAAACTCGGCGGGCATCTCCACCTCGGTCCTGATGCCGCTGCGCTGCATGAAGCCGTTGGCCAGCCAGCCGATGGCGGCGGTGAGGCCGGCCTCTTCCAGCAGCGGCGGGTGCAGCAAATAGGAGATGGTGCGGATCTCGCGCGACGTCTGCTCCGCCATCGCGCCGGTGTCGGCAACGAGGTTTCGCACCTTCTGTGGCGCGTCCGGCACGAGGTTCTCGATGCGCGAGAGGTTGACCGCTATGGCGGCGAGCGTCTGGCCGGAGTTGTCATGCAGCTCGCGCGCGATGCGGCGGCGCTCCTGGTCCTGCGCCGACATCAAGTGGCCGGAAAGCTGGCGGAGCAGTTCCTCCTTGTCCTTGCGGTCGGCGATTTCGGTTTGGAGCGAGGCGTTCGCGCGGGTGAGTTCATCGGTGCGCTCGCGCACCCGACGTTCCATGTCGGAGAAGGCGCGCTCCAGCGTGTGTTGGCGGCGCCAGCGTTGCAACGAGAGCGCGGCGGCCAGCCACACCAACGCAATGGAGAGCACGCGGTTCGCCATCTCGGCCTCGTGCGGGCCACCCAGCGGGCCGCGCATGAAGCCAAGAACCGACAGCGCGGTCGCCGCGTAGGCCAGATAGAGCGGATGCTGGCTGTTCTGCGACCAGAGCGCCAGCAGCACCGGCGCGACGTAGAACGCGGCAATGGGAAAATCCGCGCGCTGGCCGAGATCGAGCGCCGCAATCACCATGAGACTCAGGCACGCTGCGGGCACCTGCCAGTTGGATTCGATCCATTGCGCGGCGGATGTCGGCGCAGCAGCGTCCGCCGACGGACCGGACCGGAGAGACGCAGGCAACGCCGCCCTGGAACCGGAGGTGGCGGCGGACACGGAAGGCGAGTTCATGCTTTGCTGACCAGACGAAGATAATTCCCGTGCGCAGGCGAAGCAAGCCCGGCCCCGTAGGGTGATTTGCGGAGTGACACGCTCGACGGGAGCGCACGCAGCGAGTGTTCGACACCGCCAGCCCGCTCGTCTATCAAGCGGACATGAACTGCTCCTTGCCGGCTTGCCTGTTGCTCAGTCTGCTGGCCGTTTTCGCTCCGGCACAAAGTTACGACCTTGTTTTGCGCGGCGGGCGTGTCGCAGACGGCACGGGCAATCCCGCCGTGTTCGCCGATGTTGCAGTGAGGAACGGGCGCATCGCCGCAGTCGGTCGCGTGACCGGAGACGCAAAGCGTGTGGTGGACGTAAAGGGTCTCGTCGTCGCACCGGGCTTCATTGACGTTCACACCCACGCCGAAGGCATCGAGGAACAGCCGCTCGCGGAGAACTTCCTGCGCATGGGCGTGACGACGCTGGTGCTCGGCAACTGCGGCGGCTCGCGCCTGAACCTCGGCGAGTATTTCAATGAGCTTGAAGCGACGAACATCTCTCCCAACGTCTGCTCGCTTATCGGCCACAACACCGTGCGCCGCCAGGCGATGGGCGGCTCCTTCCTCCGCCCGCCGAACGAGGCCGAGCTGGCGAAGATGAGCGGCTACGTCGAGCAGGCGATGCAGGACGGCGCGGTAGGGCTTTCAACCGGGTTGATTTACCTGCCCGGCACGTTCGCGAAGACCGAGGAAATCATTGCGTTGGCGAAGATCGTCGGCGCACACGGCGGCATCTACGCGAGCCATATGCGGAGCGAGGGCGAGGGCATCTTCAAGGCGCTCGACGAGCTGTTTCGCATCGCCCGCGAGGGCGGCACGCGCGGACATATCTCGCACATCAAGCTCGCCGGCAAAACCGCGTGGGGCCAGACCGGCAAGGTCATTGCTGCCATCGAAACCGCACGGGCGAGCGGTCTCGACATCACGCAAGACCAGTATGTCTATCCCGCCTCGAGCACAGGCCTCTCGCAGCTCATCCCCGATGAGGCGCGCGAGGGTGGGGCGGAGAAATTCCGCTCCCGCATCAGCGACCCGGCGCAGAAAGCCGACATCGTGCGACGCATGAAGGACAGCCTTCGCAAGCAGGGCCGTGACGACTACGCCTACGCCGTCATCGCGAACTACTCGAAGGACAAATCACTCAACGGCTTGAATGTGGTCGAAGCGGCGAAGAAAAAACGCGCCAGCGACTCGCTGGAAGACCAAGTTGAGCTGCTCTTGGACATCGAGAAGAGCGGCGGTGCTTCCGCCGTTTTCCACAGCATGAGCGAGGATGACCTGCGCGAGTTGGCCAGGCATCCGAACACTATGTTCGCCTCCGACAGCGGCGTGCGGAAGTTCGGCGAGGGCGTGCCGCACCCGCGCGGCTACGGCAACAACGCCCGCGTGCTCGGCGAGTATGTGCGCGAGGCGAAGCTGCTCCGCCTCGAAGACGCCGTGCGCCGCATGAGTTCGCTGCCTGCCACAACCTTCCAACTCAAGGACCGCGGCTTCATCCACGAAGGCGCGTGGGCCGACCTCGTCGTCTTCGATCCAGCAAAGGTCTCGGACAAGGCGACGTTCAAAAAGCCGCACCAATACGCCGTTGGCTTCAAACTCGTCACCGTGAACGGCATCGTGGTTGTCGAGGACGACAAGCACCTCGGAATGCGCCCCGGCAAGGTGATTCGGATGAACCAGCAGTAGTCAGCACGTCGGACCCCGGACGGCGGTGGCGGAACGCGTTGACTATTCGCTCTCTGACTCGCGCGCTTGGACCCGCGCGCTGCGGCGCAGCCAGGCCGTCGCGTCCGGCGGCTTGGGCTGGAAGGGGTCGAGCAGGTGCAGCGAGTCCGTGCCTTCGGCGTCAATCACCTCCCAGTCCACGAAGAAGCGGAAAGTCTGCTTCTCCAGCGCGTGCATGAGGCTGGAGCGCGCGGCGGCGCGGGTGTCGGCGGGCGGCGTGAGCAGGGCGGCGTGCTGTTCCTCTGGAGAAATTACCCAAGACTCCGGCGTGCGCGCCAGCGGCCAGCCGAGGTTGCGCGCGGGATCCACGGCGTGGAACTCCAGATCCTGCGCGCGCAGCCACGGGTCGGTCCACGGGAGGTTTTCCGCCGCGAGGAACTGCGTGTAGAGCCAGCGCTTCGTCACCCAGTCCACGGTGCCGACGAGGTTTTCGACGTTGGTTTCCAAGTCACTCAAGGTGCGGCCCCAGATGCCGAGCAGCGTGTCCGTCTCCGCGTCGCGTCCGCGAAACTCCTTCTCCGCCGCGACGTAAAACATTCGCAATACCTCGACCGCCGGGACTTCGCGTCCGTCCGCCAGCGGCACCAGCCACGGCCCGTCGGGCTGGTGCGAGAGTGTGCGAAAGGCGAACACCGCGTCGGCCAGCGCGACCGGCGGCAGCTTGTCTATCTCCAGCAAATCCAGCACGAGCGACGCGGTGCCGCACTTGAGCGCGAGCGTG
This sequence comes from uncultured Klebsiella sp., assembly GCA_964478755.1. Taxonomy (GTDB): domain Bacteria; phylum Verrucomicrobiota; class Verrucomicrobiia; order Limisphaerales; family SXTU01; genus SXTU01. The sequence continues at coordinate 9,023 of CAYZJP010000149.1, forward strand.
GCGGGCAGCACGCTGGTGTCGCCGTGCAGCAGGTGGAGGCGGCGGAACTTGCGCGCGTCGGCCAGCGGTTCGTCGCGCGTGTTGATGATGGCGCGGTTGAACTGCACCCACTCGAAAAGGTCGTTGTTGATGTAGTCAGCGCGCTGGCTGATTTGAAAATCACTCTCGGCCGTAAGCTTGACGATGTCGCCGCGCGACTCCGCGCCCTGCGACGCCCTTACGCGGCCCGCGCCGGTGTAGAGGACGCGCAGCGTGAGGAAGGCGAGGAGCGACAGGACGTTCGTCTCGTTGAGCGGCGCGCCCCGGCGGACGAGGTAATTCTCGTGGCAGCCAAACGTCGCGCCCGAGTAGTAGTCCACGTTGTTCCGCACGAAGCCGACGCGGTCCGTGAGGCCGAGGTCATGCGTGGCGGCAGTGAGCATGGCGTCGCCCGCGCGGTCGTAGCGCAGCAAGTCGCGGAGGGAAAGACATTCGGGCGTGCAGATTTCGAGGTGGCCCATGTCCACGTAACAGCGACCGCCGTTGAAGAGGAAGCCACCGTTGCCCGCCGGCTCGTCCCAGTCGCGCTGGTGCATGTCCGCGAGGCCGAAGCGGTGCTTCTCGAACATCCAGTTGCGCACGCGCGCGACGGCGGCGGGCGGCCCGGCAGGGTCGCTGCTCAGGCACCCGTATTCCGTCTCAAGGCCGACGATGCGATTCATGACTGGGCCAACAATACACTTCGCGTCGAAAAACAGTGTCGTCTTTTTGGAGAAACTTTCACCATCGCACGGCTTTTTCCCGATTAGTGATGCACCACCCTCGCGGCTCTGCCACTGTCTGAAACAGACGGACACGCCGTTCGTCCGGCCTCTACGCCTAAACGGGTCGCGCGGTTTGTGATTGCGTGGTATTCCCATTCACGGAACAGCAACACGAAACACGCATGAAGCTCATCAACCCCGCCACCGAGGAAGTCTTCACCGAAGTCGCTGCCGCCGCGCCCGCCGATGGGGGCGTTGCCGTTGAGTCCGCGCAGCGCGCTTGGGAAGGTGGCTGGCGCACTCTCGCGCCGGGCAAGCGCGCGGAGATTTTGTTCAACGTCGCACGCGTCCTTCGCGAGCACCTGGAAGAACTCGCGCAACTCGAATGCGCCAACATCGGCAAGCCCATCAGCGACGCGCGCGATGAAATCAGTCTCGGCGCGCGGGTCTTCGAGTATTACGCCGGGGCTATCGGCACGTTCTGCGGGCAAACGATCCCCGTCGCGCGCGGCGGGCTGGACTTCACGTTGCGCGAGCCGATGGGCGTGGTCGCGGCCATCGTGCCGTGGAACTTCCCGTTTCCCATCGCGTGCTGGAAGGCCGCGCCGGCGCTGGCCGCAGGAAACTGCGTCGTGCTCAAGCCCGCGTCGCTCTCGCCGCTCACCGCGCTGCGCCTCGGCGAACTCGCCCACACCGCCGGTCTGCCGCCGGGCGTGTTGCAAGTGCTCGCCGGTCCCGGCTCCGCTGTCGGCGACGCGCTCGTCACGCATCCGCTGGTGCGCAAGGTTTCCTTCACCGGCTCAACCGAGATTGGCCGGCGCATCATGGAACTCGCGTCGCGCGACCTGAAACGCGTGTCGCTCGAACTCGGCGGCAAATCGCCGAACATCATCTTCGCCGATGCCGACTGGCAGCGCGCCGCCGATACCTCGCCGCTGAGCGTTTTCGCCAACACGGGCCAGGATTGCTGTGCGCGCAGTCGCGTCTTCGTCGAGCGCAGCATTTACGAGGCATTCGTCGAACGCTTCGTCGCCGCCACGAAAAAACTCATCGTCGGCGACCCGACGCAGGATGCGACGCAACTCGGCCCGCTCGTCTCCGCCAGCCAGCGCGCGAGCGTGGAGGACT
>CAYZJP010000150.1:0-10571 GCA_964478755.1 uncultured Klebsiella sp.
GCCGCTCTACGAACCGAACCCGCAGACCGGCGGCCCGCAGACCATCGAGTTCCCCGCGAACGCCATCGTCGCGACCAACTCGATCCATCACGACAAGAAGTTCGCCACGCGCATCATTGCGCCGATGGTGAGCGGGAAACGGTAGGGCGACTCGCAGCGAACTGCCCCCGTAGTCGCAACCTTTAGGTTGCGAATCGCCTATCCTGACTCCCGTGTGGGCGGATTGCATCCGCCGTCCGGAGCTTGTGGAAACACGGAGCGGCTCGAATCTTCCCACGCGGCGCGCGGCGACTGCAAGTCGCCGGCACGGACACTGGTCCGATTCGGAACCTGAAGGTTGCGACTACAGGACGCCCGCTGGCAATCCATCCGGCCACTGCTCACTTGGCTCCCAGCCGAGAAGTGCCTTGGTGGGTGTGAGGTCGAAGCGCGGGAGCTTGAGGTGCTTGCTCGTCGCATAGACGACGGCGAAGCGAATGGAGAGCGGCGCACGCACAGCCGCGTGGAAGAAGCGGCCTGCGTCGCCGGGACTGAGGTAGAGATCCTTGGCCCAGTCGAGCGCGGCGATTTCCTTCTCCTGCCCTGGCCGTGGACACCAGCCCAGCCGCGCGGCAATCACGCTCAAGCCGTGCGTCTCCGCGTAACCCTGCCCGATGCCTTCCGCGAGGACCTTCGCCGCCGCATACCAATAGCGAGGCGTGGTCGGCTCGTCGGGGCGGATGGCGTGCTCAGTGCGCTCGCGCTGCCACCAGTTCACCTGGCCGGTGCTCGCGAGCACGAGGCGCTTCGCGCCGGCAAGCCGCGCCGCTTCGAGAACGTGGTGCAGGCCGATGATGTTGTTCGGCAGAATCTCCGTCATGAAATCCGCGTCGTCCGGCGTGGCGGCGAGGTGGATGACTGCATGCACGCCTTCGGCGGCGCGGCGAACGGAAGCGGCGTCAGTGAGGTTGCCGACGTGGGAATCAACGACGCCAGGCGTTGGCACGCGGTCAAAACCGCGCACGCGTTCGCCACGCGCGAGCAACTCCTTCACAACAGCCTGACCGACGCGTCCCGCAGAACCGGTGACGAGGATGAGGTTTGTTGACATGAGGAATAACGCGACCCGACCAGTCCAACCTAGTAACGGAACTGCAGGTTCAGGCCGATGGCGTGGAGGTCGAAGAGGTTGTGGACCTCGTAGCGATAGGTGGGCTGGAGGCTGAGATGCTCGTTGATGCCCCACTTCAAATCCACGCCGATGCTCTGGAAATTCTTCTCGCCAATGAGACCCTTGATGAGCTGCGAGGGGTTTTCCTCGCCGAGGGCGTAAGTCAGGCTCGCGGATGAAAGCGGCGTGAACTGCCACGTCGTGCTCACGAGTCCGGCGAAGCCCGTGTTCACGCGCCCGCCCTTCGGCTCGTCGTGCGTGACATACATCCGCGCCTGCGACGACCATTGGGGATGCCATTGCCAAGTGATGCCAGGAATGACTTGCAGCACCGGCTCGTCCGCGAAGCGCAGATGACTCACGCTCAGGTTCGCCGAGAGTTCGTCGTTGAAAAAATATTCCGTGTGCGCGCCGACACGCCAGCGCGGGATGAAGCCGCCGTTGATCGCGACCCCGGTGTCGAGGCCGAGTATCCACTGCGGCGTGACGTGCGCGTCCCATCCGAGCAGGAGCTGGCTGGCCGACTGGCCGAAGCGGGAGAAGGCGCGGTATTCCCCGGAGACGCTCATGCCAAGCTGCCGCCGCCAATACGCGGCGACGTAACCCTCATGCCATTCCTGCAAACGCGCGCCCGCGCCGGTGGTGTCGTGAAGCGTCGCAAATTCGTAGCCCGTGCTCACACCGATGACCGTGGGGTCGGCCACGCGCACCTGCTTGCCAAGCTTCTCTTGGGCGGCGTCCTGCAAGTCGGCGCTCGGCGCGGGGGGCATCCGCGCGATGGCTTGTTGCAGCGGCACGCCCGTGTGCTTGCGCAGCAGGCGCAGCGCCTCGCCGCTGACTTCAGGCGCAAGCGGATCAAGGAGGGCTTGGAGCGAATGTGCATTCACTTCGCCGCCGTGAGCGTCCGCCCACTTCTGTGCCCACAGCTCCGGCCACGCATCCGCCGGTTGTGCGCGCTGGTAGTCGCGCAGCACGCCGAAGAACGTGTCGGCGTCCTTCTCTCGGAAAGCAATGTTCAGCCGCTCGCGATGGACGAGCGCGGAACCGGGCGCGACGCGTTGCGCGGAGTCAAGCGCCTGCCACGCGCGCGTCAGATCGCCTCGCAGTTGCGCCACGTCGGCAATGCCGAGCCAGCCGGGCACCGACTCCGGGTTGCGCGCCACCACGTCGTCGTAGAGCGCGAGGCTGTCGCGCTGCTTGCCCTGCAGCCGCGCGAGGCGCGCAAGGCCGAGCAACGCCTCGTCGCGGTCGGGAGCGAGTTGCGCCGCGCGGTCAAAGTAGTCGCGTGCGTCGCGGAACTTGCCGGCGGTGGTGAAGGCTTCGCCCGCCGCGACCAGCGCGTTGTAATCGCGCGCGTGCGCCTCGGCATAACCGGCAATGAGGTTCAGCCCCTCGTCCTTCTGTCCGCGCGCGATGAGGCGCTGCGCTTGGAACGCGGCTTGCCGAAGACGCACATCGGGGTCGCTGGTGCGACGGCTGGCGAGCGCAAAGGCCGCGTCATCGTTGTCCACTTGCGCGTGGATGGTCGCGAGAAAGAGGCCAATCTCGGCGTCCTGCCGGCCGGAGCGGCGGTCGAGGTTAACGGCCTGACGATAGGCCGGCGTCGCGCGGCCCGCAGCCAACAGCGCGCGCTGAAAACCAAGGTTCGCGGAAACAATGTCGGCACTGGTGGAGATGGCATTCGCGTAAGCGCCTTGCGCCTCACGCCAGTTGCCGCGCCAGAGCTGGGTGTTGCCGTAGCCCTCTTGAGCGGCGGCGTCGCTGGGTTTCCCCTGCATCACCCGCCGGTAGCGCTCGCCCGCGCTGGCAGTGCGGCCCAGCCAGCCGAGATATTGCGCCTCCATGAGGCGATATTGCGCGCTCGCCGGATCGGCGCGCAGAAGCCGACGCACGATTGCCAGCGCCTCGCCGATTTGACCGCGCTTCGCGAGCGCGTCAGCGCGGAGACGGGCGCTTTCGGGATCTTCGTAACTGCCCGTCGCCGGCGCGCGGGAGAAATCCACCGGCGGCTGCCCGATGGGGAAAGTGGTTTGCGCGGACGCAGAAAAGTTTAGGCCGCACAAGGCCACGCCCGCCAGAACGGCCCGCAGCCAGCCGATGGACATCCGCCGCGCGAAGGAATCGGCGGCACGCCGGAACTGGCGTGTTGGAGGAACTGACCGGGCCGTGTCTCGCTGCGGAGCTGCCATCATGTCCCCCGCGCAACCGACCGTCGCAGGGTGCGGAGACGCTACCAAGGTGCGTCCCGCAGGCAAGGTGAAAGGCTCTGGCGTTCCGCTCAAAAAATCACTGGCGCGCCAACCGCCGCGGCGAGCCGCCGCAAGTAGGCGCTGCGTGAAATCTCCGTCGCGCCGAGTTGCCGCGTGACCGATGTTACCATCTGCGTGTCGAACAGCTTGAAGCCCCGTTCACGCAGCCGCGCGACCAGATGAAACAGCGCGACCTTCGAGGCGTCGTCCTCGCGATGGAACATGGACTCGCCGGCAAACAGTCCGCCCGTCGCGACACCATAAACTCCACCGACGAGCTTGCCCGCGCGCCAGCACTCGGCGCTGTGGGCATGACCAGCCTCGTGCAGCGCGGTGTAAGCCGTGATGAACTCGGACGAAATCCACCCGCCGGGCCGCCGCGTCTTCGCACAGGCGGTGATGACCTCGCGGAAGGCGCGGTCGAACGTTACTTCGTAAACATTCTTCCGCAACGTGCGTGCGAGGCTGCGAGAGACGTGGAACTGGTCGAGCTCGATGATGCCGCGCGGATCGGGCGACCACCATGTCACCGGCTCCGCCGTCCACGGGAAGATCCCGCTCCGATAAGCCAGCAGCAGACGCGGCACGGACATATCACCACCGAACGCCACCAAGCCCGCGTGCGGACCGCCCGACACCGCGTCGCGCGCGTCGGGGAACCAGAGACGCTTGTCGAGGAACGCGGGTGCAGCAGGCACGGTCTTCGATAATCAGTGGTTAAGGAACGCAAACCCAGTTCAGCCGGGGATCACTTACTGCCTGCCGCCCTCCAACGCCGCCAGCAGCCGCGACTGGAAGAGCGCGCAAATCTCCATCGTGACGACCGGTTCAAGCTGCCCGGCCAGCGCGAGCGGGGCGAGGTCGTGCGGCCGGCCCAGCTCCATCCACAGGCCGACTCGCACTTCATTCAGCACGCGCAACAGCCAGTCCATTTGTGCGTTCGTCAGGCGCAGCCGGAAGCCGCTCTTGCCGTCCTCGGCGAAGCGCCCGTCCTCGCCAAGAAACGCGTCCACGAGCCGCTTGTGCTCGGCGCGCTGTTCGGCGAGCGCTTCTTCGAGCGATCGCTCGTGCTCGGCGAGTTTCTCCTCGTCGCCGCTCTTGGACAACGGTCCAACCGGTCCGCTGCCGACGGGGAACTGCTTCAGCGCGAGCGTGAGCAAGGCCCGCTCGCGTTTGGAGAAGCGGAAGACAAACAGCCCGTCCTTGGCCTCGACGAGTCTCACTCGGCCGGCTCCATCGTGGCGTGGAGCTGATACTTCTGCAGCTCATGCACGTAGCACTCCGCGCGCTCCATCGTCTCGCGGGTGAGCACGCTCTTGCCGGTGTTGTGGACCTGCATCATGTGGAACTCCGCCTTGTCCTTCTGCCAGCGGAAGACCTGCTGGAAGACGTGCGTGACGTAGTCCATCAGGTTCACCGGATCGTCCCAGCAAATCACGAGGTAGCCCGGATCAAGGCTCTCCTTCGACTCCGTCTCTTCCTCACGGATGATGCCCGGCGCAATCTCCGGCAATTCAATGGTCGTCGCCACGCCCTGACGATAGCGACCGCCACTGAATTTTCAATCACCCCGGCCATCCAAGCACCGTGACTCTTCGTGTCGCCTCGCTGCTCGCCCTCGCAAGCCTTCTCTGCGCAACCCTCCCCTGCCCCGTCAGCGCACAGGAAAAACCCGGCGCGCTCCTCAACGCGCGGCCCAAGTCAGCCAAACCTGCCGCCAGCAAATCTGTTTCTCCCGCCGCCGCGACCAACTCCCCTGCCCTTTCCGTCAAGGACATCGCCGCGCGCGTAAAACCTTCCCTCGTCACCATCACCTTCACCGGACGCGACGGCTCGGTGGACGGCACCGGCTCCGGCTTCGTCGTCGCGCCGGACGGACTCATCGCCACGTCGCTGCACGTCATCGGCGAGGCACGGCCCATCGCGGTGCAATTCGCCGATGGCAAGAAGTTTGATGTGACCGAAGTTTACGCGTGGGACCGCCGCTCCGACCTGGCCCTCATCCGCACTGACGCGAAGGACCGGCCCGCGCTCCCGCTCGGCGACTCCGACACCTTGGAGCAAGGCGCGCCCATCGTCGCGATGGGCAACCCGCGCGGCCTCGACTTCAGCGTCGTCTCCGGCGTCGTCTCCGCGCGCCGCGAGGTCAAGACCGGCGACCTCGACGCCGAAGCGATGATCCAGCTCGCCATTCCCATCGAGCCGGGCAACAGCGGCGGCCCGCTCCTCGACATGTCAGGTCGCGTCCACGGCATCCTCACGCTCAAGTCCGCGCTCACGGAAAACCTCGGCTTCGCGATGCCCATCAATTCTCTAAAGCCCCTCCTCGCCAAGCCCAACCCCGTCCCCATCGCGCGCTGGCTCACCATCGGCAACCTCAACCCCCGCGAGTGGCAGCCGCTCATGGGCGCGCGTTGGACGCAGAAGGCCGGGCGCATCTCCGTCGAGGGCGTGGGCAAGGGCTTCGGCGGTCGCGCCCTCTGCCTGAACCAGCGCGAAGTTCCCACGCTCCCCTACGAAATCGCCGTCAGCGTGAAGCTCGACAACGAGAGCGGCGCGGCGGGCCTGGTCTTCTCCTCCGACGGCGGCGATCTTCACTACGGCTTCTATCCCACCGGCGGCCAGCTCCGTCTCACGCGCTTCGACGGCCCGACCGTTTACTCGTGGGCCATCCTCAAGTCCGTCCCCTCGCCCCACTATCACCCCGGCGAGTGGAACACCATCAAGGTCCGCATCGAGGCCGACCGCGTCCTCTGCTACGTCAACGACCAGCTCGCCATCGAGTCCGACGACAAGGAACTCCGCGCCGGCAAGGTCGGCCTCGCCAAGTTCCGCGACACCAAGGCCGCGTTCAAAAACTTCCAGGTCGCCAAGTCCATCCCGCCCGCCGCCACCGCCGCGACCCTGGACAAGTCCATCCTGCAAAAGCTCGACGGCCTCGCCGCGCCCGCCGACGAGCATCTCATCCTCTCCCTCCAGACCAACGCCGCCGCCAGCCGCGCCGTCCTCACCGCCCGCGCCGACAAGTTGGAGAAGGAAGTCTCCCAGCTCCGCACGCTCGCGCGAACGATCCACCGGCGCGACATCGAGGCCGCGCTCCTTCGCGAACTCGACCAGCCCGAGGCGAAGATTGACCTCTTCCACGCCGCCCTTCTCCTCGCCAAGCTCGACAACGAGGAGCTCGACCTCGCCGCCTACCGCCGCCAGCTCGACGACATGGCCCGCGACATCACCTGCCAGTTCGCCGGGATGCCCGACGACGAGGCCAAGCTCCGCGCGCTCAGGAAATTCCTCTTCGAGGAAAACGGCTTCCACGGCAGCCGGGGCGACTACAACAACCGCGCCAACTCCTACATCAACGAAGTCCTCGACGACCGCGAAGGCATCCCCATCACCCTCTCCGTCGTCTTCCTCGAGCTCGCCCGCCGCATCGGCCTCGACACCGTCAGCGGCGCGCCCGTCCCCGGCCACTTCATGGTCCTGCACAAGCCCAGCAAAGGCGACCGCCAGCTCCTCGATGTCTTCGACGGCGCCGTGCCCATCCCGCCCGCCCGCGAGCTGGCCCTGCGCGTCACCGACGAAGACCTCCAGCCCGCCACCAAGCGCTCCATCATCGTCCGCATGTTGCGCAACCTCATGGCCGCCGCACGCGCCCTCGGCGACCACGCCGCCATGCTCCGCTACCAGGAACTCATCGTCGCCCTCTCCCCCGAATCCGCCGGCGACCGCATCGGTCGCGCCCTGCTGCGCCTGCAAAACGAAGACCCCGAGGGCGGCCGCCTCGACCTCCTCTGGCTTCTGGAGAACCGCCCGCGCGGCATTGACCTCGACCGCGTCGAGCAGCTCCTCCGCTCCCTGCGCTGAAGCGGCCGCGCAGGCGGACATACCTCTCCGAAACCGCTGTGGAAAAGTCGTTTGTTCCAATGCCCCCCTCCAGCCACACCGAATCCCCTGCCCGCCCCATGAGGCCAGCATTTGTGCGACGCGCTGGACACGTCCATTTCCTCTGCCCCTACAGCACGCCGAAGCGGCGGTGGCGGCGGGTGTATTCCTCCAAGGCTTCGTAGAGCTGCGGCTTGCGGAAGTCCGGCCAGAGCGTTGGCGTGACGACGAATTCCGCGTAGGAAATCTGCCAGAGGAGGAAGTTGCTCACGCGCAGCTCGCCGCTGGTGCGGATGAGCAGGTCGGGGTCGGGGTAGGCGTGCGTGTAGAGGTTGCGCGCGATGACCTGCTCGTTGATCTCCGCTGGGTCGAGCTTGCCGGCCTTCGCCTGCTGCGCGATGGCGCGTGTGGCTTCCACAATCTCCGTGCGTCCGCCGTAGCTGAGGGCGAGGATGAGCGTGAGTCCCGTGTTCTTCGCCAACGCGGTCTTGGTCTTGGTGAGCTGTTCCTGCACGAACTCGGGCAGGCGGTAAATCTGGCCGACGGCCTCGAGGCGGACGTTGTTGCGGTTTAACTCGCCGATCTCGTTCTTCAGGAAGCGGGCGAGATACTTCATCAATGTGTCCACCTCGTCCTTGGGGCGGCTCCAGTTCTCGACGGAGAAGGCGTAGAGGGTGAGATACTTGATGCCCAGCTCGCCGCACGCGCGCACGGTGGCGCGGACGGATTCGACGCCGTTGCGGTGGCCCTCGACGCGCGGGAGGCCGCGATGTTTGGCCCAGCGGCCGTTGCCATCCATGATGATGGCGATGTGCGTGGGGATGTTGGCCCAGGCCTGCGGGCTGAGTGACGGCGCGTGGCTGCTCATGTCGAGGGCGGGAAGGCTATTTCCGTTCGCGCTCGGAATCCAACTGGATTTGCAAGGCGCGCAACTGCTGCTGCGCGGCGCGGGCGGTGGTGAGCTGTTCGGGCGTGCTCGTGGGGCAGGCGAGGATGGCGTTAACCTGCTGCATGGCCTCCTTGGGCTGCTTCAACTCCTGGTAAATCGCGGCGAGCAGCCAGCGGCCCTCGAAGTTCCCCGGCTCCTTCGCCAGCTCAAACTGCACGCATTCGATGGCCTGCTCGTAGTCGCCGTCCTTCACATGAGACCGCGCGGCGCGGTAGTCCGGCACCCAGCCGCCGCCGCCCTGTCCCGCACTGCCGTGGGTGAGCCGGAGAAAGGCCTGCCCGCCGAACCAGGTGAAGTTCCTCATCCAGATGAGGGTGAAGGTCACGACACCTCCAGCGTAGAAGGTGACGTTGCCAATGGCGTCGCCCTGGCCGGTTGGTGAATAGTTTAGCAACCAAGCGAGAAACAGCAACAAGGGCAATGAGAGGGCCATCTTCAGCCAACGCCCGCGCCGGAGTTCCTCGGGCTGCGACAACGCCACCATGAGCACGACGCCGCAACCGACGAAGATGGCCCCGGCGAGATGTGGCATGGGACAAGTCTATCCAGCCCGCCGCCGCACTGCCAGAACTGATGCCGCAGGTGCTCCACGCGCAATGCAGCGAAGATCCGGAGCTCAGCCTTGGACGGATTGGATTTGCACGCTGACCTCCAGCGAGCGATCCGTGCTCCCGACGTAGTGCCCGCTCACCGGCGCGACATCCGCGTAATCGCGGCCCACGGCGATTTTCACGTAGGTCTCGTCGGGCTGGCAGTTGTGCGTCGGATCCAGCGCGCGCCAGCCGATGCCGGGAACAAGCACCTCCGTCCACGCGTGCGTCGCGTTTGCGGATTCGGTCGCGAGGTAGCCACTCACGTAGCACGCGGGGATTTTCATCACGCGACACAGGCCGAGCAGAACGTGCGCGAAGTCCTGGCAAACACCGCGTCGTTGTGCCAGCACATCCTTCATGTGCGTGTGGACGTGCGTGGAGGCGGACTCGTATTTCAAGTGCGTGTGGACAAAGCGCATCAATGCCAGCGCCGCCTGCCAGGTGTCCTGCTGGTCGCCCAGCACGTCCAGCGCGAGCCGCCATGTCTCGGGCAGCGTGTCCACGAAACGGCTGGCTTGCAGAAAGTCGTAGCTCCGCTCCCAGCGCAGTGCCTCCACGATGCGTGCCAATGGAAACGGCGTCGCATCCGCTGCGAGGAAGGGAGCAGGCCATGTCGTCACCCGCGAGTGGCTCTCGACGGTCAGAGACGTGTGTGGCTCCGAGATTTCAAAGTGGTGGATGGTGTTGCGATAAAAATCCGCGTAGTGCCGCAGCCGTGCGGCGGGCAACACCTTCAACAGGAACGAGTCAACCGACTGCTGGTCATTCGCCTGCGGCTGGAGGCGCACTTCGTTGAAGCTGTCGCGCACGGGCGACGCGTAGTCGAAGCGGGTGCGATGGAGGATGTCCCATTTCATGAAGCAGGCCGCGTCGCTCTCACGCGGGAGCCACGTCCACGGACACTTTGACGACGTGCTCGCCGCCACCGGTCAGAATGCCACTGATGGGACTCACATCGCCGAAGTCGCGGCCATACGCGACCGTGATGTGCTCGGACGCGGGCAGCAGATTATTCGTCGGGTCAAAGTCCACCCAGCCGAGGTCTGGGCAGAAGGCGGAGAACCACGCGTGCGAAGCGTCCGAGCCCGCGAGCCGCTCCTTCCCCGCCGCCGGACGCGTGCGCAAGTAGCCGCTTACGTAGCGCGCCGGCAGACCGAGCGACCGCAGCGAAGCGATGGCGAGATGCGCGAAGTCCTGGCACACGCCGCGCCGCTGCGCGACAACTTCCTCCAACGGCGTCGCGACCGTCGTGGCCACCGGGTCATAGGTGAAGTCGGTGAAGATGCGGCGGTTCAGATCAGCGACCGCAAGCAAGAGCGGCGTGCCGGGAGTGAAACTTGTCTGCGCGTAGTCGGCCAATTCGCGCATGACGTGCGCACCCGGCGAATCGAAGACGAATTGATATGGCTCCGCGACCGTCGGCGAAACGGGATCGGAGAAGAGCGTCACCACTTGTTCCCACGGCGGTGAGAGCGCGGCAGCGGGCGGGGTTGTCTCTGACACGCTGACGAGGCTCTCGGCGATGATTTCGAGGCGCTGGTGCAACTCTTGAATGCTGAAGAAGCACGCGCGGTTGCCGAAGTAATCCGCGCGCTCCTTGCGCACCGTCGGCTCTGGAGTGATGCGCAGATTGAACTCAAGCCGCTGCTGGTGTGCGAGCGTGCGGGGCTTCACGCGCGCGGCGTGGTGCGAGACCGTCACCGGCTCGCTGTAGTCATAGACCGTGCGATGGACGATGCGGTAGTTCA
>CAYZJP010000151.1:0-10558 GCA_964478755.1 uncultured Klebsiella sp.
TGCTCGGGCTCGCGGTCAAGGTGCCGCTGTGGCCGTTCCACACCTGGCTGCCGCTGACCTACGCGGAAGCGCCGTCGCCCGTCTCGATGGCGCTGACCGGCGTGATGTCCAAGCTCGGCGTGTATGGCTTCGTGCGGCTGCTGCTGCCCATCTTCCCCGAGCCGATGCATGCGCTGCTCACGCCGCTGCTCTGGTTGGCGGTGGCGACCATTGTCCTCAGCACCTTCGCCGCGCTCGCGCAGCGCGACCTCAAGCGCATCCTCGCCTACTCGTCCATCAACCACCTCGGCTACTGCCTGCTCGGCGTCTTCGCCGCCGCGAGCGTGACCGGCACGGCGCTCGACCGCACGGCGGCGCTCAACGGCGTGGTGCTCCAGATGTTCAACCACGGCATCACGGCGAGCCTCCTCTTCTGCTTCGTGGCGTTCCTCGAAGACCGCAGCAACGGCGCGCGCGGACTGGAAGACTTCGGCGGTTTGCGAAAAGTCGCGCCCATCTTCTGCGGGCTGATGGGGATCGCGCTATTCTCCTCGCTGGGACTGCCGGGCTTGAACGGCTTCATCGGCGAGTTCCTCATCTTCAAGGGCGTCTTCCCGCTCGTGCCGTGGGCGGCGGTGCTCGCGTTGCCGGGCCTGCTGGTCACCGCCATCTTCATCCTGACCGTCATCCAACGCGTCTGGTGCGGCCCGCTCAACGAGAAATGGGCGCGCCTGCCGGACCTCACCTACAACGAGGGTGCGGTGGTTTTCCCCGCGACGCTGCTGATGTTCGTGCTCGGCGTGTGGCCGCAGTTCGTCATCGCGGTCATCAACCCGACCGTCGCGCACTGGGTGCGGCAGATGCCACTCTGAGCCATGCTCGCCTGGACCATTTACATCTCCTTCGCAGGCGCGCTGCTGTGCCTGCTGACGCCGCGCGCGAATCCGTGCGCGACGCGGGCGGCGGCACTTGGGACGGCGCTGGCCGGGCTGTTCTGCGGGCTGGCGGGAGCGATTCAGTTCAAGCCAGTCAACGGCCTTGAAGTCATCGCGCACGCGCGCTGGATTCCGGCGCTGGGCATTGACTTCTCGCTCGCGGCGGACGGCATCAGCGTGACACTCGTGTTGCTCACGGGCATTGCGGCGCTGTCGGGCGTGCTCTTCTCGTGGAACGTCGAGCACCGCACCAACGAGTTCTTCGCGTTCTTCTTCGCGCTCATTGGTGGCGTCTATGGCGTCTTCCTCAGCCTCGACCTCTTCCTGCTCTTCGTGTTCTACGAAATCGCCATCGTCCCGAAGTATTTCCTCATCGCCATCTGGGGTTCGACCCGGCGCGATTACGCGGCGATGAAGCTCGCGCTCTACTCGTTCATCGGAAGCGGCATGGTGCTTATTGGGATGCTCGGCGCATACGCGGTGTCCGGCGTCGCGACTTTCGATTTGCAATCACTTTCGCAATACGCCTTCGCGCCGGAGTTTCAGCGCTGGGCGTTCCCGCTCGTCTTTGTGGGCTTCGCGATTCTGGCGGGCATGTGGCCGCTCCACACATGGGCACCGACCGGCCACTCAGCCGCGCCGACCGCTGCTTCGATGCTGCTGGCCGGCGTGGTGATGAAGCTCGGCGCTTACGGCTGCCTGCGCGTGGCGATGACGCTTTTCCCGCTCGGTTTGAAAATGTGGCAGCACGAGCTCGCCGCGCTGGCCGTGACCGGCATCGTCTATGGCGCGCTTGTGGCGCTGGTGCAGAAGGACTTCAAGTTCGTCATCGGCTACTCGAGCGTGAGCCACATGGGCTTCGTGCTGCTCGGCCTGGTGACGCTGAACGAAATCGGCTGGAGCGGCGCGGTGCTGCAGATGTTCTCGCACGGCGTGATCGCTGGGCTGCTCTTCGCCGTGGTGGGCCGGATGGTTTACGAGCGCACGCACACGCGCGAACTGGACGCGCTGTCCGGCATGGACCTCGCGCGTGCGATGCCCTTCGCGGCGGTGACGTTTGTCGCCGCCGGTTTTGCCTCAATGGGCATGCCGGGTTTCAGCGGCTTCGTGGCGGAATTGCAGGTGCTCATCGGCGCGTGGCAGGCGTTCCCGAAGCTCGCCATCATCGCGGGTGTCGGCATCGTCGTGGGCGTGGTTTACACGCTCAAGACGACGGCGACGGTTTTCTTCTCGGACAAGCCCGCGTCGGCGGACTCTCATCACGAGCATGAGATGGAACCCATCTCCGTGTCGGAGCGGCTTGGTGCGGCGTTGCTGATTTTCTGCACGGTTGTCATCGGCTTGTGTCCGAGCCTGCTGCTCGACCTGATCGTCCCGAGTTTCAAATCACCGCTCTTCGACGGGCTGAGAAAGGGGCTGGGCTGGTGAACACCTCCGACTACTTCGACCTCCTCTCCGTGCTCGGACCGGAAGTCATCGTCGTTCTCACGGCGTTCCTGGTGCTCGCTGTTGACCTGCTGGGCATGCGGGACACGCCGCGCTCGTATCGCATGAGCATTGCGGCGGGGCTGACAACCGTGGGCTGCGCGGGCGCGGTGGCGTGGATGTTCATGAACCACACTGTGGGCAACTGGCACGGCGGGATGTTCGTGATTGATCCGCTCAACGAAACGGTCAAGGCGGTCATCCTGTTGCTCACCGTGCTGACGGCCATCCTCTCGGTGGACGCGAAGTTCACGCGCCACTGCGGCGAATACTTCGCGCTCCTGCTGCTGGCGACCGTCGGCATGATGCTCCTATCGAGCACCGAGGAGTTGCTGATGATTTTCGCGTCGCTGGAGCTGGTCAGCCTCTCGCTCTACATCCTCGTCGCGTTCGACAAGTCCAGCCGGCAGTCCGCCGAGGCGGCGATGAAATACTTTTTGTTCGGCGGCATGAGCGCGGCATTTCTGCTTTTCGGCTTCAGCCTGCTCTACGGACTCACTGGCACAACGAACGTCCCGCGCATGGCTTACAAGCTCTTCACGCTCGGCACGGACCCGCTGATGACCGTGGCACTCGTGATGGTCGTGATCGGATTCGGTTTCAAGGTCGCGGCGGTGCCGTTCCACTTGTGGACGCCCGACGCGTATCAAGGCGCGCCGCTGCCCAGCGCCGCGTTCATCGCGAGCGGATCGAAGGTTGCGAGCTTTTATGTTTTCGCGAAAGTGCTGCTGCTCGGCTTCAGCCAGCTCGGCTGGGGCAACGACGATTCCGCCACCGGCGGCTGGATTCCGCTGCTGTCGCTCGTCTCAGCGGCCTCGATGGTGCTGGGCAACCTCGCCGCCATCCGGCAGACGAGCGTGCGACGTCTGCTGGCCTACTCGGCCATCGCACACGCGGGCTACATGCTCATCGGCTTCCTCGCGCTGGGTGGCGAGGCGTTCGCATCACTGCTCTTCTACGTGACGACCTACGCGCTCACAACCGTCGGCGCGTTCGGTGTGTTGGGCGTGGTCGAGGCGCAGGTCGGTGGCGGCCAGCTCAAGGACTTTGCCGGGCTTGCTCGCCGCGCGCCGGTGCTGGCGGGGTGCTTGATGATTTTCCTGCTGTCGCTCGCGGGCATCCCGCCGCTCGCGGGATTCTTCGGCAAGTTCTATCTCTTCGCCGCCGCGCTGACGAACGAGGCGCAGAGCCTGCCTTTCCTTTGGCTCGTCGTTCTCGGCATCGCGATGAGCTGCGTCTCGCTTTACTACTATCTACAAGTGCTCAAGCAAGTCTTCGTGGTGGAGGCTGAGGCAAATGCGCGTCCCTTCGCAGTGCCGTTCCTCGCTCACACTGTGGTGATGCTGCTGGCAGGTTCGGTCGTGGTGCTTGGATGCATGCCTGGCTGGCTGCTCGACACAATTCAAGCCGCCATTGTGGAACTGGGCTGGTGAAATCTGTGACGCCCGAATCCGAGGCTTGACCCTCCGCACACGCGCCGCCACGTTTTGCGCCGTGTCCATGAAGTCCATTTGCTCCCTGCTCGCAGCACTCGCGTTTTCCACCCTCACTCTGCTCGCGGCGGATCCGGAAAAGGCCGTTGTTCAAATTTTCACCTTCAGCCAGGAGGCCGACTGGGATGAGCCGTGGAAGTTTGGCCAGCTCCGGCGCAGCAGCGGCTCGGGCTTCATCATCAAGGGCCGCCGCATCATGACCAACGCGCACGTCGTGAGCTGGGCGCGGCAGCTCATGGTGAAGCGCTATCAAGACCCGCGCCCCTACCTTGCGCGCGTCGTCTTCGTCGGCCACGACTGCGACCTCGCGCTGCTGGAGGTCGAGGACTCGCTCTTTTATGAGGGCGTCGAGCCGTTGGAGTTTGGCCCGCTGCCGAAAGTTCGTTCCACCGTCGTGACCTACGGCTATCCGGCGGGCGGCGAGCAAATCTCCTACACAAAGGGTGTCGTTTCGCGCATCGAGCTCCAGACTTACGCGCACATCGGGAACCGCTCGTTTCTCGGCGTGCAAACGGATGCAGCGATCAACCCGGGCAACTCCGGCGGCCCGGTCATTCAGGACGACAAGGTCATCGGTGTTGCGTTCCAAGGAATGCCCGGTTTGGAGAACGCCGGCTTCTTCATCCCGCCGCCGGTCATCAATCACTTCCTTGATGACATCAAGGACGGCAGATACGACGGCTTCCCCAGTGCCGGTGTTCGCACTGCGCCGCTGCAAAACGCCGCCTACCGCCGCAAGCTCAAGCTGCCTGACAACGACAAGGGCGTGCGCGTGGACTCCGTGTTGCCCGGCACGCCCGCCGAGAAGGTGCTGCGGCCCGACGACGTGATTCTCCAGGTTGGCACTCACGAGGTCGGCAGCGACGGCTCCATCATCTACGAGGGCAACCGCATGGCGATGGCGATGGCGGTTCAGGAGGTGCAGCACGGCCAGAGCGTGCCGATGAGAATCTGGCGCGACGCAAAGGAGCAGACCATTGCCGTGCCCGTCGAGGCGAGCGTGGCGGACAAGGTGATCGGCAACCAGTTCGACGTGCCGCCGCGCTATTTCGTCTATGCCGGGCTGGTGTTCACGCCGCTCAGCCTCGATTACTTGAAGACCTTCGGGCGCGGCTGGTCGGACGCGGCGGGCGCCGAGCTGACCTACGAACTTTTCTATCGCCGGCACGAGGCGCCCAAGACCATGCGCTCCGAGCCGATCGTGCTTTCCATGGTGCTCGCCGACGAGGTGAACGCGAATTTCCATGTGCGCGGCCGCGCGCTCGTGGACAAAATCAACGGCGTGCGAATTGACCGGCTGGAGGACGTGATCCGTGCCTTCGAAAACCCGGCCAACGGCCAGCACGTCGTCGAGTTCATGCCGAAGAACACCTTCGAGTGCCTGGAACGGGCCGAGGCCGACAAGGCGAACGCGAACATTCTCAAGACCTACGGCATTCAGAAAGACCGGCGGCTCTGAAACGATTGGACCGGATTGAAACTCCTCGTCGAATGATTCAACGATTTTCCATCATGCGCCATCTGTCCCTCGCTTTCTGCGTCCTGTTTTCGGCTTCACTGCTTCGCGCCGCCCCCGCCACGCACGACTGGGAAAGTTCTCTCGTCTATCTCGAAGTCACGCGCAAGGCGTATGAAGTCTTCCAGCCGTGGACGCCCAAGGCGCGCACGGTGCAGAAGAACGGCCTCGTCATCGGTTCGCGTGAAATCCTCACCACCGCCGAGGAACTCTCCGACCGCACGCTGGTCCGCGTGCAGAAGGGCGGACGCGGCAAGTGGTGGAACGCAGAGGTCGTGTGGCTCGACTACCACGCGAACCTCGCCGTGCTCACCGCGAAGGACGACACGCTCTGGCCTGGCTTGAAGTCCGCGAGCTTCCTCACTGGCAAACCGCCGAAGGACGGCCTGCAAATCGTCCGCTGGCGCAATGGCAATCTCGAAACGCGCAAGGCCGAGTTCAACCAGTTCCTCGTCGAGGATGCGCGGCTCTCGTTCATCCAGCACATGCAGCTTGAGGCCAGCACCGAGATGCAGGCCGTCGGCTGGGCCGAGCCGCTCGTCGCGGGCGGCAAGGTCGCGGGTCTCGCGACGGGGCAGGGCGGCAACAACGCGCGTTTCCTCCCCGCGTCGTTCATCGAGCCGATCCTCGCCGCGCGCAAGGCCGGCAAGTATCCGGGCCTCGGTTTCTTTCCGTTCACTTGGACGCCGGTGGAGAACCCCTCGACCTTCAAATTCCTGAAACTTCCCGGTGATCCGCGCGGCGCGCTGGTGATTGACGTGCCCGCCACGCCGAAGGTCGAGCCGAACCTCAAGCCGCGCGACCTCATCCTGCAAGTGGAAGGCTTTGAGGTGGACAATCAGGGCTATTACAAGGACCCGGACTTCGGGCAGCTCATTGTCGAGAACCTCGCCTCGCGCCGGAAGTTTGCCGGCGACGTGGTGAAGATGAAAATTTGGCGCGATGGCGCGCAGATGAATTTGGACTACCGCCTGCCCAAGCTCGACTACGCCGTGAAGCTGCTCGCGGAGCAGACCTTCGATCAGGTTCCCGAGTATCTCATCGCGGGCGGACTCATCTTCCAACCGCTTAACATCCCGCTGCTGCGCGGCTTCGGCGAGGACTGGAAGCGCCGCGCGCCCTTCCGCCTCGCGCACTATGCGGGCGAACCGCCGGGCGCCGAGCGCAGCGGCCTCGTGGTGTTGACAAGCGTGTTGCCCGACCCCTACGTGGTCGGCTACCAGGACGCGCGCTTCCTCGTGCTCGACGCGATCAACGGCCAGAAGATCAGCCGCCTCGCTGATGTGCAGGCCGCGTTCGAGAAGCCGCAGGACGGCTTCCACACCGTCGAGTTCCTGCGCGGCGACAACCTCCGCCGCATCGTCCTCGACGCCGGCATGATGGACGCCGCGACGAAGCGCATCCTCGAGCGCTACCGCATTCCCGCCGCGAGCCACATCGAGACGAAGTAATCAGTTTCAACCGAGAAGCGCGTTGGTGGGGCGACAGCAGCAGCCGAATCAGTGTCCGAAAACACTATTCCCACTTGTCCTTTGCTTTGGCTTCCTCCGTGGTTTGCCATTGCATATTTGCTGGTGTGTCAGAGCCGCCACGCTTGAGAGGCACGACGTGATCAATGACGTATCCAGGGCGTCCGTGAGGGTAACCCGTCTGGACCATGAACTCGTGCCGTGCCGTGGAACTGCGAACGATGCGCCCATGTTCGTCGCGTTTAGTTTCGAAATAGTCTGTGTTCTTGAGAGTTTTGTAGGCTTCTTCATGGCCTTGTTGTGCGGCTTTGGTGAGCCAGGCTCTGCCAAGTTCCTCGTCGCGTTCGACTCCATCTCCGCGCAAATAGCGAAGACCCATCGAATGTTGAGCTCCGGAGTGCCCCCTTTCTGCTAGAGTTTGGTGCCATTTAAGGACTCGTTGTGCTGTTTCAGCCCTGACAGATGCTTCTTTGACAGGATCGCGTGGCGCGACGTAGAAAGCCGGTGACGAGAAGGAATTGTGAGAACCAGATGAGTATCCTTGGGCACCGTAGTAGCCTGATGCAGTTCCTGGCGAACTGCGGTAGTAGGAATGGACGGGTGTTCCGTTTTGCCGAGTGTAACTACTGACATGCACTCTTCCTTGGCTGCCGGAATGCCCGCCGTGACCTCCTCCCCCGCCACCTCTGGCGAGCAGGGGAAGTTCAGCGAGAATCAACGAACAACCGATCAACAGCACCAATTTCAAGGCTTTCATGTTGGCAGTCTGTCGTCGCTGGGAAATACAGTCAGTTAAAAGATTGCATTTTGATTTTAACGAGTCGTATTCCGACTTGATTGGGCAATGGATGGCCCAATAGCCTACATGACGTGAAATCTCATGCGCTTCTGAGGAAAGTTTTTGACGACGCCGGTGGTTGTAAGGTGATGGCAGAAAGACTGTCAGTCGCGACGAACACGCTTTATCGGTGGTCTATGCCTTCGGCCCAAGGAGAAGGAACCGGTGTCGCAAACCCGCTGGACAAGGTGGCGTTGATTTTGTCTCACACAAGGGACAAGCGAATCGCCCAATGGGTGTGTGACCGAGCCGGCGGCCACTTCGCCGAGAATCCGAAGACTGTTCAAAAACGAGGCGTCAAGCTCGACACCGCATCGAGCAGAGTTGTTCAAGACATGGCGGCGATGTTGGCGCTCATAACTCAGGCCTCCGAAGATGGGAAGATTACCGACATCGAAGCGAGCGACATTCGCCGCCGATGGGATAGGCTCAAAGTCGATGCCGAGACTTTCGTGCGTTGCTGTGAGGATCGAAACTTCTCCAAAACCGACCGCACGCGCATCTGAATTTCACCATGAACACTCTCCGATTCCTCCTGTGCGTCGCCTTGTCGTTCGCCGCGGTCGCACTTCGCGCCGCTGACGCCCCCAAGCTCCCCGCCGGCTACAAGCTCCTTTACCAGCAGGACTTCACCAAGCCGGACGCGATGAAGGACTTCGTCTTCACCGACCCGTCCGCGTGGCGGCTGGCGAAGGAGCAGGGCAAGCCCGCGCTCGAATTGCACAAGCAGAGCGCCTACAAGCCCGAGCACCGCTCGCCGCTCAACATCGCGCTCATCGCGGACAAGGTCTTCGGCGACTTCGTGCTGGAGGTCGAGCTGCTCTCGACGAAAAAGCCCTACCCGCACCAGGATATGTGCATCTTCTTCGGCTTCGTCGGGCCGATGGAGTATTATTACAACCACATTGCCGTCGCCGCCGACCCGAACGCGCACAACGTCTTCATCGTCAACCACGCGCCTCGGAAGAACTTTGCCAAGGAGACCACCAAGGGCATCACCTGGGGCGAACGCGAGTGGCACAAGATCCGTGCCGAGCGTGACACACAGGCCGGCACCTATAAGGTCTTCTTCGACGACTTCTCCAAGCCGCTCATGCTCGCGGAGGACAAGACTTTCTTGAAAGGCCACATCGGCTTCGGCTCGTTCGACGACGTGGGCATGGTGACGAACATCAAGATTTGGGGGCCAGGCGCAGAGACGAAGCGGGCGGAGTTTTTCAAGAAGGCGGAGTGACCAGAACAGAACAAACCGCCTTCTTTCAACCGGCTACATCTCAGATGTAGAAGTCATGGGCGGAAAATATGTCCGCATCGCAAGCAAACCCAGTTCGCGTGCCATATCTTAAGTTTCCTCTCGAAGTTCGGTCGCTTCCTCTCGATCTCCCAAGTTTTCGCGATTGGAATGGCACACAGCGCTATCCCGATTGTGAGCAGGATCAAGCCTCCGCCAACCGAACTAGAGAGACAGCCCAGTCCGCCCAAAACAAACAATGATCCTGGAACGAACCCCACTAACCAAAACAAGCAACCAACGCTCTCTAGTGCCGGAGGGGCAAGCTTACGAGCCAGCAGGGTCTGATTGTTTGTCGAGCCGCCGACAACTCCTGTGTGACCGTCGCTACTCAATCCCAAACCACTGAACATACCGGTCGAACTCCCTGAAGCATGGGCCACCGAGCATTTGACCGTGTTCTCGCTGTGGCACTCTGGACACGCACAGGCTGATTTGGCTGACGGGGGAGCGGTGGCTTGGGGAGCTGACGTTGGCTGGTTGATGATTGGCGTAGAAACGGCGATTGCCAAGGCTGCCAAGGGAGCTCCGCAGTGCGGACAGGACGAAGCTCACACGCTGACCGTCTTTCCACAGTCGGGACAGCTCGTGAGATTGGGATTCTGCGGGTTTGAAACGACGGGCGGTGCAATTGCAGGCGCGGCACCCAGGACTGTGGGTTGATCGCAGTGCGGGCAGTTGATTTGGTCGCCCAACATATTGTCGGGGAATTCCAAATTCTGTCCGCACTGCTGGCAGGGCGATTTCAAATCCATGGGTGTCTATTCGATTACTGCTGGCGAGACGGCCTGCTGGCGACAGTCAAGCTATCCCCAATCGTCGCGGTGATGGTCGTGCTCCACGGGCCGTGCTCGCCACGGGTGTTGACCCAGCGCAAGGCCCAGTAGGTGATCTTGCCGGCGTCGGCGCTGTCGAACTCTATCTCCGGACACGGCCTGCGGGACTCGTGAGTTGGCGAAATTTGACCATTTTTCGCAAGCCGCTCTCTGACAGGGCTGTAAGTGTCAATTCCGTCAACAGAATTGGCATTTACAGGACTGTAAATGGCTTTTCTGCCGACGGAATCGGCGCTTACAGGACTGTCAGGCCCGATTCCGCAGACCGGATGGGCACTTACACGACTGTCAGGAGCGATTCCGCAGGTTGGATTGGGGCTAACAGTCCGGTCAGATGCCATCCTGCCGACCGAGTTGGCATTTACCGGACGGTCAGACCCAAGGCTGCGGACGGAATGGTCGCTTACAGGACGGTCAGGGGCGAGGGCACGAAGGGAATGGCGGCTGGCGGAGTTGTCAGGGGCGGTTCGGTGGAGCGGATGGGGGCTGGCAGACTTGAAAGCGGTCGTTTGGTTCGGCGGGAGGAAACTTTGGGCGTGAGCAAGGCGGAGCGCGGAAGGGGTGTCATGCCTGCGCGCGAATTGCATAGTCCGAGTGACGCGGAGATTCACGTCGTGGCTTGCCGGCGTCAAGGTGTTTGTCTGCCGTTTTGAAATTCGTGGCCTTTCTCCCTCACCCCGTCCCTTGTATCTGAAGTGTTGAGGTAAGGTGCTCGT
>CAYZJP010000152.1:0-10492 GCA_964478755.1 uncultured Klebsiella sp.
TTCAACGCCAGGTTCGTCCACCAGCACAGCAGGATTTTGATGCGTCAGCCCTGAGATCACCGTCCTTCCGCATTGCTTGGCCGCTTGCGAATCCGCTACAACGGCCCGGCATGATTTCTTTCCTGCACGGCAAGCTCGTGGACGCGCTGCCCACACAAGTCACGGTGGACGTCCAGGGAGTCGGCTACGAGGTGCTCATCCCGCTCTCGTCGTTTGACAAGCTCCCCGTGCCCGGCGGCGAGGTGCGGCTGCTCACGCATCTCGTCGTGCGCGAGGACGCTCATGTCTTGTATGGCTTTATGACGGCGGCGGAACGCGAGCTGTTCCGAATGCTGATCAACACCGTCAGCGGCATCGGACCGAAGATCGCGCTCAACATCCTCAGCGGCATGAACCCCGTCGCCTTCCGTGGCGCGGTGGCCACTGGCGACGTGAAGGCGCTCTCCTCCATTTCCGGCGTGGGCCGCAAGACGGCGGAGCGCATCGTCGTTGAGCTGAAGGACAAGATTGGCGCGGCGGGTGCGTGGGAGGCAAGCAGCGCCGCGCGCGCGTTGTCGGCGCACGACCAGAAGCTCAACGACGCCGTGCTCGCGCTCATGGCGCTGGGTTTCAAGCAGCCCGACGCGCACGAGACCGTCCGCGCCGCGCAGACGATGCTGGGCGAGAAGGCGACGGTGGAGGAACTGGTGCGCGCGGGGTTGAAGAAAGGCTGAATGAGAGAAGGTCGTAACGTTCAACACTCAACGTCCAACGCTCAACGTCCAAAGAGCAGGCGGATGGACGAAGCACCCGTTGAACGTTGGACGTTGAAAGTTGGACGTTGGACGTTTCCCCTTTTTCCCGGTTGATGCGTCATGCCTTCCGCTCGTCCTCCTTCCTCCGGTCCGGTCATTCCCCATCAGGCGAAATGGCACGGGCGGCTGGCAGCGCGGCTGATCTGGCTGATGGCAAGTTCGCTTGCGGCCACGCTGCGCTGGCGATGGCGGGACGAGACGAACCTGTTCGAGAACGGCGGCAAGGAGCCGGTCATCTTCTGCCTCTGGCACAACCGGCTGGCGCTTTCGCTGATTCTTTTCCGGCGCTATGTGCAGACGCGGCAGCCGCAGCGCAAGCTCGCCGCGCTCGTCAGCGCGAGCCGCGACGGCGGGATGCTCGCGCGCGTGCTGGAGCTGTTTGGTGTCGTGCCGGTGCGCGGGTCGTCGAGCCGGCGCGGGCCGCAGGCGCTGCGTGAACTTGTCTCCGCAGCAGAGCAGTGCTGCGATCTCGCCATCACGCCGGACGGACCGCGTGGGCCATGCTACGTGGTGCAGGAAGGCATCGTCTCGCTCGCGCAGCTCACGGGCATGACCATCGTGCCGGTTTCATATCACCTGAGCTGCAAGTGGCGGCTGAAGAGCTGGGACCGTTTTCAAGTGCCACTGCCCTTCGCGCGCTGCGAAGTCCGCCTCGGCCCACCGTTGCGAATTCCGCGCGAGGCAAATGATGAGGAAAGGGAGCGGCTGCGCGTGGAACTGGAGGTGCGGATGAAGGCGATTACGCGGGATGACTGAACACTGATCCAGTCGAGTCGCTTCGGGCTATTTCACCAGCACTTCCGCAATCTGCACTGCGTTGAGCGCTGCGCCCTTCAGGAGCTGGTCGCCGGAGACCCAAAAGCAGAGACCGTTTTCCAGCGCGCAATCCATGCGGAGGCGGCCCACAGCGCAGTGGTATTTCTCGGCGGTGAAGAGCGGCATGGGATAGACCTTGTTCGCCGGGTCGTCCACCACGTCGAGACCGGGAGCCTGCTTCAGCACCTCGCGGGCGGCCTCCACGGTCACGGGTTTCGCGAACTCCGCGCTGACGGCGATGGAGTGCGCGCGATAGACCGGCACGCGCACGCAGGTCACGCTGGCGCGGAACTTGGGGTGGTGCATGATCTTGCGGCCCTCGTTCTCCATCTTCATCTCTTCCTTCGTGTAGCCGGTGTCGAGGAACGAGTCCACCTGCGGCAACACGTTGAAGGCGATCTGGTGCGGATAAACTTCCTTGGTGACCGGCTGCTTCTTCACGATCTGGTCCACCTGGCGTTCCAACTCCTCGATGGCCTTGGCTCCGGTGCCCGAAACGGCCTGATAGGACGATGCAAAAATGCGCGTGACGCCGAAGGCCTGGTGCAGCGGGTAGAGCGCCATCAACGTGATGGCCGTGGTGCAGTTCGGATTGGCGATGATGCCCTGATGCTGCGCGCAATCGGCGGCGTTGATCTCCGGCACGACGAGCGGAACGGTCGGGTCCATGCGGAACGCGCTGGAGTTGTCCACTACGACACAGCCGGCCTTGGCCGCGACGGGCGCGAACTCCTTCGAGATGCTGCCGCCGGCGCTGAAGAGCGCGATGTCCACGCTGTTGAACGAATCCTTGGTCAGCTCGGTGATGGCGATATCCTGCCCGCGAAATTTGAGCTTCTTGCCCACGGAACGGGCGGAGGCGAGCAAGGTCAGCCTGCCCACGGGGAAGTTCCGCTTTTCGAGCGTCTTGATCATCTCGACGCCAACCGCGCCGGTCGCGCCGACCACTGCCACATGAGGGTTTCGGTTCATGCCAAAGGGCGCGCACTATACCGGCGAGCGAAGGGCTGTCAAATGCAGGGAAGGACGGATTCAGCTCCGTTTACGCAGTGACAGGATGAAGATCACGATGACGAAATACACCGCGACAGCGCAAAGCGAAATCAGTCCGGTCCAAACATAGCGCAGCACGGGATTGCGCGTGTTCTGGAAGACCCGCCGGTTCAGCGCGTAGGCACCGCCACCGAGTGCGCCGCCAATCATTCCACCCACAGCAACCAGACCGATGGGCAGGCCGATCCACAACTGCTGATGCCACGCGAGCTTCGTCAGCGGCGTGAAGGTCGCGGCGGCGACCGGAGTGAGGCGCGTCGCAGGCAGCGTCGCAGGCGCGAGGGAGGCGGGGCGTGCCGGAGGTTTCGCCACGGACAAACCAGTGGGCGGTGGTGGTGGCGGCGACGCCAGACGTTGCGCGATAATCTCGTTCGCAGCGGCGGTGCCGTCCACGCCACACCCCGGGCAGGCGACGGCGAACGGCATCTGCCCGCCCTCGGGTTCAATATCGAAGGCGTAACGTTGGCCGCACTGGCATTGGATTTTGACAGGTATCATGTCCGGCACTGGGATAGTTGCGCAGAGGATTTCCCGCCGGAGACGACACGGCAAACAAAATCGTCGGCTTGAACGGCGACGACGAGATTTAACTCCGTAAAGTGTAAGGATTAGCCGACCAGCTCGCGGATCGGTGTGATGCCGGAATCCACGAGATACTGGGGACGGCCCGAGGGGTCCGTGACCGTCGCGGTGTTCACGTCAATGCCGAGGCAGGAGTAGAGCGTCGCGAAGACTTCCTGAAACTTCACCGGCCGGTCAGCCACGTCCATGCCGTTGCGGTCGGTCGAGCCGATGACCTGGCCAGTCTTCATGCCGCCGCCGGCGACGAGCGCGAAGTTCGCCCGTGGCCAGTGGTCGCGGCTGTTCATGTTGTTGAGCTTGGGCGTGCGGCCGAACTCGCCCCACATCACCACGGCCACATCGCGGCTCAAGCCGCGTTCCTTCAGGTCCGTGAGCAGCGCGGAGAGAGCTTGATCGAGCAACGGAAATTCCTCGCGAGCGCTGGGGAAATTCATGCCGTCGCCGCCGTGCCAGTCCCAGCGGCTGAAGTTCAGCGAGACGACACGCGCGCCAGCCTCGACGAGGCGGCGGGCGATGAGGAAGTTGCGGATCATGCGCGGCGCGCCGTCGCGGAGGTATTCCGGATTGTCCACGCCGTAGCGTGCGGCGACCTTGGGATTTTCCTTCGTGAAGTCGAGCGCGGCGGTGAGCTTCGAGTCGGAGAGAATGCCGATGGCCTGCTGGTTGTAACTGTCGAGGCCGTCCATCTGGCCGGCGGCATCAGAGTCGCGGCGGAACTGGTCCACAGCGGAACGCAGTCGCTCGCGGTCCTGCAACCGGTCGAGCGTGATGCCTTGCAAAGTAAGGTTTTGGACGCGCGCGTTCGGGTCTTTCGCGACCAACTGCATCGGGTCATGCGCGTGGCCGAGGAAGCCGCCTTCGCCGGGTTCGCCCCAAGTGCGGTTGCCAGTCGGATACATCAACGAAAGATGAGCGGGCGCGCCGGGCGTCGCGCCTTGGAGCTTGGAAACCGTCGAGCCAAAGCTCGGCCAGCCGCCGGCGGGCGCGGTGCGCTTCTCCTGTTGCCTGCGGCCGGTCATGCACTGGAAACAGTCATGCGCGCCGTCGGAGTCAGCCAGCGAGCGGATGACCGCGAACTGATCGCCCATCTTCGCGAGGCGCGGGAACAGCTCGCAAATCTCCATGCCGGGCACGTTGGTCGCGATGGGCCGGAACTCGCCGCGAATCTCGCGCGGTGAGTTCGGCTTCAGGTCGAACATGTCAATGTGCGACGGACCGCCGGGGAGATAAATGTTGATGACCGCCTTGTGCGAACGGCCAGTGCCAGCCTGCGCTTCGAGCTTGAGCAACTGCGCGAGGGAAAGTCCGCCCGCAGCCATGCCACCGATCTTGAGAAATTCACGGCGCGCAATCCCATCACAGTGGGCGTTGCCGGCAATTCGTTGGCCGAAGAGATTTAACATTACGACAGTTAGGCTGCGTGGTCAGACGCAGAGGCTCAAGCAATTATTCCTTTCACCACTTCACCGCTGATGTCCGTAAGCCGGTAGTCGCGGCCCTCGTGGCGGAACGTCAGCTTGAGGTGGTCCACGCCGAGCAGATGCAGGAGCGTCGCGTGGAAGTCATGCACGCTCACCGGATCGCGCGTGATGTTGTAGCCGAAGTCGTCGGTCTCGCCGTGGACGCAGCCGGCCTTGAAGCCGCCGCCCGCCGCCCAGATTGTGAAACAGCGCGGGTGATGGTCGCGCCCGAAGCTCTCCGGCTTGATTTCGCCCTGGCTGTAGCTCGTGCGGCCGAACTCGCCGCCCCAGATGACGATGGTGTCCTGGAGCAGGCCGCGTTGCTTCAAGTCTTTCACCAGCGCCGCCGCGGCTTGGTCCACTTCCTTCGCTTTGCCGGGAAGCGCTTTCGGCAGTCCGCCGTGGTGGTCCCAGTCGCGATGATTCAATTGAATGAAGCGCGCGCCGCGTTCGGCGAGCCGGCGGGCGATGATGCAGTTCGCGGCGAAGCTCGGCGCACCCTTCTTCGCGCCATACAGCTCGAAGGTCGAGTCGGGTTCCTTCGAGAGATCCATCAGCTCCGGCACGCTGGTCTGCATGCGAAAGGCGAGTTCGTAATTCTCGATCTGCGCGGCGATGGCGGGGTCGCCGAGCGCGCCGAGTTGAACGCGGTTCAACTCATTCATCGCATCAATGGTCGAGCGACGCGCAGCGCTGCTGAGGCCGGGCGGGTTAGAAAGATAAAGCACCGCGTCGCCCGCGCTGCGAAACGTGACCGCGCCGTGTTGCGCCGGCAGAAAGCCGCTGCCCCAGTAGCGCGATTGCAACGGCTGGCCGCCGCCGCCGCTTTGGAGGCAGATGTAGGCGGGCAGGTCGGCGTTCTCGCTGCCGAGGCCGTAGCTGGCCCACGCGCCCATCGTCGGACGCCCCGGCTGCTGATGGCCGGTGCCGAAGAACGTGACGGCGGGATCGTGGTTGATGGCCTCGGTGAACATCGAGCGAATGCAAGTCATCTCGTCGGCGATGCCGGCGATGTTGGGAATCACTTCGCTGAAATCCGCGCCGCATTGGCCGTGCTTGGCGAACTTGAACGGCGAGCCGACGCAGAAAAGATTCTTCTGCCCGCTTGTCATGCCCGTGATGCGCTGGCCCTGCCGCACGGAGTCGGGCAAGTCCTTGCCAGTCATTTCGACGAGCTTGGGCTTGGGATCGTAGAGGTCGAGGTGCGACGGCGCGCCGGACATGAAGAGGTAGATCACGCGCTTGGCCTTCGGCGTGTGATGAAGGTGCTTGAGCAATCCGGGCACGGCGGGGCCGTCGCCGGGAATGGCACCGAAGGCGGAGGGCTTGAGCAGCGACGCGAGCGCGAGCGCGCCCATGCCGGTGGCATTGCGTTGGAGAAAGGCGCGGCGGGTGAAGGACTTTTCGGTGAACGAGTTCATTGAGCTTACTGGCTGATGGTTTCGTTCAGGTTGAGTATGACGTTCGCGACCGCCGTCCACGCGGCGAGTTCCGCGGTCTTCGCTTCGCCGGAGTTTTTGAAGTCGCCGATCTTAAGCAACGACTCGGCGGCGGTTTGTTCAGCAGCGAAAAGTTCACGCTGCTTCGCCAAAGTTTTCTCCAACACGTTCCGCTCGATGCCGGATGGCGTGCGGCCGAGCGCAAGTTTCCACGCGTAATTCAACTTCGCCGTGTCGTCCGCCCCGCCTTCCTTCAGCACACGCGCGGCGAAGGCGCGGGCGGCTTCGACATAAACCGGGTCGTTCATCAGCACGAGCGATTGGAGCGGCGTGCTGGTGCGAGCACGACCAGCGGCACAAACCTCGCGGCTCGGCGCGTCGAAGGTGAGCAGGCTCGGATACGGCGTGCTGCGACGGTGATAGATGTAGAGCGCGCGGCGGTATTGTCCGTCGTCGTGCTGGTGCTTCCAGCCGCCGCCGGCCATCTCGTTCACTTCCCAAATGCCGGGCGGCTGATACGGATAAACCGGCTTGCCGCCGACCTTCGTGTTCAGCAGGCCCGCGATGGCGAGCGCGTTGTCGCGGACGAACTCCGCATCCAGCCGCGCGCGCGGGCCGCGGGCGTAGAGCCGGTTCCCGCTGTCCTTCGCGAGCAAGGCGGGCGTGACCGCCGCGCTCTGGCGGAACGCGTGGCTCATCACCATTTGCTTGAGCGCGCGCTTCACGTCCCAGTCGCGCGCGAAATCGGCGGCGAGCCAGTTCAGCAATTCGGGATGGCTCGGCCATTCGCCCTGCGAGCCGAAGTCGTTCACCGTCTTCACCAGGCCGGCGCCAAAGATCATCGCCCAGAAACGATTCACGGCGACGCGCGCGGTGAGCGGATGCTGCGGCGACGCGAGCCACTGCGCGAGATCGAGTCGCGTGAGGCGGTTGGTCGAGGTCGTCGCGGGCTTGGGCAGAAACGCGGGGAACGCGGCCTCGACCTTGTCGCCGTTCTTGTCGTAAGCGCCGCGCACCTTGATGAACGTGTCGCGCGGCTTCTCCATCTCGGCCATGACCATCACCGTGGGCACGAGCATCTCCAAGTCGGCCTTCGCCTTGCGCACGTCGTCGGCCGACTTCTTGGCCGCGAGATAATCCGTCGCCTGCGTTTCGCGGAAGAACTTCCGCAGCTTGTCAGCCTGCTCTTTCGTGCGCTTGGCCGGCTCGATGGCCGCGAGCGCGAAGGTCGGGCCGCCCGCGAGCGTGGCAACTTCCGCTTCGGTCAAGGCGCGCGGAAAAACACACAGCTCGTCCACGCGTCCGCTGAACGGAGAGCCGCCGCCGCCGCGCCGGCCGATGGCGAAGGACGCGGTGGTCTTGATGGTGCCGGGCAGCTTGTCCTTGAGCGCCTTGGTCGCGACGGGCTGGCCGTTGACGAAGAGTTTCACGCCCGCAGCCTTGCCCGAGCCGTCGTAGGTGAAGGCGAGATGCTGGAAAGTGTCGAAGGGCAAATCCTTCTCCGTCTGCACGTGGATCGCCTCGTCCGGCCACTTGTGGATGAGGTGAACGCTCGCCTTACCCGCGTGGAACTCGATGTCCCAGCCGCGAAAATTCGGGCCGTTCTCCATCTTGCCGAGGGGCGCGCCGGAGGGCGTGTTCTTCACTCGCACCCAGAGGCCGGCGCTGAACTTGTCCTCCTTGTCGAAGTCGTAGCGCGCGCCGAGGTCGGCGTGGCCCTTGCCCTCGAACTTGAGCGACTGCCCGTCCGCGCCGTCGGTGAAGCTGGTTTCGCCAGATAGCTTGCCCTCGATGACCTTGCCATCGTGCGTGACGCCGTTCGCGTCGGTGTTGAACGGGAAGTGGTCGAACGGGCCGGCGACTTCTCTCTCGCGCGGGTCAGCGGCGAGCTTCTTCTCCCAATCGCCTTGCGCCGCGTCGAGCTTGCCTTCGAGTTCCTTCACGCGCTTGTCCGCCGCCGCGATTTGTTCGCCGATTTTCGCGAGTTCCTTCTCCTGCTCCGGCATCGGCACGGCCATGCGCGGCTCGGGGTTGAGCGTGCGTGTGCCGTCCTTGCCGCGCTCGGGGACGTTGTGGAAGAAGGCGTAGAGGCTGTAGAAGTCGCGCATCGTCACCGGGTCGTATTTGTGGTCGTGGCACTGCGCGCAGGCGATGCTCATGCCGAACCACGTCGTGCCCAGCGTGCTCACGCGGTCCACGAGGTAGATGTTCAGATACTCGGCGTCGATGATGCCGCCCTCGTCGGAGGTCATCACGTTGCGCATGAAGCCGCTGGCAATCTTCTGGTCCACGGTCGCGTTCGGCAGGAGGTCGCCGGCAAGCTGCTCGATGGTGAAGCGGTCGAAGGGCTTGTTCTCGTTGAACGCCTTCACCACCCAGTCGCGATAGAGCCATGTCTCGCGCAACGAGTCGTTGTGATAACCGCCGGAGTCCGAGTGACGCGCGAGGTCGAGCCACGGCACGGCCATGCGCTCGCCGAAATGCGGCGAGGCGAGCAGGCGCTCCACGACGGCCTCGTAGCCGCGCGGCGACTTGTCGGCGAGAAAGGCGTCCACCTCGGCGGGCGTGGGCGGGAGGCCGGTGAACGCGAGCGTGACGCGACGGAGAAGAGTTTCGCGCGACGCTTCGGGAGCGAACTTGAGCTTCTCCCTCTCCAGCCGGGCGGCGAGGAAGTCGTCAATGGGATTCACAATCGCCGGCTGACGATTGCTCACTTTGGGGAGGGCGGGCGCAACCACCGGCTCAAACGCCCAATGCCCCGCATACTTCGCACCCTCGGCGACCCAGCGACGGAACAGCTCCTTCTGGGCGGGTGAAATCGTCTTGTGCACCGACTCCGGCGGCATGAGGTCGTCGGCGTCCTTCGTGAACAGGCGGGCGATGAGCTCGGACTTCTCCGGCTTGCCGGGGACGATGGCCAGCTTGCCCGACTTGCCGGCCTTCAACGCCTCGTCGCGCACGTCGAGGCGCAGCTTGCCCTTGCGCGCCTTGTCGTCGGGGCCGTGGCACTTGAAGCACGTGTCCGACATCGTGGGCCGGATGTCGCGATTAAAGTCCACCGGCGCGGGCTTCGCCCCGAAGAGCGCGGCGCCGGCGAAAGGTGCGGCGAGCGGAAGCGAGAGCAGGAAAAGCGCGGCGTAGTGGAGCTTCAAAGGCATGAGCAGTGCGTTTGACACAGTGCCCTTATGCTCCATTCACAGAGGACTCGAAAGCCGACGACGGCGCCAAACACATCCCGGATTGATTCCAAAAAATGTGAGAAGACTCGGCTATCCCGTTCAACCTGAGCAACGCGGCTGGCTCATAGCTTCTTACCCGTCAGCCGCTCATACGCCTCCAGATACTTGGCCTGCGTGCGGGCGACGATGATGGGCGGGAGGGCGGGCGCGGGCGGAGTCTTGTCCCAGTTGAGCGTCTCGAGGTAGTCGCGGACGAACTGCTTGTCGAAGCTGGGCTGGCTCTGGCCGGGCTGATACAGGCCCGCCGGCCAGAAGCGCGAGGAGTCGGGCGTGAGCACCTCGTCAATGAGCAGCAGCCCGCCCTCGAAGAGGCCGAACTCAAACTTCGTGTCGGCGATGATGATGCCGCGCTTCCGCGCGTGGTCGCGGGCGAAGTGGTAGAGGCGCAGGCTCAGGTCGCGCGCGCGCTCCGCGATGTCCGCGCCGACGAGCCGCGCGGCCGTCTCGAACGGGATGTTCTCGTCGTGGCCCGTCTCCGCTTTCGTGGCGGGCGTGAAGATGGGTTCGGGCAGCTCGGCGGATTCCTTGAGGCCGGCGGGGAGCGCGATGCCGCAGACGGTCTGGGTCTTTTGATATTCCTTCCAGCCCGAGCCGGCGAGATAGCCGCGCACGACGCACTCGATGGTCAGCGGCGTGGCCTTCTTCACGATCATGCTGCGCCGCGCGAGCTGCGTGGCGAACGGCTGGAGCAGCGTCGGCAAGGGATCGCTGGCTTTTGCAAGCAGATGGTTGGGCACGAGCTTTTCCGTCTGGGCGAACCAGAAGTGGGAGATCTGCGTGAGCACCTCGCCCTTGCGCGGGATGCCGTTGGGCATGATGCAGTCGAAAGCGGAGATGCGGTCGGTCGCGACGAAGAGCAAACGGTCGCCGAGGTCGAAGACTTCGCGGACCTTGCCGCTCTTGAGTTTGCGGATGCCGGGAAGGTCAATCTGGAGCAACGGCTCGTCGTTCATCGCGCGGGATGATGCGGGGCGCGCGGCGGAGCGCAAGGCCGTTCAAAGGGAAAGCGAACGGATGCTGGGGGGCGATGCCGCTGCACCATCCCGAATTGGACTGCCCTTGCCCCGATTTGGTGGACTACCGCGAGTGAGCGCATGGAGCGGTGGGAT
>CAYZJP010000153.1:0-10433 GCA_964478755.1 uncultured Klebsiella sp.
CACCAGCGCCGTATCCTCGCCGAGGGCGCGCACGGCCCGACCCAGCCCTAAGCCGACCTCGTGCTGGGCCAGCGGCCGGTCATCTTTGTCATCCCGGACATCCTCTGCAACGCGGGCGGCGTCACCGTGAGCTACTTCGAGTGGGTGCAGGACCTCCAGAGCTTCTTCTGGGGCGAGACGGAAATCACCGACAAGCTCTTCCGCATATTGGAAAACGCCTTCACGCAGACACTCAACCTGAGCCGGAAGCAGAAAATCTCGATGCGCATGGCCGCGCTCTCGCTGGGCGTCACGCGCGTGCGCGAGGCGAAGAAGCTGCGGGGGCTGTTTCCGTAATCCGGAGCGATTCAGTTGGTATCCACGTTCCCTCCAACGCGGAGGCGCAGAGAACGCGGAGAAGCGCAAAGAGAAAGCTCTGCCGGGGCATTATCTGGTGCGGTGTTTCAGCAGTCTGTCGCCCGCGAACCTCTGCGTTCTCTGCGCCTCTGCGTTGAGGCGAACAATTCCCTAACGAGGGCGCGTAATCGAAGTCCGGCTCCGATGCCTACGCAAGAGGATGATGCTGACGCGTCCGAGCCGGAGGCGCGGCTGAAGGTAGCCGGTGGGAAGCGCAGCGCACCCACCGGAACAAGTCAGCGACACGGCGCGCCCCGGAGGGGCGCATGAAGTCGTATGGCTACGTTCACGCGCCCCGCTGGGGCGCGGTGATGTGGCGCTGATACCGGTGGGTGCGGTTCTCCCGGTGGTCGAACCTTCCCACCGGCTACCTTCATTGGTCCCTTCGGGACAGGCGTTGCGCGCGGAGTCGGTTCTCCTACTTCGCTTCTCCCGCCGGCGCGGGCTGCTCCGCCGGCTTCGGCCTCGCGGCGGCGAGTTCCTCCGGCAGAATCACCACCGCGATGCGGCGGTTCTTGGCGCGGCCCTCGGGCGTCGCGTTGTCCGCCGCCGGATGAAACTCGCCGTAGCCCAGCGCGCCGAGCTGCTTGGGGTTCACACCAGCTTGCTCGTGCAGGAAGCGCACCGCCGCCGTCGCGCGCGCGGTGGACAGCTCCCAGTTGCTTGGGAAGCGGCTGCGCGCCGAGGCGCGGATGGGCACGTTGTCCGTGTGGCCGATGACGTGGATGGCGCGGTTCGTGTGCGCGGTCAGCACGGCGGCGAGGCGGCGGAGGATTTCCTGCCCCTCGGCTTTCACGGCCGCCTCGCCGGAATCGAACATGACGTGGTCGAGGATGTTGACGGTGAGCTTGCCCTGAAGCTGCGAGATGGTGATGTCCTTGGACTGGAGCGCGGCGCGCATCTCGTCTTCGAGCGTGCTCTTGGTGCGCTGGAGGGCGGCGGCGTTTTCCTTCTCGGCGGTGGTGAGCTTTTCGTTCAGCTCGACGGTCTCGGCCTTTGCAGCGTCGAGATCAGACTTGAGGGCGAGGGCTTGCGCGGCGTTTTGCTCGGCGGCCTTGCGCGCCTCTTCGAGCGCGGTCTGAGCGGCGGCCAGTTCCGAACCGCGCTTCCACGCCGTCCAGCCCAGCGCGCCCACGATGAGCAGCGCGGAGGGGATCGAAGGGACAATCCAAGGGCTCTTCGGCATGGGCGCAAGCTACTGGACGCGCCCCTTGCGGCAAGCGGGAAGTGATTCGCCGTATTGCCAGATTGCGCGCAACCGGCTACGTTGCCCGGTGTTGAAGTCAGCAGATATGAAACGTGCGACTCAAACAGGATTGTTACTCGCCCTGCTTTGCTGCGCCTCTGTCACCGTCCGCGCGGACGCCATCGGCGACTACAAGGTGATCCTGGAGCGGAATCCCTTCGGCTTGAAGCCGCCTCCGCCTCCGCCTCCGCCTGCAACGAACGCACCGGTCGAGACGCCGACGGACTACAAGCTCACCGGCATCACCGCGCTCTTCCGGCCGATGCGCGCGATGTTTGTGAACCAGCCGCCCGGCAAGCCTACGCCCGAGTATGTCAGCCTCTCCGAGGGTCAGCGGCAGGGCAGCCTCGAAGTCTTGGCCGACGGCATTGACGTCAAGGCCGGCACGGTGCGGGTGAAAATTTCCGGCGAGGAACGCACGTTGTCCTTTGCCAAAGACGGACTCAAGGCGGCTGCCGGCCCGCCGGTGATGACCGCGCCCGGAGTTCCGATGCCTCGTCCTGGTATGAATCCGGTCCCGCCCACGCCCGGCGGCACCACCGCTCAACCGCTAAACAACTACCCAGGGCCACAACAGTTCAACCGCCCGGGGCCTGCGGCCACACAGCCCGCCAGCATTCCGACGACCATCACCGCGCCACCGCAACTCCAGTCCACTCCGCAGCGTCCGGTCCGCACCGTTCCCATCTCCACTTCACAGAATCAAACTGCGCCGCCGCCCGCGCCCAACGTGGATCCGGTCGTGCAGACGGTGGCGATTGAGGTGAACCGCGCCGCCACCAGGACGCAGGTGGACGCCGGCCAACTTCCTCCCTTGCCGCCCACTGACCTGACCGGTCGCTGAACTCCCGGTTCAGCGCGTGATCCATCCGCCGCCGACCACTAGGTCTTCCTGATAGAAGACGCATGCCTGTCCCGGTGTGATGGCTCGTTGTGCTTCGTGCAATTTCACCTGTGCTCCACCGTCGGACGTTGGCGTGATTGTCGCCGGTGTGCCGGGATGGTTGTAGCGAATCTTCGCCGTGACCTCGATGGACACGGGAGGGGCGTCGAAAGGAATCCAGTTGCAGCGCTCCACGCGAAACGTGTCGCGATCCAGCATCGTCTCGTCGCCGACGATGACGCGGTTGGTCGCCGCATCCAGCTCGACGACGTAAAGCGGCTTGGGCGATGAGAGGCCGAGGCCCTTGCGCTGGCCGATGGTGTAGAACTCGATGCCGTCGTGCTCGCCGAGCTTGCGTCCATGCACGTCCACGATGTCGCCGCGATGCCGCGCCGCGAGCTTCGCCGATTCGAGGAACTTCCCGTAGTCGTTGTCCGGCACGAAACAGATTTCCATGCTCTCCTCCTTCTCCGCCGTTTTGAGCTGGCACTCGCGCGCGAGATCTCGCGTGTCCGCCTTCGTCCTGTCGCCGAGCGGGAAGATCGTGCGCTCAAGCTGCCATTGTTTGAGCGAGAAAAGGAAGTAGCTCTGGTCCTTGCGCGGGTCGCGGCCGCGCTTGAGCAAGGTGCGTCCGGTCGTCCCGCACTTCTCCGTCCGCGCGAAATGTCCCGTGGCGATGAGCTGTGCGCCGAGCTGGTCGGCGCGATGCAGCAGCGTGCCGAACTTCAGCCGCTCGTTGCACATCACACACGGGTTGGGCGTGCGACCAGCTATGTATTCCTCGGCGAAGTAGGCGATGACCTGCTTCTGAAACTCCGCCGACTCGTCCACGAGGTAGTAGGGGATGCCGAGCTGGTGCGCGACGGCGCGCGCATCCTTCACCGCCTCGGGGCCGCAGCACTTGTCCTCCGCGCGATTCACACAATCCTGCGGCCAGAGCTTGAGCGTCACGCCCACAAGATCGAAGCCCTGCGATTGCAGCAATGCCGCCGCCGCTGAGGAATCTACCCCGCCGCTCATGCCGACCATCACCCGCGTTTGCTTCGCTTCTGACACGCGGCGGAAGGTAGGGTGGTGATGAAGAGGTGTAAAGCGGGGCAACTGTGTGAACGCTCACTCCTTCGTCATCGTCTCGTCGAGGTTCAACATCAGCAAGGCGAGGCTCGTCCACGCTGCGTCCTCAGGGGCGGCGAGTTTTTCGTCACGCTTGGATTCGCCGACGGAGAGGAGTTTCAACGCGGCTTCGGAGTCGGCCGTGTAGTGCTGCTTGAGCGTGGCCAGTCGGGCGAGAAGGATTTGTTGCTCGGTGTTCGCAGGCTTGCGCGCGGTGACGAGGCGGAAGGCGTGTTCCAGTCGCGCGGCGTCGGTCGCGCTGCCGCTTTGCAACACGCGCTCGGCCAGCACGCGCGCGGCCTCGACGTAGGTGATGTCGTTGAGCGTGGCGAGCGCGTGGAGCGGTGTGTTCGTGCGCGGCGTCTTCACCGCGCAGTTCTGCCGCGTGGCCACATCGAAGAAAATCGTCGGCCCAACGATGCGCCGCCAGAAGACATAAACGCTGCGGCGATAGAGCGCGTCGCCGTGGTCTTGGACGAACTTCTTGTTGCCGAACGTGGCGTCTTCCCAGATGCCCGACGGCTGGTAGGTCTTCACTGGCGGACCGCCGAGTTTTTCAATGAGCAACCCGCTTGCAGCGAGCGCCTGATCGCGAAGCATCCAAGAGGGCAGGCGAAAGCGCGGGCCGCGTGCGAGCAGGCGGTTGGCCGGGTCGAGTTGATAGAGCGTCTCGGTGCTGCTGCGCTTGCGAATGTCGGAAGCGAGCGGAGAATCCTTCGACGATTGCCGATAAGTCGCGCTGGTCACGATGAGTCGGACAAGCTGCTTCACATCCCAGCCGGTGCGGACAAATTCCGTGGCAAGCCAGTCGAGGAGTTCAGGATGCGACGGCTTCTCGCCCTGCACGCCGAAGTCCTCGGCGGTCTTCACGAGGCCGGTGCCGAAGAACTGCTGCCAGAAACGATTCACCGTGACGCGGGCGGTGAGGGGATTTCCCGGCGACACCAGCCAGCGAGCGAGGTCCAACCGATTCGTCGGAGAGAGCTCCGAGGTTTGCGTTTCGAGATTCGCGTTGCTCAACAGCGCAGCCGGGAACGCGGCGACAGCCTTGTCCGTCGGCTTGTTGTAAGCACCGCGCACGAGCATGAAGGTGTCGCGGGGCTTGGCCATGTCCTCCATCACCATCACGCGCGGGATGGACTTGTTGAAGTCGTCGCGCGCCTCCATCGCCTTGACGAGCTGGTTGAGCAGTTGCGCGTGCTCGCGCGGTTCTTTGTCGGCGCGGAATTTTGCCAGTCCGCGGAGCTGGGTGAGGTTGCGCGCCGCGCCCTTCTGCTTGAGCGCGGCGAATGGCTCGGCGGGGTAATCCTTGACGCCAGACGAGTCAGACGAAGGTTTGCCCTCGGGACGCGGGAAGACGGTGAGTTCGAGTTGGTCCACGAGTTCGCCGACGCGCTTCACTTCGTCAGCGAGCTGCTTCGATTTCGCCGCCTGCTCCGGCGTGGTGAAGTCCAGCACCGGCGCGGTCTGCGGGTTGCCGCCGCCGCCGGTGATGGGCGTCTGATTGAAGAACGCGACCAGCCCGTAGTAGTCGCGCATCGTGTAGGCGTCGAACTTGTGATCGTGGCAACGCGTGCAGTTCATCGTTGCCGCGAGCCAAACGGTGCCGACAGTCTCGGCCTGCTCGAAGAGATACTCGATGCGATTCTCCTCCGCGATGCGCCCGCCCTCGCCGTTGATCATGTGGTTGCGGACGAAGCCCGTGGCGAGTTTCTGGTCGCGCGTTGCGTCGGGGAGCAAATCGCCGGCGAGCTGCCAGATGGTGAACTGGTCGTAAGGCAGATTCTCGTTGAAGGCGCGGATCGCCCAGTCGCGCCACGGCCACATCGTGCGCTCGCCGTCGCCTTGGTAGCCGTTGGAGTCGGCATAACGCGCGGCGTCGAGCCACTCCCAGACCATCCGTTCACCGTAGCGCGGACTGGCGAGCAGGCGGTCCACGACGGCCTCGTAGTCCTTCGGTGACTTGTCCGCGAGGAACGCGTCCACCTCAGCAGGCGTGGGCGGCAGGCCCGTGAGATCAAGCGTGACGCGACGGATGAGCGTCTCGCGCGGAGCCTCGGGTGAGGGACGAAGACCCTCCCTCGCAAGCCGGTCGGCGATGAAAGCGTCGAGGGGATTGCGAATTGCGAATTGCGAATTGCGAATCGCCGGAACGGCGGGGCGCACGGGTGGCGTGAAGGCCCAGTGCCTTGCGTAGCTTGCGCCGGAGTCAATCCAGCGGCGGACGGTCTCAATCTGTGCGGGAGTCAGCGTCTTCTTGGACTTCGATGGCGGCATCACGTCGTCGGGGTTCTTTGTGACGAGCCGCTTGAAGAGTTCGCTCTGCGCGGCCTTGCCGGCGATGACGATGGGCTTTTGCGTGCGCAGCAAACCCTCTTTCGTGTCCAGGCGCAGTTTGCCCTCGCGCGCCTTCTCGTCCGGGCCGTGGCAGTTGAAGCAGTTCTCGGAGAGGATGGGCAGCACGTCGCGGTTGAAGTCTGCGAACTTCGGGGCGGTGGCCGCCGGCACGCTGCGTGCGGAGACGAGCGACAGGGCGACGAGGAGCCAGGGGCCGAGTTGGGCGAAGCGGATCATCAGTGACGGCGTATCGTGTCGGGAATCGGACGCTTGCGCAACGGCGGGGCTTGAATCCAACTGAGAAATCCGTTGACCGGCAGAAGCGTTGGGAGGACTGTCACAGCGTCGGAAATTGAAACCCGGTTCCCACAATCGGCCATGAAGACGTTGGAACTCGCAGGCTGCACGAATGCGCCGCGCCGGCTGGCGCGTGCAGCGTTCACCCTCATCGAACTGCTTGTCGTCATCGCGATCATCGCGATCCTTGCCGGGCTGCTGCTGCCTGCGCTCTCGAAGGCGAAAGCCAAGAGCAAAGCCACGGCGTGCCTCAACAATATGCGCCAGATCGGTGTTGCCTCGGTCTTATACTCGGACGTCAACGACGACCGGGTCACCAAGATGATTGACAACTTCATGAACGGTGCCAATTCCGCACTCATGCCGCCGGGCACCGTGATCTACACCAACACCGTCCTCGGTAACCCGGCCACATGGTGGATGGATCTGCTGCGTCCGTATTCCGGTGCGACGTTCAAAAGCACGCAATGCCCGGGGTTTCAGTTCGCGGGCAAAGGTGCGGGTTCGTTTGGGATCGGCATGGGGTATCCTGAACTTGGCATCTCGTATCAGCCCGGGCCTTTCAATGGCTCCTACGCGGCACCCTTTCGCGTGACTGATGTCAGCAAGCCCTCGGTCACGATCTACGTGGCTGACTGCGCTACCGCCACCCCGGCAAGTCTTAGCGATCCCAACGCGGACGCATGGCAGGAGGACATAGCCAGTCCTCTAGCACCAGCCGCTTTCTTTCTGACGCCGCAAACCACGGTCGCGCCGTATTTCACGTTCCCCGACAAGACTCGGATCATTGCCCGGCACAACGGTCGCGCCAACCTCGCCAAGATGGACGGGCACATAGAGAGCTTGAGGGCTAGCGATGTCGGCTGGGGATTTCCCAAGGGGGATACGCGTGCCGTTTGGTCGAAGTAGTTCGCCTCAGGCTACTGGTCCACCAGCAGAACGACCGCCTTCTTTACGTCCAGCACATATTTCTTGCCCGGCGGCGCGGTGGGAATCCGTTTGATGAGGCCGGCCTTGACCAAGTCATCCAACGTCGTCGGTTCCTTCGGTTGCCCCATGATATGAGCCCGCACAGCCTCGTTCAGCGTCTTCAAGTCCACATCAGGATTGGGCGGCGCGGCGGGAGCTTCCGGCGCGGTGCCAGCTACGGTGGGCTTCCGCTTGCAGGCGGCCAGCGGAAGCGCGCACAAAAGCGCGCACAGGAGGAGGCGGTTCATAGGGCGAACTATTTCTTCGCCGGCTGTGCCGGCTGCGCGGATGCCGGTTCCGGCCACGAGTCGGTGCGGAAGGGCGAGGCCGGTAGTCCGGCGGCGTTGGCGAGATTCGGTTCGGCGAGCTGGCTCCAGCCAAAGCGCACGGCGACGGGCTTGGTCACGTCAGGCGAACTGACGATGACGCTGTTGCCGGAGATCTCCGCCCGGGCCGCGACAAACTTCTTGTCCGCACCAGCGATGGTGAACCAGTTCAGGGGCTGGCCGTCGCGTGATTTCAAACCACCGTCCGCGTGCTTGAATGTGACGCGGGCCTTGCTGCCGTCAATCTTGAGCGAGTCGTAGAGCGGGCTGGCGTAGGACTTCAACGGCTGGCCGTAGGTCTTGGCCAGCGCCCAGAGCGCGAGACGATGTGCGACTCCCTGTTTGTCCGGCGGATGGATGTTGTTCAATGTGGTGATGTCCGTGGTCACGGCCATGCCAGTGTTCGGGATGGCGAGCGACGCGGTCTGCGCCTCCCAGATGCCGGGCAGCGCCTCGGTGCGCGTGGGGCCGTAGTTGTAAGGCGCGAGTTGGACGAAAAGGAATGGGAAGGAACCTTGATTCCAAATCGTGCGCCAGCCACTGATGAGCGCCTTCATCTTCTCAAAGTAGAGCATTCCCTCGCCGTTGTTGGACTCGCCCTGATACCACAGCGCGCCGCGCATGGCGTAGGGCACGATGGGGTGAACCATGGCGTTGTAGATCGCGAGCGCGGACTGCTGGTTGATGGTCATCACCGGCTTGCCATCGGCCCCGATGATCGCTTTGCCGTCCTTGGATTTTGCGGCGGACTTCTGCGGGAAATTCACGAGGTTGGTGGAGATGCTCTTGAGCGCCGGCACCTGCTGGAAGCCGATCGGCGGCGTCCACGGCTCGATGCGCGTGCCGCCCCAGTTGCAGCCGATGAGGCCGATGGGCACGTCGAGGTCCTTCTCTATCTCGCGCGCGAAGAAGTAGCCGACCGCTGTGAAACTGCCGGCCACTTCGGGCGTGGTGAGCTGCCAGCCGCCGGTGGTCTTCACCTCGGTTTCCGGCTTGGTGGAGGTGACGTGCGGCACCTTGAAGTGGCGGATGCGCGGGTTGTTCGCGGCGGCGATTTCCTCCTTCGCGTTCTTCGAGCTGCCGACGGTCATCTCCATGTTTGACTGCCCGGAGCAGAACCACACTTCGCCGACCAGCACGTCCTTCAGCTCGACGCGGTTCTTGCCGAGCACCAGGAAGTCTTTCCCGGTCGAGCTGCCCTTCATCGGCGAAAGGTTGACCGACCACTTGCCACCCTTGGCACGTGTCTGCACGACCTGGTCGTGGAACTGGACGATGACCAGCTCGTCCTCGTCGGCCCAGCCCCAGACGGGGATTTTCTGGTCGCGCTGGAGGACCATGTGGTCGCCGAAGATGGCGGGGAGCTTCACGTCCGCGCGCGTGGACGCGGTGGTGAGGGCAGTGGCTACGGTGAGGAGTTGGCTGAGTTGGCGGATGAAGTTGCGTTGGTTCATGCGAATCGGCTGACGAATGGGAGCGGAATTTCTTCAAGCCACCACGCTGCTGCACTACTCTTGTGCTTGAGTCGCGCAAGTCTGGCTCGTATATCATCCGCCACCGCGCCCGCGCTGCTCGCCGACGCGCCAAACCAACCGAACATCATGAAACCCAAGATGCGCGCCGTGGGCGTCGTGCCGACCAAGCGTCAGGTCACCCAGCTCGAACACGACCACCCGGAGCTTTCCTCGCCCACGCACCTCAAGGTCCGCACGCTTGATGTTGGCATCTGCGGCACGGATCGCGAGATTTGCACCTTCGTCTATGGCGCGCCGCCC
Organism: uncultured Klebsiella sp.; assembly: GCA_964478755.1. Classification (GTDB taxonomy): domain Bacteria; phylum Verrucomicrobiota; class Verrucomicrobiia; order Limisphaerales; family SXTU01; genus SXTU01. Next base: position 9,343 of record CAYZJP010000153.1, read on the forward strand.
GCCGGCTCGGACTACCTCGTGCTCGGCCACGAGGCGCTCGGCGAGGTCATCGAAGTGGGCGCAGGCGTGAAGAACATCAAGCTCGGCGACCTCGTGGTCCCCTCCGTGCGCCGCCCATGCCCGGACCCGAACTGCCGGCCGTGCCGGATTGACCGCCAGGACTTCTGCGCGACTTGGAAGTTCAACGAGCGCGGCATCAACCAGCACCACGGTTACATGACCGACTTTTTCGTGGACGACGAAAAGAACTTCGTGCTCGTGCCGAAGGAGCTGCGTTACTTCGCCGTGCTGGCCGAGCCGCTCACCATCGCGGAGAAGGGTCTTGCCCAAGTCTGGGAGATTCAAAAGCGCCTGCCGTGGGCGTGCGCCGAGCCGGGCCAGCCGAAGGGCAAAGGCTTGCGCGCCGTCGTGCTCGGGGCCGGACCCATCGGCATCCTCGGCGCGATGACCTGCGTGCTCAACGGGTTCGACACCTACGTCTATTCGCGCTCGCCCAAGCCCAATGACAAGGCCGACCTCGTCGAGTCCTTCGGCGCGAAATACATCTCCATCGCCGACACGACGCCAGCGCAGCTCGCCGAGCGCGTCGGGAACATTGACCTCGTCTATGAAGCCGTTGGCGTGTCGAAGACCGCCTTCGACGTGATGATGCACCTCGGCCTCAACGGCGTGTTTGTCTTCACCGGCATTCCTGCGCCCGAGGGCGAGATCGCGCTGGCGAGCAACCAGCTCATGCGCAACCTCGTGCTGAAGAACCAAATCATTCTCGGCACCGTCAACGCGGACAAGACGGCCTTTCAAAACGCCATTCGTGACCTCGGTGAATTCAAAAAGCGCTGGCCGCAAGCCTTGGAGAAAGTCATCTCCGCCCGCCATCCTGTTGAGAACTTCCGCGAACTCCTCACCGGCAAGGCCACGGGGATCAAGAACGTCATCGCGTTCGGGAAGTAAGTCAGTGCGTCCCGCCTGACCATCCAGCTAAAGAAACCGCCTGGGCGGAATCAGCGAATTGGAAAGACAGGCGGGACGCCTGTCCTTGCCCTTGCCCCGATTTGGTGGACTCCCAGCGCGTGAGTGTGTGAGCTAGGGCC
>CAYZJP010000154.1:0-380 GCA_964478755.1 uncultured Klebsiella sp.
CGGTTTCCGTGCGGCGCGAACGGCGCGCGACGGCGGGGAATGGGCGGAGGTTCATGTTCATGGCAGTTCGGGTCGCACAACCTTCGCTCGTCCGGTGATCCAATTCACCCGCACGCCATACAAATGCACGACGCGCGGCGTGCCCGAAACCACGGCGAAATTTGCACCGTTGGCAACGGAACCTATAAACGTCTCGCCCGCATTATAGGTCACCACCGGCCCTGCGGTCGGATAATTGACCCGCCCGCCGCCCGCGACATAATACTCGATGCCGGGAACGATGCCGCCCGTCGCCGCGATGGGCGGAGCCGTGATGACGGCGTCCACATCCACAGGCCAGTTGGTCTTGCCCTTGGCCGCCTTGGTGTGGAGCGACCTGC
>CAYZJP010000154.1:390-10388 GCA_964478755.1 uncultured Klebsiella sp.
GGTGTTCAACTTCCAAGGGCACGTTGTTTTTGCCCGTGGCGTCATTGGGGGGGAGTAAACTGCCTTCGACGAGCGGGATGGTAAGATCGGGTTTGCGGGCAAAAACGTGACCGTCCGAGTCGAACGCGATGAACGGCAGGTAATTGGTATGCATCGCCCCACTGCCGGTGTCCGGAAAAGGGACATTATAATCAGTGGCCGGCGCGGCAACTGCCCACAGCTTGTTGACATTCCAGAAGGTGCGGGTCGTTGGGTTTATGTTTGTGAAAATATTTGCGGGAAAGAACACGCCATCCGGCAGCGTGTGCCACTCAGTGACATAGCGGGGCGTCTCCTGGCCGGGCTGCTCTCCCACCGCGCGCCTCACAAAGATCGCGTAGGTCGCCAACTGTGCCCCGAGGAGCGAGTTGGCGCTGGAATTGGTGTAAAAGGAATTGGTGATCGTGGTCGGAGCCGTCGGCAGGTAAAGGCTCTGCTGCGGGAAGAAGACCACATACACCCGCGCCCGCCCGCTCAAGGCCTTCAGCCGTGCGTAGGCCAGATCATCCATGAGCTGCCGTGTCGCACCCTCCGTGACGTTGCCTTTGCCGGCCTTGGTGAACGAGGGCAGCGTCATCCCTGCGATGATGCCGACGATGCCCAGCACCACGAGCATTTCAACAAGGGTGAAACCCCACCGCAAGCCACCCGGCATCCCGCGACGAGCCGAGGCAACGGCAATCGCCGAGCAGCTCAACTCATCAGTCCGGGAATGCGAGGGAAGATGCATACGCTTACTTCCAGCTCAGGACGTTGTCCCGGTTCACGCCTTGGTCCGCCTTCGTGGCCATGTCTAACATTCCGTCTGGGCCGAAGGAGAAAATCATCACGGCATCGCGCAAAGTGTAATCGTTGCTGTTGCCAGTGGGGGCGAGTCCCACCAATCCGTTGATCCCAGTCGGACTGCCCGCAGCCGCTTGCGAGACGCCTTGCAGCCGATAGACCGCGTTGCTGACAGTGTTGTCATAATTCAAATCCAGCGCAACGATGTAGGGATTGCCCCACGGGTCGCGCATCACGCCATCGGTGCCCAAGCCCGCGCCAGCCGTCGCACCGGAGTTCCCAGAATTCTTGGCATTGAAATAACCGTTCTTGCGCGTGTTGCGGGCGTCGGCGGCGTTACAGTTGTTCGTGGTGTAGTTCGGAAAAGTCTGGCTGGCCGTCAGGATGAGCATCAGCTCCGCGTTGCTGGCCTGATAACCGACCCCGTTGTTGTTATAAACGTTCGTGCCGTAGCCCGTGGCAATTGTGCCGTAGGTGAAGTCCGATCTCATTTGCGACGCAGACTGCGACGCTGGCAGACGGCTGTAATCGTGTTGATACACGTTGATGGCCCCTTGCAGGTCCGACATGTCCTTCTTGGCCTGCATGATGCGGGCCTTCTTCTTCACATTGCCCACGGCAGGCAGTATAAGTCCGGCCAAGACGCCGATGATGCTGATGACGACCAGCAACTCGATGAGCGTCATGGCCCGCTTACGGGAGTGATTGCGTTGAGAATGGTGTTTCATGTTCAGATTATTGTTCACTTCCAGTTGCCAATGATGTTGGTGGTGATGGGGGTGCCGCTCTTTTTGATCTCCGCCCAGAGATCAAAGCTCTTCGGGTTGTGGCCATTGGCGGGATACGCGCGGTAGCGCCAGACATTCGCAGCACCGCCCGCCGGATGCTCGGCCGGCACCTGCAAGAGCATCACCGCCGGCGGCAGGCCAGCCGCGCTGTTGGTAAGCAGGACGTAATCCGCGTTCTTGCCCGAGCCACCGACGAGGTTGAGGGAATACTTGGGCGGCGTCGCCGCATTCTTGCCCACGTTCGCCAGCCCAGGCAGGTTGAAATAGCTAGTCAACATCGCCGGTGTGAGGGTGTGGGTCGGATCGGCCTCGGGCACAAGATTGACACCGCTGACTCGCATGCCGCTCAATTCGTAGGCGAGCGGGTTCCAGTGCGGCGTCGCTGCCGCCACGATGGGATTGTCTGGCGGATAAAAACCGGTCTTGGCCTTGTAGCTCTCTATCATAGCAACGAGTTTCGCAAGCTTCGCCTTCACTGCACTTTCGTCCCGTTTGCCGGACGCCGCACGAATGCCGCCCACCACCATGGCCGCAACCAAGCCAATGATCGAGATGACCATGAGCAGTTCCACCAGCGTGAACGCCAGCGTCCCCTGCCCCGCGCGGTTGAATTGTTTCGTCGTCTTCATTTCATGCCTCGATCCCGAATTTCCTGTTCCATCCGCTCGCTCAACCACTGCTTCACCATGCTCTGGTAGTTCAGATAGCGTGACCGCGCGAGACGCTTGATGCGGGAGAGCATCCGCGGGTCCATCCGCAGCGTCACCGTCACCGACTCCGTGGACTCCGCGCCTGCCACCATCGCCGCGTCCATCAGCCGCAGGTCCAGCCGGTGCTCCCGCCAGTAACCCGCCTCGGCATCCTCGCTCTCGAAGGCCGGCACCGCGTCCCAGTTGGAAATTGCCGTCATGCTAATCTTTCTGGTCCAGCAACTGCGTCACCCGCCGCTTGTAGAAGAACTGCTCTTCCTGCAAGAATTCCCGCGCGTAAATCACCCGGACCTGCTTCCCGTTCGTCCGATACACACTGAACACACCCACACCGCGCGCCGACCGGCCCAAGTTGAAATACCGCGCCTGTTCCGCAAACCGCGCCGAATCCGGCAGCAGCCGCACCACAAACGCGTCCTCGAAGGACTCTTCCACATCCTGCTGCGTCAGTTCGCCGGCTGGAACGAAAGAAGGATTATTCCAATCAAAGTCCATAAACCATCCGGTTCGTGCTGTATGTCCATTGACTTTGCGGTGTCACGACAATGTATTTACGTGGTTCGGGCTGTTCCGTCAAACCGGGTTTTCACTGTAGGCGGGTTTCCCGCCATATTATCGAGAAAACGCGAGCCGGTTGTCTTGAATTCGCACCACTCACACTTTCCGTGGGAAAAACTTTGAGCTTCGTCGCGCCGCCGTTCCAGTTTTCAATCTCCGCCTTGAATTGAAATGAGCGCCCATCCCGGTTTCGGTGCCCACACCGACCCCAGCTTCAAATCGCAGCCGCGCTCGACCGGCGAGGTCGTGCGGCGCGTCGGCGTGTATCTGCTGCCCTACAAGCTGATGGCCGCCGGCACCGTTTCCTTCGCGCTGCTCTCGCTCGCCGCCGCATTCACCTATCCGAAACTCACGCAGCACGTCATTGACGAAGTCATCACGAAGAAAAATGCCGACAGCCTCACGCTCGTGATGGCCTTGCTCATCGGCGCATTTTTTCTCCGCGAACTTTTCACCGGCCTGCGCATCCGCCTCAACAACGAGCTGGAACAAAAAGTAATTCTCGACATTCGCCGCGACGTTTACGCTCGCCTACAACGCCTGCCCGTCGGCTGGTTCGACCAGCGCGCGTCCGGCGACCTCATGACGCGCGTCATCGAAGACGTGAACAGCATGGAGCGGCTGCTCATTGACGGCACCGAGCAAGGCACCGTCGCCATTCTCAGCATCGTCGGCGTGTTGACGATTCTCTTCTGGACCAACCCGCTGCTTGCCGGCGTCGCGCTCGTTCCCCTGCCCATCCTGATCGGAGGCGCGCTTTGGTATACGCTCACCGCGCACAAGCGCTACCGCGTGCAGCGCCAGGCCGCGAGTGCCATGAACGCGCTGCTCATGGACAATCTCCAAGGCATCCGGCAAATAAAATCCTTCGGCCGCGAGCGCCACGAAGACGCGCGCTTCGGATCCCGCGCGGAAGATTTGCGCCAAGGCACGCTCACCGTCATGCGCGCGTGGGCCGTTTACTCGCCCGCGATGGCCTTCGCGTCATCGCTCGGCATCGGCCTCGTGCTCTGGTTCGGCGGCACGCAAGTCCTCGCGAACAAGATGACCGTCGGCGAGCTGGTGCAATTCCTCCTCTACCTCGGCCTGTTCTACGAACCGATTGGCCGTCTGCACGGCTTGAACCAAATGCTTCAGTCCGCCCGCGCCGCGAGCGAACGCGTCTTCGACATAATGGACGCAACGGAGGAAAATACTTCTTCTTCCTCGCCCCTCGGAGAGGAGAGCGCCGGGGCGAGGGGTGAAGACGCAATCAACTTGCGACGCCCGGAATCCAGCCAGAGCCTCCTCGCGTCGTCTGCCACGGTTCGGATGCGCGGCGAAGTCCGCTACGAGCACGTTGGCTTCCAATACAGCGCCGACCGCGTTGTCCTGAAAAACATCTCCCTGCACGCCCGCCCCGGCCAGATGACCGCACTCGTCGGCCCGACCGGCGCGGGTAAATCCACTTTGGTCAACCTCCTCCCTGCCTTTTACCAAGCCACCTCCGGCCGCGTGTTCATTGATGGCATGGACACCCGCGAGCTGCCGCTGGAAACGCTGCGCGAACAAATCAGCGTCGTCGCGCAGGAGCCATTCCTCTTCAACGGCACCATCCGCGAGAACATTCTCTACGGCCGTCTCGACGCGACCGACGCGGACCTTCACGCCGCGGCGAAGGCCGCGAATTGCCACGACTTCATCACCCGACTTTCCGACGGCTACGATGCGCGCGTCGGCGAGCGCGGTGTGAAGTTGAGCGTCGGCGAGAAGCAGCGCGTGAGCATCGCCCGCGCGCTGCTGAAGAACGCGCCCATCCTCATCCTCGACGAGGCGACCGCGAGCGTGGACACGCAGACCGAGAAGTTGATTCAGGAAGCGCTGGAGCGGCTCATGGCGGGCCGCACCAGCTTCGTCATCGCGCACCGCCTCAGCACGATTCGCAACGCCGACCAAGTCCTCGTCCTCCGCCACGGCGAAATCGTCGAGCGCGGCACACACGAGGAACTCCTCGCCACCGACGGCCTCTACGCGAAGCTCGCGCGCATCCAGAACACCACCTTCATCGAGGAGAGCTTCGAGAAATTGGCCGTGAGCTAACCCGGCACAAACGCGATCCTCAAACCAGTCATGTCCAACTTCAATTTCAACCTCGCCGGACGCGCGGCTCTGGTGACCGGCGCGGGCGTGGGCATCGGTCGCGCAATCGCCGAGGCGCTGGCCGGGGCCGGCGCGTTCGTAGGCTTGCACTGCCACCGCAGCCTCGACGGCGCGCACGCCGTGCTGGCTGGCATCCACGAGCGCGGCGGTCGGGGCGTTGTGCTCCAAGCCGATCTCACTGACGCCCCGCAGGCGATAGCGCTGGTGGATCAATTTGCTCAAGCAGCCGGCCGTTTCGACATCCTCGTCAACAACGCCGGTTCACCCGTGGAGCGCGCCCGCATCGAGGAGTGTTCGCTGGACTTGTGGCAGCAGATTATCGCGGTGAACCTCACCAGCGCCTTCCTCGTGACGCGCGCGGCCATTCCCCATCTGAGGACCAGCGGCAAAGGCGTCATCATCAACAATCTTTCCCTCTCCGTGCAGACCGGCGGCAGTGGCGGCGCTGGGCCTTACGCCATTGCGAAAGGCGGCCTCCAGGTGATGACCCGCACGCTCGCCCGCGAACTGGCACCCGCGATCCGCACCAATGCCATCATGCCCGGCGCCATTGAGACACGGCACCATGAGCAGTTCAGCACACAAGAGAAGATGGCGCAGTATCGGCGTGAGACACCGCTGGCGCGCAACGGCTCCGCCGAGGAGGTCGCCAGCGCCGTGCTGTTCCTCGCCAGCGATGCCTGCAGCTTCATGAACGGCGCGGTCCTCGACATCAACGGCGGCCGCTTCCTGCGCTGAACTTTTGCCAAGGAAAACTTCGAGAAGCTCGCGGTGAACTGAATCAAATGCCCAAGCTGAAGATGTCCACTAGCTTTTCTCCATGCGCCGCAGGAGAAAAGACTCAACGGGTGGTCGTCGGCGGGCACTCCAAGGATTTCGCCCTCTCCTCACTCCAGCCCATACTTCTCAATCCACGCCTGCGGCAGCGTGCCGAAGCTCAGGAGCCAGTCATTGAACTCTTGCAAGCTCCAGCCCCGCCCGACGACGAGGCGTTGCCGCAGGCGCTCGTTCTCCAATCTCCCGAGCCAGTAACTCATCGGCACCGTCGGCGCGGCGGAATACCAGTTGATCTCCGCCTCGCTGCGCGCCTTCGTGAAGCCGAGATGTTTGCGCAGATGCGCGGCGGCCTGTTCATACGAGTAGCGGCCGGTCTGCAATCGGAGGTCCACGAGAATGCGATGCACGCGCCAGAGGGCGTCGTGCAGTTGCTGGACTTGCAGCCACGGCGAGTCGTCAATCTTCAGCGTCACCATCATCTGCTCGCACCAGAGCGTCCAGCCCTCGTAGAAGACCGCGTGGGCAAACAGGCGACGCCAGCGGCGCGGATGGCGGTTGGCGGTGACAAATTGCAGATGATGCCCGGGATAGGCCTCGTGCGCGGCGGTGAGGCTGAGGCCGAAGTGTTGTTGCCGCTCGGTGAGCTTCTCGGTTTCGGAAGTTTTTGTGAGACTGAGATCGTTCACCCAGAAAATGCCGCGCTGCCGCTTCTCAAACGCACCCGGCGACGAGTAGGCGGCGGTCGGATACAGATGCCGCATGAACTCCGGGACGAGGCGGACTTGCAGTTCATCACCTTTCGGGAACGTCACCGCCCGTGCGGCATGGAACGCACCGGCCACGCGCCGCGTCTCGGCGCGATAAACCGCCGGCAGGTCCGCGCCGGGATTCCACCTCGCCCGTGCGTCGGCGATGATCGCCTCGACGCTGCGGCCCTTCCCGAACTTCTTGCACGCCGCGTCGAGCAACGCACCGACGCGAGCGACCTCGCCGAGCGCGAGTGATTCGATTTCGGCCAGCGAGTAATCCAAGCCGATCTGCTCGCGCACGCGGCGTTGCATCGCCTCCGCCCCGATTGCGAAGGAACCTTCCGGCGCCAGCGGCCGGGCCATCACGACATCGTGATAAGCCCGCGCGGCACGGCGGGCGGCGGTGGTCGCAGACCGTTTGACGAATTTGTCCACCGCATCGAACAGTGGTCCGGCTCCTGCGAAAGTCTGCTGCATCACCTTGCGCCAGACGCGCTCGGGGCGAATCACCACGGCGGCATCCTCGGCGAGAAAACGTGGCGTCTCACGCAAGACTCCCAGGATGTTCTTGCGGGCGCGGGCAGGCTCATCATCGCCGCGCAGGAGTTCGTGTTGCAGGAGGTTGAGCACGGTGTCGAGCGCGCCGGGTTCGAGTTCGTGACGGGTGCGCGCGAAGTCTTCGCACTCCTTGTTGAGCATGGCCCGGAGCGCGAGGCGGTCGAGATGCTGCTCGTTGCTCAATTCGCGGGGATTGATGGTATCAAGCGCGCCGAGCGTCCGGCGGCGGCGCTTCTCCTGGCGCTGCAAGTGCGCGAGCGTGGCGCGGCCCAGCCGGCCTTCGCCCGCGTGCAGGCCGACGTGATTCGCCCAGACCGGATTGTCGGCGAGTGCGGTTTCGAAGTAACGATCGAGAATTCCTTCAAAGGCGCGTTGTGTCGCGTTCATGGCGCGCGAGTGAAGCGGAAGTGCGTGCAAAAGGGAACGCTTTGCTTTACCTGTCCGCCCCGCGCGTGAACCCGCCGCTGCTCCACCGTCTGCTCCGAGAGAACCCCGTCGTCGTGACGGGGCTGGGTGCTTTTTGCGGCGCGGGATCGAACGTGGATGAACTCTGGCGAGCCGTGTTGAACGGGGAATCTCAAGCTGACTGGCTGCCGTCAGAACTCTCGCCCGCCGGATTGAAAATCGCCGGCTGCCGCGCGCCAAACCCGCCGCTCACGCGCCTCACGCGCAAGATGGACCGCAGCGCGCAGCTCGCCCACGCGGCGGCGACGGAGGCATGGATGGCCGCGAGCCTCGACAGTCAGCCAGTTGCACCGGAGCGCATTGGCGTCTTCGTCGGCACGTCCCGCGGAGCGGTGGGCAAGCTGGCGGAGGCGATGGCGCGCGCGCCCCGTGCCGGCGACTTGCAGTCGCCGTCCGCAATGTTCGGCGTGTCAAAGCGTGCCCTCGCCGGGGACGCGGCAGACGGCGACTGCAAGTCGCCGGCACGGCCTTCGGACGCGGCGTATTGCTCGCTCGCGAATGTCAGCGGGATGCTCTCGCTGGCTTTTCCAGCCCACGGGCCAGCCCTGACTGTCTCGGCGACGTGCGCATCCGGCGCGGCGGCGATCGCGCTGGCCGCGCAGCAGATTCTCCTTGGCGCGGTGGACGTGGCCATCGCGGGCGCGGCGGAAGCGCCATTGACCCCGTTGGTCATTGCGCAGCTTCACGCAGCGGGCATCCTAGGCCACGACGCCGATTCACGGCTCACGTGCAAGCCCTTCGACATCGCGCGCAACGGCATCGTGCTCGGCGAAGGCGCTGGGTTTCTCGTCTTGGAGTCACTCGCTTCAGCGCAGCTCCGTGATGTGAAGATTTTATCACGCCTCGCCGGCTGGTCGCTTGCGGCGGAAGGCGAAGAGCGCGTGGGCATGGACCGCACGGGCGCGAGCCTGGGCCGCGTCATCGTCGAGGCACTCGTGACGGCTGAAGTCGTCCCAGCGCATCTGAGCTACATCAACGCGCACGGCACCGGCACGGTGCTCAACGACCTCGCGGAAGCGAACGCACTGCGCACCGCGCTCGGCGACGACGCGACACGCGTGCCGTGTTCCTCGACGAAGGCCGTGACCGGCCACTGCCTCGGCGCATCCGCCGCGCTGGAAGCGGTGATTGCGATTCGGGCGATACGGGAAGGATGTCTGCCGGGAACGGCGAACTGCGACACGCTCGACCCGGAAGTGAAGCTGAATGTGTTACGCGCGAACAGTCAGCCGATGGTAGTCAGCGCCGCATTGTCAGTCTCCGCCGGTTTCTGGGGCAGCCAAGCGGCCCTGGTGTTTCAGCGCGATTGAACGGAACTGCTTTCCGTGGTCACTTTTGGCCGCAAAGGAGCGCCGCAGACGGAACAGTAATTAAATTGCGGAGGGCAGCCGGCGTTGCACTGAGGACAGAGGACGTGCGCGTCCTTGTGACGGCGGTGGATGACAAGGTTGCGGATGTAGGGAATCCAGGAGAAGAGGTTCGCAAAGATGAAGACGGAGTCCTTGCGATAGAACGCGTAGGAGAGCAACAACAGCGAGCCGCTGAGACTCAGCCACCAAAACGCCGAAGGCACAACGACCTGCTTGCGTTTCTCGGTGGCATACCACTGGACGACGAAGCGCGAGAAGAACACGACGTTGCCGAGCCAGCCGATCAGCTTCCAGACGTGCCACTCGATGCCGAGAAATTTCCCGCCCGGGAAAAGCAGTGAGTCCATGCCGCAGGATGGACGGAGGCGGAGGAGTTGAGAAGGCGAAAGCGGAGCGCTTGCCGACAACAGCTCACCGGCTGACAACGAGTCACTTCTCCGCTTTTTTCTCCGCGAGCAGTTTCTCCACCTTCTTCTCCAGCCCTTCGCGAGCGTTGGTGTCCACGAGATTGCCTTGTTTATCCACGAGCCACATGGTCGGGATGGAGGCGACATCGAACTCCTTCGCGTAACGGTTCTCCTCCTTGTCCTCGAAGAATTGCGGCCAAGGGAGCTGCTTGCTCTTCACCATCGCCTGCAACGCGGCCTTGTCGTCATCGAGACTGATGCCGATGACCTCGAAGCCCTTGGGGTTGAGCCTCTCGTAGGCGGCCTTCACGTTCGGAATCTCCGCGACGCACGGCCCGCACCACGTCGCCCAGAAATCGATCAGCACGACCTTCCCCCTCATCTTCGCCAGCTCGACTTTGCGCCCGTCCAGCGCGGTGAACTTGAGCGTGATGGGCTTGCCCACGCGCTCGGTCTTCTTGAGCTGCGCCTGCGCGGCCTCCTTCACCTGCGGCTCGGCGTTGCTCGCCGTGATTTCCTTCAACAGCGCCGCAGCCTTCGTGCCGTCCGAGCGCATCGCGACCGCGTAGAGCATCTCGAAAACTTCCTTCCGCTCCGGAAAGTCCTTTTGCAACGCACGCGCGCCCTTCTCGAATTCCTCCAGCATCGCCGGCAT
>CAYZJP010000155.1:0-10384 GCA_964478755.1 uncultured Klebsiella sp.
GCGGCTTCGTTGGCTTCGTGCCGCTGCCGTATCAGCCGGAGAACAACGACATCCCCGTGCGCGTGCCGCCGACGGGCTTCGATCAGCTCCGCACCGTCGCGGTGAGCCGGCTCTACCTCGACAACTTCGATCGCATCACCGCCTACTGGGTCGGCATGGGCCTCAAGCTCGCGCAGGTCGCCCTCAGCTACGGCGCGGACGACCTCCACGGCACCATCGTCGAGGAGCACATCTTCCACATGGCCGGGGCCAAGTCCCCGCAGCTCCAGACCGAGGCGGAGATGGTGAAGGCCATCCGTGAGGCGGGGAGAATTCCCGTGCAACGGAATACTTTTTACGAACCGGTGAAGGAGTGGCCGGCGAAGGCAACTGACGGATGCTTGCCAAATCTTGGGGCCGCGCCGACAGTTCGTGAGCCAACCCAAGCCCTCACTTGAAAGCCCTCACCACCAAGACTGCGCTGTGCCTCGTGGTGGAAGTCTGCGTCTTTGCGGCTATTGGATATTGGTGGAATTCAACCTACATCGGAAATCCGGTCGTGGTTTTGCTGATGTGGCCGAGCGTGCTACTGGCAATGGCTGGGGCAACTCACACTTGGCTGCTGTCCGTTCTCATAGTGCTGGCACTGCCGCCGGTCGTCGCCGCTGGTTTCCGCAAACGCACATGGAAGTTCCAGCTTGGTTCGAGTGCTGCGCTGGCGGCTGCTTACTGCCTGCTTGGGTTGCTCTCCTTCCGGTTGCTTTGGGTTCATCCCGGGGCGATTCCTACGCCATTAAGCAACCCCTATTCTGCCAACGACCCGCACGCTCAAGAATACGCTTCGACTTACCGCGAGGGCTATCACTCGGCACTCACCGGAAGATTCGCAACATACTGTTTCCGCCCGGAAGCTCCGACACGCGGGTTTGAACAAGGACAGAAGGATGGCCACAAGGTCTTTCGTCAGGTCGTAGGGCGAGCCGACTCTGACTAAAACCACCATGAGTGGCCGCATCTATTGCAGCGCGTTGACCTCGCCCGCATCGGCGGCTAGTTTCCCTCCATGAACTTCGGCGTCCTCTTCGAGAAGGTGCGCGACCCGGACTTTCCGCCCGGTTATTTCTACGCCCACGTCCCCACGCTCGGCCTGACGACGCACGGGCCGGGAGTGGAGGGAGCGCGGGAAGCGGCGCTGGATTTGATCCGTCTCTGGCTGGCGGAGAAGAAGGCCAACGGCGAAAGCGTGGCAGCCAGTCCGGAGATTCTCTTCAGCACCCTCGACTTGCCCGAAGATGCCCTACAAAGCGCGTGAGGTTGCTGGCGAAGCTCCAGCGGGCGGGGTTCGTCGTGAAGCGCCAGTCCGGCTCACACGCGGTGTTGCGTCACGCGGATGGCCGGCAAACGTATGTCGCCATGCACCCCGGAGACATCCCGACCGGAACCTTCCGGGCCATCCTCAAGCAATCCAACCTCACCGAGGACACGTTTCGGTCGCTGTGAGCCGACTTTGAATGTGGCATCCTTCCCCAACTTGCTTGGGGGCAACAGCCGGAGTCCTTTTCCGCGCGCTGGACAACCCGCTTCCCGTCTCTACACTCGCCTCCGTTCCCGATTGGTGAACGGGCTTTGCGATTGCGCCGCGAATGTCGCGGCGGACGGCCAAGTCCAACGCGATTGAAATTATGAGCAACCTGATTGTCCCCGCCTCGGCTCCGGTCACGCGCCGGAATTTTCTCTCCACCTCGTCCAAGATCGCCGGCACAGCCGCCGCGTTGAGCACGCTGCCGGTCGAGCGCTTCGTCCACGGCGCGTCGCCGGGCGACACGATCAAGATCGCGCTCATCGGCATGGGCGGGCGCGGCTCCGGCGCGGCGAACCAGGCGCTCAGCACCGGCGAGAGCGTCAAGCTCGTCGCCGTGGCGGACGTGCATCAGGACCGCATGGACAGCTCGCTGGCGCAGTTGAGCAAGAACCACAAGGACAAGGTCGCGGTGAAGGACGAGAACAAATTCATGGGCTTCGATGCCTACAAGAAGGCCATCGCGCAGGCCGACCTCGTGATCCTCGCCACGCCGCCCGGCTTCCGCCCGATGATGTTCGAGGAGGCCGTGCGCCAGGGCAAAAACATCTTCATGGAGAAGCCGGTTTGCGTGGACGTGGCCGGCTACAAGAAAGTCATCGCCGCCGCCGCCGAGGCGAAGAAGAAAAACCTCAAGGTCGGTGTGGGCCTTCAGCGGCATCACCAGGCCGGCTACATCGAGACCATCAAGCGCATCCACGACGGCCAGATGGGTGACATTGTCGCGACCCGCGCCTACTGGAACGGCAACACGCCTTGGGTGCATCCCCGTGCGGAGTTGGAGGCCAAATACGGCCGCAAGCTCACCGAGTTGGAATACCAGATGCGCAACTGGTATTACTTCGTCTGGCTCTGCGGCGACCACATCTGCGAGCAGCACATTCACAATCTCGACGTGATCAACTGGGTCAAGCGCGGCCATCCGGTCAAGGCACGCGGCAACGGCGGTTGCGAGACGCGCAAGGGTAAGGATTACGGCGAAATCTTCGACCATCACGTCGTTGAGTTCACTTACGAGGACGGCTCGGTCTGCTTCAGCCAATGCCGCCACCAGCTCGGTTGCTGGAACGACGTTTCCGAGCACGCCATCGGCACGAAGGGCGTGGCCAACCTCGGCCGCTACACGATCACCGGAGAAAACGCGTGGCGCTATCAGGGCGGCGGAAAGGATCCTTACCAGCAGGAGCACGACGACCTCTTCGACGCCGTCCGCAATGACAAGCCTTACAACGAGGCCGAATACGGCGCGAACAGTTCCATGACCTCAGTGCTCGGCCGCATGGCGACCTACTCGGGCAAGGAAATCACCTGGGACGACGCGATGAAGTCCAACCTCGACACCATGGTCAAGGGCATTGACCAGGTGCCGTGGGAAGAGGCCATCAAGCTCGCGCCGCCCAGCCTGCCCGGCCCCGACGGGATGTATCAGCTCCCCGTCCCCGGCAAGACCCGGTTCATTTAAGCGGCAAGTGTCCGCCCAACGCCCGCGTCTCGTTTCGGGACGCGGGCTTTCTTTTGAGCTGCCGGTGAATTTCACCTTCCACGGGCCGTCGGTTTTTATTGCTTCCGTCGCGCGTGGGCTGATGCCACGCGCGACGGGTTTCGCGCACTTTCAAACTATGAATTGCAAGCAACTTTGGGGCGGTTTCGGCGTCCTCATTTTCGCCGCCGCCAGCCTGTTCGCCGCCACTCCGGACAAGAAGGCCGCGCCGCCGAAGAAAGTCAGCTACTACAAGGATGTCCGGCCCATCTTCCAGGCGAACTGCCAGGGCTGCCACCAGCCCGCGAAATCGCGCGGCGGCTACGTGATGACGGATTTCAAGCAGATGCTCGGCACGGGCGACAGCAAGGAGACCGCAATTGTCGCGAAGTCACCGGAGAAATCCCACCTCGTCCAGCTCATCACGCCCAAGGACGGCAAGGCCGAGATGCCCGAAGGCAAGAAGCCGCTCCACGAAACGGAGATCGAGCTTATCTGCAACTGGATCGCCCAAGGCGCGCTCGACGACACGCCGGCCAATGCGAAGGAGCGCTACGACATGAACCATCCGCCGGTGTATTCGCTGCCGCCGGTGATCACGTCGCTCGACTACTCGCCGGACGGAAAACTTCTCGCCGTCGCGGGCTTCCACGAAGTTCTGCTGCACAAGGCCGACGGCTCCGGCCTCGCGGCGCGGCTTGTCGGCTTGAGCGAGCGCATTGAGTCGGTAAAATTTTCTCCCGACGGCAAGCGCCTCGCCGTCGCGGGCGGACTGCCAGGCCGCATGGGCGAAATCCAAATCTGGGATGTCGAGAAGCGGAAGCTTACGCTCTCGCACTCCGTCACCTACGACACGCTCTACGGCGCGACCTGGTCGCCGGACGGCAAGTTGATTTCCTTCGGCTGCGGCGACAACACCGTGCGCGCCATCGAGGCCGACTCCGCCAAGCAAGTGCTTTTCATGGGTTCGCACAGCGACTGGGTGCGCGACACCGCGTGGTCGCTCAAGGGCGATCACGTCATTTCCGTCTCGCGCGACATGACCACCAAGCTCACCGAACTGGCCACGCAGCGCTTCGTGGACAACATTTCCAGCATCACGCCCAACGCGCTCAAGGGCGGCATCGCGGCGGTCGCGCGCCATCCGTTGCGCGAGGAGATTCTCATGGGCGGCTCCGACAGCGTGCCGAAGGTCTATCAAATCTTCCGCACCGCCGTGCGCCAGATCGGCGACGACAACAACGGCGTCTTCACGCTCGACCAGATGCTCGGCCGCGTGACGTCCGTCGCGTTCAGTGCCGACGGCACCGTGCTCGCCGCCGCCAGCGCGCTCGACGGCAAGGGCGAAGTGCTCGCCGCGACCTTCACTTTCGGCACCAACGCCATCACGAAGGAAATGGCCGACGTGATGAAGAAAATCCCTGCCAGCCGCAGCGAGAAGGACAAGGAAGTCATCGCCAAATACAAGGCCAGCGGCTCGAAATCGCTGTTCAAGGTCTCCGTCCCGCTGGCCGGCCTCTTCGCCGTCGCCATCGCGCCGGACAACAAGACCGTCGCCGCCGCCGGCTCGGACGGACTTATCCGCCTGTTCAACGCCGAGAACGGTTCGGTGCTCAAGGAAATCCCCAGCGTGCAAATCAGCGCGTCCAGCAAGGCGCTCGCGGCAAAGAAATTTGACGCGCCCTCCGCGCTCGCACCCAAGACCGACGGCGAAGCCGAAGCGCTGCCGAAGGACGCGAAGGTCGTCGCCCTGGAAATCGAACCCAAGTCTGTCGAGCTGGGCAAGTGGACCGACAGCGCGCAGTTGCTCGTCTTCGCCACGCTCGCGAACGGCGAGCGCCTCGACGCCACGCGGCTTGCGAAGCTGGAGCTGACCGGCTTCAGCAAGAGCGCGGCGGACGTGTTGCCCGGCGGCGTCGTGCGCCCGAAGGCCAACGGCTCCGTCACGGTGAAAGCTTCGCTTGCGGGCAAGTCCGCCAGCGTGCCGGTAAAAGTCGCCGGCATCACGAAGGAGCCGCAGACCGATTTCATCCGCGACGTGAATCCCGTGCTGACCAAGGCCGGCTGCAACGGCGGCACCTGCCACGGCGCGAAGGAGGGCAAGAACGGCTTCAAGCTCTCGCTGCGCGGCTACGACGCCGAGTATGACGTGCGCGCCTTCACGGATGAACTCGCCTCGCGCCGCGCAAACGTCGCGTCGCCGGATGATTCGCTCATGCTGCTCAAGCCCACCGGCGCGGTGCCGCACCAGGGGCAGAAAGTTTTCGAGCCGGGCGATTTGAACTACCGCATCGTGCGCGAGTGGATCGGCGCGGGCGCGAAGCTCAACGCCGGCGCGCCGCGCGTGACGAAGATCGAGTTGTCGCCGCAAAACCCCGTCGTGCAGCGCGTCGGTGCGCGTCAGCAAATGCGCGTGCTCGCGACTTACGCCGATGGCTCGACGCGCGACGTGACGACACTCGCCTTCGTGGACACTGGCAACCAAGACGTGGCGAAGACTGACGCAGCGGGCGTGGTGACGACGTTGCGACGCGGCGAGGCGCCGATGCTCGCGCGTTTCGAGGGCGCTTACGCGGCGACGACGGTGACGGTCATGGGCGACCGCACGGGCTTCGCGTGGAGCGAGCCGGAGAAATGGAACAAGATTGACGAGTTCACCGCCGCAAAGTGGCAGCGCATGAAGATTCTGCCCAGCGGGCTGTGCTCGGACGACGAGTTCATCCGCCGGGTGTCGCTTGATCTCACCGGCATACCGCCCAGCGCGGACGAGGTGAAGGCCTTCCTCGCCGACCCGCGCCCGACGCGCGAGAAGCGTGATGCGCTCGTGGACAAGCTCGTCGGCTGCGACGACTACGTGGATCACTGGTCAAACAAGTGGGCCGATCTGCTGCAGGTCAACAGCAAGTTCCTCGGCGCGGAGGGCGCGAAGGCGTTCCGCGACTGGATTCGCAACGAGGTCGCGAAGAACACGCCGCATGACGAGTTCGCGCGCAAGATCATCACGGCCAGCGGCTCGAACAAGGACAACCCGCCCGCGAGCTATTACAAGATTCTGCGCAAACCCGAGGACACGATGGAGAACACCACGCATCTCTTCCTCGCCGTGCGTTTCAACTGCAACAAGTGCCACGACCATCCGTTCGAGCGCTGGACGCAGGACCAGTATTACCAGACCTCGGCGTGGTTCGCGCGCGTCGGCCTGAAGAAAGACCCGGCCAGCGGTGACAAGCTGCTCGGCGGCACGGCGGTCGAGGGCGGCAAACCGCTTTACGAGATCGTCGAAGATCTGGCCAGCGGCGAGGAGAAGCACGACCGCACCGGCAAGGAGACGCCGCCGCAGTTCCCTTATCCCGCAACCTGCGGCGAGGACGGCAAGGGTGCCGACGCGAAGGACAAGAAGCCCCTCTCCCGCCGCGAGCAGCTTGCGATGTGGATCACCGCGAAGGACAACCGCTACTTTGCCAGCAGCTTCGCCAACCGCATCTGGGGCTACCTCACGGGCGTCGGCATCATTGAGCCGCTCGACGACATCCGCGCCGGCAACCCGCCGAGCAATCCCGAGCTGCTCGACTATCTCACGAAGGAGTTCATCGCGGGCGGCTTCGACACGCGGAAGCTCATGAAGCTTGTCGCCAAGTCCCACACCTATCAACTCTCGGTCGTCGGCAACCGCTGGAACTACGACGACAAAATCAACTTCAGCCACGCCACCGCGCGCCGCCTGCCCGCCGAGGTGCTCTATGACTCCATCATCAAAGTGACCGGCGCGAAGTCGAACATCCCCGGCGTGCCGGCCGGCACGCGCGCCGCGCAGCTCGCCGACTCGGGTTTCAAGTTGCCGGACGGTTTCTTTGCCACGATGGGCAAGCCCGCCCGCGAGTCCGCCTGCGAGTGCGAGCGCGTCAGCGACGTGCAGCTCGGCCCCGTGATGGCGCTCATTTCCGGCGCGACCGTCGGTGACGCCATCAGCGCGCCGGACAACGCGATTGCAAAGCTCGTCACCGCCGAGAAGGACGACCGCGCGCTCATCAACGAGCTGTTCCTGCGCATCGTGAACCGGCCTGCGAAGAGCGCGGAGATTGAGGCCACGTTGAAAAGCTGGGCCACCATGAAGGCGGACAATGCGACCGTCAGCGCCTCGCTCGCTGACTATGAAAAAATCTTCCCCGGCATGCAGAAGAAGCGCGAGGAGACGCGCGCGCGGGATTTGTCCGACGCGAAGATTGAGCTGGCGGGCTATGAGAAGGAGATCGCCCCGCGCGAGGCGAAGCTCGACGCCGAGCAGAAAGAGCGCACGGAAAAAGCCGAGGCGGAGCTGAAGCGTTTCAACGAAAAGGACTTTCCGAAGCGCCTCGTGGAGTTCGAGAAGAAGCAGGACTTGAAGACCGCGTGGAGCGCGTTCACCACGAAAAATCTCAAGTCCACCGGTGACCTCAAGCTCGCCCAGCAGGAGGACAAATCCGTCGTCGTGACGGCGGGCAAGGCGCCGCGCGGCGAATACACGTTCACGCTGGAGACGGACTTGAAGGAGCTGAACGCGCTGCGCCTTGAGGCGCTCACGGACAAGAAGTTCCCGCGTGGCGGCCCCGGTCGCGCTCCCGACGGCAACTTCGTGCTGAATGAAATCACGTTGAGCGTCGCGCCCAAGGACAAGCCGATGGACGCCAAGAAAGTTGAACTCACGAAGGCGCTCGCAGACTTCAGCCAGGAGAATTTCGAGGTCGCCAAGGCCATTGATGGCAGCAACAACAAGCAGCAGGGCTGGGCCGTTTCCCCGAACGGTGGCGCGACGCACTGGGCCACCTTCGAGCTGAAGCAGCCGCTCACGAACGTCGCCAGCCTCCTGCTCACCGTGAAGCTCACGCAGCAGTTCAACGGTGGCGAGGAGAAGGGTTACACGCTGGGCCGCTTCCGGCTCGCTGGCACGAGCGCGAAATCACCCGGCTTGAGCCAGTCCGAGGAGCTGCGCGCCGTGCTGGCCATGCCGGCAGACCTGCGCACGAAAGAGCAGCAGGCCGCCTTTGAGAAAATCGCCAGTGCGAACGACGCCGAGCTGGCCAAGCGCACGAAGGAACTCGCTGAGGCGAGGAAAGGGCGTTCGGCTGACCCGCACCTCAAGGAGCTTCAGGAAAGCGTCAAGCGTCTCAGCGAGCCGCTCTCCACCGACGCAAAACTGGCGACGCTCAAGCGCGCCGCCGAGTTGAGCACCAGGCAGCTCGACCAGTCCCGCCTCATCGGCGCGCAGGATCTTGCCTGGGCGCTCATCAACAATCCGGCGTTCCTGTTCAATCGGTAAGCGGACTGGCCGTCACGCCAGACGCTCCTTGATTTCGGCTGGACGGCTCTCCTTCAGAGCGGCGTGTTCAGCACCATGAACATCTTGAACGCGGCGAAGGATCCGAGCCCCAGCGCGGCGAACCAGAGCCACTTCTTTTTCACGATCAGGCAGATGCCGCCCAGCGCGACGGAGACCTGAAAAAATGTGATCGCCATGCCCATTTCCCGGCCCAGCAGGGCGATTATGTCCGCACTGGCGCGGGCCAAGTCGCGCTTCTTCTCGTGGTCTTCCGCCTTTTTTTTCGAGTCGGCCTGCTCGGTCTTGTATTCCGCAATCTTCTCCTTGAGCTTTTTCGAACGCGCTTCCACGGCGGGGTCCGAGGCGTTGCCGAGCGAGTCGAGTTGGAACTCGTAAAGCTTCTGCTTGACGGACTTGGCCTGGTAGAAACTCCACTCGTCGGACGCGAGCGACTGCTGGAACGTCGCCTCGTTCAGCTCCTTGAGCACGCGCGTGGTGAAGCCGCCGCCCTTGAGCGTGGCGATGGCCGTGAGCACCGCGAGGCACACCAGCGTGAGCGAGACGTATTTCGTCCACGAGTCGCGGAGTTCCTTGTCCTTCTGGGCCTGCTTCTCGGCCTTGATGCTGGCGATCAGTTCTTTGATTTCGTTCTGGTCAATTTCCATGGCCGGGTAGGGAAGCGTCCCGCCGCGTGTTCGTCAATAGCGCTGATGCCGGCCGACGTTTGCCGTTGAATGCGGACTCGCGAGAGCTAAAGTCCGCGCATGAGAAACCACTTGGTGTTGCTTATGGCCGTGAGCCTGACCATCTCAGGATGCAGGAAGAAGGCAGCCAACCCCAGCGCCGCGCCCTCTGCACCGGCTGAATCGAACAGCACCCTCCCACCGCAGAAAGACCCTGATCTCACCGCGCTCAACGCGGCCTACAAGAAGTTCTGGCAGGAGCAGAAAAGTCCGCCCGCCAAACTGGAAGACCTCGTCACGAAGAAATACATCCCAAGCATCCCGGTGCCCCCGCCGGGGAAAAAGTTCAACGTGGACTGGAGCAAGATGGAAGTGACGCTCGTGAACCAGTAGGCCAACGGGCGGGCGTCTTACAAATCTACGGGACTGACCTGTGGATGGCCGAGGAAGTTGAACTTGTTGGAGCGCACTTCGGGATAGGTGAGATTCTCGGAATGCCCATCCATGAAGCAGTTGATTGAGCGTTGTCCCAAATGGCGCGCGGCGGGCTGCTGCTCCGGCGTGGTCGTCCAACTGGCAGGCGCACCAGCGAAACCCGGCACCGTATCAACCGCCCCTCCCCCGCGAATCGCTATCCACGGAATGTAGCCACTCTTGGGCTGGTTGGCCACGATGGGACGGCCAGCGTCGCCCATGAGCCAGATTTGGCTGGTGCGACGGATTATATCCAAACGCTGGCTGTGGAGAGCTACCCCGGGCGCACTCTCCGCATACCGAATGATGTTGTCTTCGATGGGTGCGTATCCTTCCCAGAAACCGCCCCATCCGGCGGCGATCTCCGAATCCTTCGCGTCCGGACACCGCCAGACACCATTCTTAACTTTGTAGGAAGGCATATACTTCAGCGGATCCAAGGTGTCGTAATACCAAACGGCGGGCGTGACACCGGGCGCGGCGGTGTAGAGGTCAATCAGCTTGTTGTCGTAGTCCGCCGCGTAAAGCAGGAAGCCCATGCCAATCTGTTTGTTATTGTTCAGGCACTTGGTGACCTTGGCTTTGGCCTTTGCCTTGGACAACGCCGGCAATAGCATACCCGCGAGGATCGCAATGATGGCGATGACAACGAGCAGTTCGATCAAGGTGAACGCGACTTGACGACGGAAATGATGCGATTGCATGGTGGAGCGGTTCGGTGCTTCAAGTGTGAAATTATTCCAGCCCACGCGATCTTGCGAGAGGTTTTTTACCGTTCATCCACGTAGATGTTCTTCAACTCCGTGTATCCCTCCATCGCCGCCATGCCCAAGTCACGCCCCACGCCGCTCTGCTTGTAGCCACCCAACGGCGCTTCGACGTGGACGCTGCTG
>CAYZJP010000156.1:0-10279 GCA_964478755.1 uncultured Klebsiella sp.
CGATGGTGCGCAACGCGTCGAAGCCCGTGGGCGGTGTCTTCACCGGGATGTCGTTGTTCTCCGGCTGATACGGCAGCGGCACGAAGCCAACGAAGCCGCGCGTCTCGTCCTGCAACGCGCGCAATTGCCGCAGGTGATCCACGCGGTCGGCGAGCGATTCGACGTGGCCGAACAGCATCGTGCAGGTGCTGCGTCCGCCGAGCTTGTGCCAGGTGCGGTGAACGTCCAGATATTCCTCGGCGGATTCCTTGCCCTTGGCGATGGCGCTGCGGACTTCCGGACGGAAAATTTCCGCGCCGCCGCCGGTGAGGGAATCAAGGCCCGCTGCTTTCAATTCAATCAAAACTTGCTCAACGGATTTTTTTGCGAGCCAAGCGAGGTGCAGGATTTCAATGGCGGTGAAGCATTTAAGTTGAAGTCGAGTGGTAGGGACGACCTGTTGGTCGTCCTTCTGTCCGTCGTGGCCGCGCGGCAGCGCGGCCCTACCGTCATTGAGCGCGCTCAACGCCTTCAGCATATCCACGTAGTAACTGAACAGCAGCGACGGGTGCAGTCCGCCGACGATGTGCAGCTCCGTGATGCCGAGCTTCAACGCCTCGCGCGCCTTCTCGACCATCTGCGGAATGGTCAGCTCGAAGCCGTCGGCGTCGCGCTTCTTGCGCGCGAACGAGCAGAACTGGCAGCTCAGGATGCAGTAGTTCGAGTAGTTGAGGTAGCGGTTGAGGATGTAGCTGGCGCGGTTGCCGACCTTCCGCTGCCGCGCGAAGTCCGCAATGGCCCCGAGGGCGTTGATGTCCTTGCTCTCGAAAAGCCGCAGGGCATCCGCGTCGGAAAGCCGCTCACCGGCGACGACCTTGTCGTAGAGGTCGCGCAAATCCGAATTGCGAAGGGAGAACGACATCAGGCTTTGCAAAGGAAACATCTGCTGACGAGAAGCGCGTGGTCAGTCGTCATCGTGCAAAGCCCTCCGCTGCTTCTCGGACAGCCGAGTAGCGAACCGAAGGCCACCCTCGAACGCCCAAGCGCCAATGACGCCGAGTATTAGGCCGACGAGAATTGAGACGGGGAACGGAACAAGTCCGTCCCAACTCCGCTGGACTTTGATCGTAACCATGCTCCCTATCAGCACCCTACTGCCCCACAACACCAACAGCGCACTCCACAACAGGCGTTCGGTTGGCGGTTGGCTGTTCATAAGGTGAACAGAATCACGGATTGCAGTGCTGGTCAAAGCTGCGTTCCAGTGAGCGTGTTCTGTCGTGCCCAAGCATCCGCCGCGAGGATTTGTTCCAGCGTGGGATGCGCGACGACTTGATGCGCGTCCATCGTGCGGGCGACGGCGGCGGAGATGTCGGTGAATTTGATCTGGCGGTTGCAGAAGGCTTCCACGGCGATTTCGTTCGCAGCGTTCAACACGGCGGGCAGGGTGCCGCCGACTTCACCGGCGCGGCGGGCGAGGTTGAGCGAGGGGAAGCGGTCGAGGTCCGGCTCCTCGAAGGTGAGGCTGCCGATCTTGGCGAAGTTCGTCTGCACGCGGTCGCTGCCGACGCGCTCCGGGTAGGTGAGGGCGTATTGGATGGGCAGGCACATGTCGGGCGTGCTGAGTTGCGCGATGATGGAGCCGTCCACGAACTCGACCATCGAGTGGACGACGCTCTGCGGGTGCACGACGACCTTCACGCGGTCCATGCCGATGTCGAAGAGCCAGCGGGCTTCGATCATTTCCAGGCCCTTGTTGAAGAGGGTGGCGGAATCAATCGTGATCTTGCGGCCCATGACCCAGCTCGGGTGCTTGAGCGCGCGCTCGACGGTGATGTCGGCGAAGGATTCCTTCGGATGCAGGGTCTTGTCGCGAAAGGGGCCGCCGCTGGCGGTGAGCCACAGTGCGCGGACGGAACTCGGCGGCTTTTCGTCGAGGCATTGGAAGATGGCGGAGTGCTCGCTGTCCACGGCGAGGACTTGCACGCCGTGTTTGCGGGCTTCGTTCATCACGGTCTCGCCGGCCATGACGAGGATTTCCTTGGAGGCGACGGCGATGTCCTTGCCCGCGCGGATGGCGGCGAGGGCGGGTTGCAAGCCAGCCGTGCCGACGATGGCGATGAGCACAATGTCCGCCTCGGGCATGGTGGCGAGCTTGAGGAGGCCGTCGTTGCCGGCGTGGACTTGGACCTTGGTGCCGAGTGCGGACTGGAGTTCAACCGCCTTCGCCGGGTCGGTGAGGGAGATGGCGGCGGGCTGATACTTGAGGGTTTGTCCGAGGAGCAGCTCGGAGTTCCCGCCCGCCGCCATGCCTACGATGCGCAGGCGGTCGGGCAAATCATCGGCGACCTTGAGCGTGCTGGTGCCGATGGAGCCGGTGGAGCCGAGGAGGACGACGTTTTTCATTTTAGCCACAGATGGACACAGATAAGCACAGATGGGAAACGATCACACGACCATGCGTTTGTATTCCACTTTCGCGCGCCCAAAATTGATGAGAAAACCGAGGCGAAGTCGGGTGCCCTTCAGTTCGTTGATGAGCTGGGCTTCGTGCGCGGGTTGATACTCCGGGTCGGTCTTGAGCTCGACGAGAATTTTGTCTTCCACGAGGAGATCGGATGCGTAGTCGCCGACGATGACGCCTTTGAAGTGGACTTGCAGCTTCGGCTCCAGCTCGACCTTCACCTTGCGCAACGTCAGTTCGACTTGCATGGCACGCTGGTAGACGCGTTCGAGAAAGCCGTAGCCGAGCACATTATGAACCTCGAACGCCGCGCCAATCAGTTCCTTCGTCACCGGCTGAAGCGAATAGTCCTTCGCCCCGCCCTCCATCTGTGTTTCATCTGTGCCCATCTGTGGCTAAAAATCAGTGAGTGAGCACATGGCGCAGGTAGAGATACATCAGCGGTGCATTGAACAGCAGGCTGTCGAGCAAGTCCAGAATCCCGCCGATGCCGGGAAAGTAGCCGCCGGAGTCCTTCACGCCCGCTTCGCGCTTGAAGAGCGACTCGATCAAGTCGCCGATCACCGCCGCGATGCTGAGCACGACGCCGAGCACGAGCGCGTGCGTGAGATTCATCCCGTAAAGTTTACCACCCGCAAAGTGTGCGAAGGCGACGCTCGCGCCCGTGGAGATGACGACCGCGCCACCGAAGCCTTCCCACGTCTTCCCCGGGCTTATGCGCGGGATCATCTTGTGCCGCCCGATGAGCGACCCGGTGCAATACGCGCCCACGTCGCTGAACTTCGTCACCACGATGAAGTAGAGCACGTAGAACGTGCCCGCGTCCGCCGCCGCGCTCGCCGGGAAGCGGAAGAATTCAATCTTCTGGATGAAGTTCAGCAGCCACGGCACATACATCAGGCCGAGCAGCGTGGTCGCCATCGCGACGATGCCGTGGGGGTTGTCCTTCGCTATGAATTGGCGCACGCACAGGCCGAGCACGAAGAAGATGAGGAAGATCGTTTCAAAATCATTTACGCGCGACGGCGAGTCGTAGATGCCGAGCGTGCCTTTGCAATGGAGGAATGTTCCGGCGACCATCAGCAGTCCCGCCGCCATGCCGAACTTGCGGAAGCACACCAGCCCGCGCGTGCGCACAAGGCCGTAGAACTCGAACATCCCGCACGCCGCCAGCAATAGCATGATGAGGATGAACACCACATCGGCCACCAGCTTGTTGCCGCAGAGCAACGCGCCTAGCACGACCGTCCATAGCGCGACCGAACTCGCGAGCCGGCGCAGGAACACCTTGCCCTTGGACGGGGCAGGGGACGGCGACGGCGCAGCCTGGGCAGGCGTCTCGTTGGTCATGCGCCGCGCAGCCTAGAGGCTCAGGCGAGGCGGTGGAAGTTCAACCTCGCGGAAAGACTTCCACCAGGGTGCGAATGTCCGGGTGTGCCGGTTGGGTGACGATCCGGCCTCAGAACAGCGACTCTCCCGCTACCTCGTCTTCACCTGCGTCCAAGCCTCGTCAAAAAGCTTTGTCTTCGAGCCGAGGTCTTCGAGGAACTCCAGCTTCTTCATCACGTCGGGCGTTGGGTAGATCGCCGGGTTCTTCAAGTCCTCGGGCTTGATAAACGGCTTCGCTGCGGCGTTGGGCGTCGCGTATTGCAGGAAGTTTGAAAGCCGCGCGCCGACCTTCGCGTCGAGCACGTGGTTGATGAACTTCTCCGCGAGGTCGCGGTGCGGAGCCTTCGCCGGGATGCACAGGTTGTCCACCCAAATCTGACTGCCCTCGCGCGGAATGATGTAGCGCAGTGACGCGTCGTCAGTCATCGCCCGCGCCGCCTCGCCGCTGTAAACGATGGCGGTCGCCACGGTCTTCGCCACGACTTTGTTCTTCGCAGCGACGCTCCCATCGAAGCCGACAGCGCGTTTCTTCGCTTCAATGACGAGGTCGCGCGCTTCCTTCAGATGCGCGACTTCCGTCGTGTTCAAGCTGTGCCCTTTGAATTTCAATGCCGCGCCGAGGCAGTCCCGCACTGAGTCTATCAACACAAATTTCCCCGGCTGCTGCTTCGCGTCGAACACGAGACCCCACGTCTCCGCGACCGCCTTGCCCGCCGCCGGCCGCACGAGGATGCCGACGGTGCCCCACTGATAGGCGACGCTGAACCGGTTGCCGCGATCATACGGCGGGCTGGTGAACTTCGGGTCGAGGTTCTTGAAGTTCGGCAAATTCGCCGGACGCAGCGGCGCGAGGAGATTCAGCTTCACCATCGTCGGCACGAGATGATCGGGCGGCACGACGAGGTCGTAGAGCGCGGTGCCGCCGCCTTGCAGCTTCGCGAGCATGGATTCCGCGTCCTCATACACGTCCACTGTCACCTTGCAGGCGAACCGCTGCTCGAACTCCTTCACCACCTGCGGGTCAAGGTATTCGCTCCAGATGAAAATATTGAGCTTCGCGTCCGCCGCGAGCAGCGACGGCGACAGCAGGAGCACGAAGGCAAGGAAGCGAACGACGGCGCGCATGAAGTGAGTAGGAACCGCAGGGCCGGGGAGTCAATGAAAACACTTCGGCCACTCCCGGCTTGCCTTGCACCGCGCCTTCATTATCCTGTCAACCATGCGACTTAACTCGTTTGACGCCACGAAACACGACCGTCTTTCCGAACTCGGACAGCGCGTGCTCAACGGCGGGCGCATTGACCGCGACGAGGCCCTGTGGCTTTTCAGTCTGGAGGACACCGCCGACATCTTCGAGCTGATGGCGTGGGCCAACCGCATCCGCGAGCACTACAAGGGCAACAAGATTCACCTCTGCTCCATCGTCAACGCCAAGGCCGGCGCGTGCTCGGAGAATTGCAGCTTCTGCGCGCAGTCCGCGTTTCACCAGACGGCCTCGCCGAAGTATGGTTTTGTGGATCCCGAGCCAGTGATCGAAGCGGCGGACGAGGCAAACCGCAACGGCGTGACCGCCGTCGGCCTTGTCGCTGCGTGGAAGGGCTTGAAAGAAGGCCCGATGCTCGACGAAGTATGCGACCGCATCGCCGAGTTGAAGGCCACCGGCAAGACGCGGCCCGACGCCTCGCTCGGCATCATCAAGAGCCAGGTCGTGGCAGACCGCCTCAAAGCCGCGGGCCTCGAATGCTACGGACACAACCTTGAAAGCTCGCGCCGCTTCTTTCCGCAGACCTGCACCACGCACACTTACGAGGACCGCATCGAAACCATCGGCTACTTGAAAAAGGCCGGCCTGAAGATTTGCTCCGGCGGCATCATCGGCATGGGCGAGACGCGCGAGGATCGCTGCGATCTTGCGCTGTCGTTGCGCGAGATTGGCGCGAACGTCTGCCCCATCAACATCCTCAACCCCATTCCCGGCACGCCGTTCGAGAAGAACCCGCCGCTGCCGCCGATGGAAATCCTCAAGACCATCGCCTGCTTCCGCTTCGTCCTGCCGCGCCAGGAAATCATGATCGCCGGCGGCCGCACGATCAACCTGCGCGATCTCCAGAGCATGATCTTCGCGGCGGGCGCGAGCGCGCTCATGGTGGGCAACTATCTCACCACGCTGAATCAGTCCGTGGAAAAAGATTTGCAGATGCTGAAAGACCTCGGCCTCGACCCGAACTGGGACAGCCACGACTTCGCCGATCAGGACGAAGCCGGCTGCGGTTGCGGCGATATGCTCTGCGAGACCGAAGCGGCGACGGCATGAGCGGCGGGAGCGTTTTCCTCGGTCAAGCTCACCCGCCTTCCCTCCAAGGGAAAGAGGAGGGCGCACGGCTCATCACCCCATTTGCACGACTCGCTGGTTCGCACGGGGGGACTGCACGCAGCCTCGCCGAGGAGGACTGAGAAGCGGAGTGAAAGCGCGGGCGGCTGGCGTCAGAGCTTGTCCCAGCGGTGCACGCGGCCGAACTTGTTGTATTCGGAGACGAAGATGTCGCCGTGGCTGTTGAAGGCGACGCCGTGCGGGGCGGTGACGAAGCCGGGCCGCCATTTGGCGACTTCGAGGTTGTTGTTGCCGGTTTCTCCGGGGGTGGTGTTCAAGCCGAGGCGGGCGACGGTCTTGCCTTCCTTGTCGAGCACGCTGACGGCGCCGCGAATCTCCCCGACGAGGGCGTAGTCGCCTTGCACGGTGATGGCAGCGGGGTTGAGCAGGTCTTTGGCGACGACGCCGAGGAGTTCGCCGTCGGTTGACATATGGACGACGCGTCCGGCTTCGCGGTCGCAGGCAATAATACGGATGGGAGAGAAGCGGGTGTCCACCGCGATCTTGTGAAGCGTGGTGAAGTTGTAGGGGGCTTTCTTGCCGCCGAAGGATTTGATGTATTTGCCGGTCTTGTCGAAGTGGTGGACGTAGCTGGAGGCGTAGCCGTCGGTGACAAACCAGTCGCCGTTGGGCGCGACGTCCATGCCGGTCATGGCGACGCGGGACTTGCCGTCTTTGTTCTTCACCTTGAAGTCTTCGGGGATGACGGAGTTGGGAATGTCGAGGACGACTTTGCCTTCAAGGGTGAGTTTGAGGATGTTGCCGCCGCCGAGGCGCGGGCCGTAGATATATTCGCCGTCGGCTTGTTTCTTGATGACGAAGCCGTGGAAGTCGGCGGGGGCGTCGGGGACATTACGGAGCCATTTGCCGTCGGAGCCATAGACTTGGAGGCCGGCCTTGGGGTCCTTGACGCTGACATAGACCTCGCCCTTGGAGCTGACGGCGATGTCACCGTGCTGGTTGCCGAGCGTGGGGCGGCCTTCGGGGAGTTTGAGCCAGTCTGGCGTGACCTTCCATTCGGCGGCGGCGAGCTGGCCCGCAAGTGCGGTGAGGGTGAAGACGACGAAGATGTTTTTGCGCATAGTGTTGGCGATGTCGGGCAAATGGACGACGGGAACGGGCAGTCATTCAGCGCACTGGATCAAGGCGGAAGGCGGAGGCGGCGGGAATTGACAGAAGCGGCCGTTGACTTGCAAATCCCCCTGCCCCGCCGCACCGTCCGCGCGGCTGATGAAAGACGACTACATCGCGCGGAAGGAGCGCTGGGCGCGCAAGATGGCGGGCCAGGAAAAGCCCGTCGTGCGCTCGACCGACCGGCTCCCGCCGGGCCAGCGACAGGTCCACAACTTCCCCGTGCTCGATCTCGGCAACCATCCGGACGTGCCGCTGGACAAATGGGAGCTGAAGATTCACGGGCACGTCGAAAACCCGGTCACGTTGAGCTGGGAGCAGTTCAGCGCACTGCCGCGGTTCACGGACGTGAGCGACTTCCACTGCGTCACGACCTGGAGCCAGTTCGACATGGAGTTCAGCGGTGTCGCGTTCTTCACGCTGGCGGAGCTCGTGAAGCCGAAGTCTTCCGCCACGCACGTTTTCTTCAAAAGCCACGACGGCTACTCCACGAACAACCCGTTGGACGTGTGTCTCGACGACGACGTGCTCATCGCGCACTCGTGGAACGGTCAGCCACTCCCCATCGAGCACGGCGGCCCCGCGCGCGTCATCGTCCCCAAGCGCTACGCGTGGAAGGGCGCGAAGTGGGTGCGTGAAATCACCTTCCTCGACCGCGACATTCTCGGCTTCTGGGAAGTGCGCGGCTACTCCAACACCGCCGACCCGTGGACGGAAGACCGCTTTTCCTGAATGCCACTTGCCCGAGCTGCGTGCCGGCGGTTTGCAACCGCCGTCTGGGGGAAACGGCACATCAGCGCGTGCTCGAACTGCTGAAGCCTGTGGACGGCGATTACAAATCGCCGGCACGGGGTAGGTCAGCGCTTCCAGCCTGCCCACTGACTTGCAGAAACCGCTCAAGCAGGAAGTCTTGAACGGAAGGACAGGCGGGCCGCGCTGTCCTCCGCCGCGCAGCGCCCTACCCAATCGGCAAGCGACGGAGACGGACTTGCGTTTCCGTGACCGAAATCAACGCGCCGTCAGCCAACTCCTCGGCGCACTGTCCCAGCACTCGCTGTAGCAACCGGCTGAATTCCTCTGCGCGCAGGCCTTCGATGCGGAGGCGGATGACCGACGGCTTGCGCGACGCGCTGAGGGCCAGCAGCGCGTGAAAGTCGGCGTCCAGCGTCACTACGATGCGATCCTGTTCGGCTGCCCGCTGGATGATTTCCGCGTCGGACGCTTCGGCGAGACCGCATTCGCCCGTGTGAACCGCGTCCAGCCCGGCCTGACGGAGCAGGGCGGCGGCCGAGCGCGGCGTGCCTTGGTCCAGCAGCAGCTTCATCAGGCGGCGGCCAGCTCAATCACCTTGTCGTCCAGATTGGCGGCGGCGTAGGCGAGCGCCTCGCGGATGTCCTCCTCCTCCAGTTCGGGGAACTCACGCTGCAAGTCACGCCGATCGGGATACAGCGCCACGGCCTCCACCACCCGGCGCACGGTGAGCCGCAACTGCCGGATGCACGGCTGGCCGTTCATTCGCTTGGGATCGCAGGTAATGCGCTTGTAGATCATGGCCGAAGATTACCCCTCCAAAGGAACTTGAACAAGCGGGAAGGCGGGGCGTGAGCGAGGCGGCGCGGAGGTAGGGCGCGCAGTCCTCTGCGCGCCGGGGCGTGGGAGACAATGGGTGCGTGATGCAATGCCCGGCGGCGTGAAGGAAGAATTGCCCGCGAATCAGCGGATGGACGCGAATGAAAACGCAAATGACTACGCGCAATACTTGCCCCGGAGGGACGGGTGAAAATAGCCCACGGTTTCAACCGTGGGTAGGTGCGGCGAAATGGCAAAGTCCCGGCGGGGACGGCAGAGATGTTCTTTCGTCCCGGCGGGACTTCAATGGATGGGGGACGCTTTATCCAGCCATGAATGGCTGGGCTATTCTCGATGCGAACCGGGTGACACGACGGTGCGGCAGGGCGCGCAGTCCCCTGCGCGCCGGGGCGTGGGAGGAAAGGACGCGTTTGGTTTTACGAGTGGGCGCGCTGAGAATTTCCCAGCGCCAGCGGCGCGACATATATGTAGCTTGATGCGTAGGCAGGATGAAGCTCCGTTAGGAGCGGCATATTTCGCCCCTACGGGGCTGGAGCGCTATTGTTTGCGGGCGAACTACAAAGATTTCGCTCCTACGGAGCGACCGAGCATAGCCCACTGTTTTAACCGTGGGTGGGCGAGGCGAAACGGCAAAGTCACGAAAGGACGGCAGAGGTGTTCTTTCGTCCCGGCAGGACGAGTCGCCAGTAAGAAGGAGACGAAAACAGGCTATGGTAGCGGAATCTCCAACTGGCGGCAGATGCCCCGCGCCAGATGATCCTTGATTTCGCGGTGACGGGGAACGGCGCTCCAAGTGTCGCGGGCGGGATTTTCCCAGATGGAATGTCGGCCACCCTCGCGTTTGAACTGGCAGCCGTGGCGGCGCAGGTGCCGCTCCAAGTCTGCCAGCTTCACAGGGAGGCCACCTCGAAGTCCTCGCGGACGCTCTGGGGCGACTCCACCTTGCGCGCCTTCTCGCGCAAGTATTCGAGGGACAATTGCAAGGCATCCAGCAGGTTCGCCTTGGCCTCCTCCAGCGTCTCGCCTTGCGTCTGCACGCCGGGCATTTCCTCCAACCAGGCCACGTAACCGCCTTCGGCGGCTGGTTCATAAACAGCGGTCAATTTCATGGTGTGAAACTAACGGTGCCGGCCGGTTCCGGCAAGCAGCTTCGCGCGCAGTTTCGTAAGCGCCACGAACGCAAAGAAACATTTTGAGGAACAGGAGATTGACGACTGCCGCCAAAACCTCGTGCAGCCCGTGCCGGTCCCGAACTACACGGTCTGTGCATGGTGTCCTCAAATTTGTCGCCGAGCAAAGGTGCCCTTGCCCCGATTTGGTGGACTACCGCGAGTGAGCGCATGGAGCGGTGGGAT
>CAYZJP010000157.1:0-10223 GCA_964478755.1 uncultured Klebsiella sp.
AATCGGCTGGCCGCGCGCGGTGAGCAGCGACGTCGGCTCCACCGGTTCGTCGCTCAGAACCCAGGTGTCCATGCTCGCACCGCCGCGTTGCATCGAGACGGAGCGCCCGCCGTTCGTGCCGGCCACGCGCGTGAGTCCGCCGGGCATGAGCTGATAGCCATCCTTGGTGGCGACGAGATACACGCGGAGCGAGACGGCCCGCGCGGTCAGCCCGCGCTCGCTCCACGCGGGTGCGACGGAGAGCACCGACCGCTCCTGCGCGACATATTGATGCGGTTGAAAGCGAATGGCAGTCGCCAATTCCTCTCGCTCGGCGACATTCAGCTCACGCTCTGGGTTCGAGCCTTTCACACGGCTGCGGAAGGCGGGTTTCACGAATAGCGCGTCGAGATGCTCCAGCACATATTTGCGGGCGGACGCCTGGCCGCACCACCACGTCGCGACGGAGGGCAGCTTCAGTTCCTCTCCGAGCAAATGGCGGCAGAGGCCGGGCAGAAAGCCGAGGAACGCGGGGCGTTGCAGCAAGCCGCTGCCGAGCGTGTTCGCGACCGCGACATTGCCCGCGCGCAACGCCTCGACGAGGCCGGGCACGCCGAGCATGGAGTCGTTGCGCAGTTCGAGCGGGTCGCAGAAGTCATCGTCCACGCGGCGCAGAATCACGTCCACCGGTTCGAGGCCGGAGAGCGTTTTCAGATACACGCGGTCATCGCGCACGGTGAGGTCCTGGCCCTCGACGAGCATGTAGCCGAGGTAGCGCGCGAGGTAAGCCTGCTCGAAATAGGTTTCGTTGTAAGGCCCCGGCGTGAGCAGCACGACGCGCGGGTTGTCCGTGTGGCGCGGCGCAAGTTGCGCGAGGGAGTTGCGCACCTCGCGGAAGAAGCCGGCGAGCCGTTGCACCCGTCCGTCGCGGAACGGGTCCGGCAGCAGACGCGACGTGATGAGGCGGTTCGCCAGCGCGTAGCCAGCGCCAGTCGGGATCGCAGTGCGGTCGGAGACAACCCACCACTGGCCGTCGGGCGAGCGCGTGAGGTCGGCGGCGTAGAAGTGGAGGTGAGTCTCGCGCGGCGGCTTGATGCCGTGGGCGGGCCGGAGAAAGTCCGGCTGCGCGAAGACGAGCGCGGGCGGGAAGCGACCGGAGCGGATGAGTTCCTGCGGGCCGTAGCAGTCGGCGAGCACGCGATTGAGCAGCGTCGCGCGCTGGACGAGCGCGGTCTCCAGCGAGCGCCACTCGGCGGCGGCGAGCACGAACGGCACCGGGTCGAGCTGCCACGGCCGCTCCATGCCGCGAGGGTCGCCATAGACGTTGTAGGTGATGCCGCCCTCGTGCAGCAGGCGTCGGCAGGTGTCGGCGCGGCGCTTGAGTTCCTCCGGGCCAAGCGCATCGAGGTGGCTCAGCAGCGGCAGGTAATGCTCGCGCGGTTCGCCCGACGCCGTGAGCAGCTCGTCAAAGGCACCCGCTGCCGGCGAATAGTTCGCCAGCAAGTCGAAGTTGCGCTCGGCCTGCGCTGGCGCGGCGGTGTCGCTCATTGCGTGGCGAAACTGTTATCGAAATCGTGACCGCATGGCGAGCGTCGTTCTCGACTGGAATGAGCCGCGCGACGGCTTGCACAGTTTGCGCGCGCAGCTTATGACTGGCCGTATGAAGCGGCAATACACGGCGGTCATCAAGCAGGACGAAGGCTGGTGGATTGGCTGGGTGGAGGAAATCCCCGGCGTGAACTCACAGGGCAAGACGCGCCGTGAACTGGTGAAGAACCTGCGCTCGGCCCTTCGCGAAGCGCTGGACATGAACCGCGAAGAGGCGTTGTCCGCAGCGAACACGGATTACGAGGAAGAGGCCATTCTTGTGTGAAGCGGCGTGAGCTTATCCGCCACCTGACCGCGCACGGCTGCCAACTGGTCCGGGAGGGCAGTGACCATTCGTGGTGGGGCAATCCCGCCAACAACCGCCGTTCCGCCGTTCCTCGCCACACGGAAGTGAACCGTTTTCTCACTCGGAAGATTTGTCGCGACTTGGGCATCCCTGAACCTTGACCCGTCGCTTCACACGTTCCGCAAATCCAGCGTGAAGGGAAACTCCGGGTTGATCGGCGGCGCGCTGACCTTCATCGGGCCGGGCGTGTGGCCGAAGTGGAAGAAGCGCGCGAGGCGGCGGCTCTCGGCCTCGTAAGCGTTCACGGGAAAAGTCGTGTAGTTGCGTCCGCCCGGATGCGCGACGTGATACGTGCAGCCGCCGATGCTCTTGCCGTTCCAAGTGTCCACCACGTCGAACGTCAGCGGCGAGTGGACGCCTATGGTCGGCTGCAAACACGACGCCGGCTGCCACGCGCGGTAGCGCACGCCCGCGAGGTATTCGCCGTGCGTGCCGGTCGGGTGCAACGGGACGGCGTGGCCGTTGCAGGTGATGACGTGACGCGAGTCGGTGAGGCCGCGCGCCTTGACTTGCACGCGCTCCAGCGATGAGTCCACGTAACGCACGGTGCCGCCCGCGCCGGATTCCTCGCCGAGGACGTGCCACGGCTCGAGCGCCTGCCGGATGTCCATCGCGACGTTGCGCAGCTCGACGCCGCCATACTGCGGGAAACGGAATTCCAGGTGCGGTGCAAACCACTCGTCTTGCATCGCGTAGCCCGCATCGCGCAAGTCGGCCAGCACGTCCCTCATGTCTTCCCAGACGAAGTGCGGCAGCATCCAGCGGTCGTGAATCTCCGTGCCCCAGCGGACGAGCGGCGCGTTGTAGGGCTGCTGCCAGAACTTCGCGACGAGCGTGCGCAACAGGAGCTGCTGCGCGAGGCTCATCTGCGCGTGCGGCGGCATCTCAAACGCGCGCAACTCCAGCAGGCCGAGCCGCCCGCTGCTGCTGTCGGGCGAGTAAAGTTTATCCATGCAGAACTCGGCGCGGTGCGTGTTGCCGGTCGCGTCAATCAGCAGATGTCGGAACAGCCGGTCAGTCTGCCACGCGGGCACGGGCGCGAAGTCCTTGATTTGCTTGAAGGCGACTTCCAGCTCGTAGAGCGAGTCGTTGCGCGCCTCGTCAACGCGCGGACTTTGACTTGTCGGGCCAAGTGACAGGCTGCTGAACAGGAACGAAAGCGAAGGATGATTCTGCCAGTAGGCCAGGAGGCTCTTGAGCAGGTCGGGCCGGCGCAACAGCGGCGAGTCGGACGGTGTCTCGCCGCCGATGACGATGTGGTTGCCGCCGCCGGTGCCGGTGTGGCGGCCATCAATCATGAACTTCTCCGTGCCGAGCCGCGATTGTCGTGCCTCCTCGTAAAGCACGGTCGTGCGGTCCACGAGTTCGTTCCAGTTCGAGGACGGGTGGAGATTGACCTCGATGACGCCGGGGTCGGGCGTGACCTTGAGCACGTTGAGGCGCGGGTCGTTCGGCGGCGTGTAGCCTTCGAGGACGATGGGGGTCTTGAGCTGCGCGGCGGTGTCCTCGACGGCCGTGAGCAGCTCCAAGTAATCCTCCAGCGTCGCGACGGGCGGCATGAAAACGTGCAGCCGGCCTTGACGCGGCTCGACGCACAGCGCCGTGCGGACAATCCACGCCGCCGACTCGCCGCGCTGCGGCTGGCGCGTCGGGTCGTCGAGCAGCTCGGCCTTCTTCAAGTCGGCCTCGCTGAGTCCGCGACGACGGAGCGCGGCGGCCTTGCGACGCGCGGGCGTGTCCACTTGCAGATAGCGCTGGCGGAACTCGCCGTGCTTGGGCAGCGGCGGGCGGGCGATGGTCGGGTCGAGTTCGTTGAGATACGGATAATCCGACTGGCTCACCCACGGCAGCGAGTCGAGCGGCAGCCGCAGGCCCATCGGCGAATCGCCGGGCGTGAGATACAGCCGCTCGCCGCGCAGGAACCACGGGCCGCTCGCCCAGCAGGGATAGCTGTTCTTCCATGCGCGTTGCACTGGCAGCACATGGCCGACGACGACGTCCAGACCGCGCTCGAGAATCTTTGCGAGCCGTGCGCGCTCTTCCTCGTCCTTCAAGTTCGCCTTGAGCGGGTCCACGTTCGTCGGTAGCCGGTGCTCTTTCCACAAGTGATAGAACGGGTCTTCATAGCCGGGCATGACCCATTGCGGGTCCGCGCCGAGCTTGCCGGCCAGCGTGGTGATGAACTGCGCAGATTGCTCGGCGGTGTGGCCGTATTCCGTCGTTTCATCCGCGAAGTGCGCGGGGTTTTCCCAAATCGGCAGGCCGTCCTTGCGCCAGTAGCAGCCGAACGCCCAGCGCGGCAACGACTCGCCCGGATACCACTTGCCCTGACCGTAGTGGAGAAATCCGCCCGCCGCGTAAATGCCCTTCAACCGCTTGAGCAACTCCTCGGCGAGCGCGCGCTTGCGCGGACCGAGCGCGGTGGTGTTCCACTCCGCGCCGTCGGGGTCATCAATGCTCACGAACGTCGGTTCGCCGCCCATCGTGAGGCGCACGTCGTGTTTCACGAGGTCGGCGTCCACGGCGTGACCGAGCGCTTCGATTTCCTTCCACTGCTCCTCCGTGTAGGGCTTCGTCACGCGCGGCGACTCGTGGATGCGCGTCACCTTCATCTCGACGTTGAAGTCGCACTTGCACTCGTCCACGCCGCCGCTGATGGGCGCGGCGGATGACGGGTCGGGCGTGGCCGCCAGCGGGATGTGGCCCTCGCCCGCGAGCAGGCCGCTGGTCGGGTCGAGGCCAATCCAGCCGCCGCCGGGCAGATAGACTTCGCACCACGCGTGCAGGTCCGTGAAGTCCTGCTCCGCGCCGCTCGGGCCGTCGAGCGACTTCACATCGGGCTTGAGCTGAATCAGGTAGCCGCTGACGAAGCGCGAGGCGAGGCCGCAGTGCCGGAACAACTGGCAGAGCAGCCACGCCGAATCGCGGCACGAGCCGCTCAACTTGCCGAGCGATTCCTCCGGCGTCTGCACGCCGGGTTCGAGACGGATGGTGTATTTGATGTCGCGCCAGAGCCGCTGGTTGACGGCGACGAGAAAATCAATCGTGCGGGGCTTGTCCTTTTCGGGAACTTCGAGGCGTTGCTGCTTCGTGCGGCGTTTGACTTCACCCAGCACGTCGCGCCGGATGGCGGTGAGATACTTCGTGAACAGCGGCGTGAGCCAGCACTTGCGCTGGAACGGCGCGAGTTCGTGGTCGAGCGCCGGGTCGTAGGCGAAAGGGAACTTCTCCGCCTGCGGTTCGAGAAAAAAGTCGAACGGGTTGAGCACCGCCATCTCCGCGACCAGGTCCACCTCGACGCAGAACTCGCGCGTGGGCTGGTCGAAGACAAGCCGAGCCGCGTAGTTCGACTGCGGGTCCTGCATCCAGTTGAGGAAGTGCTGCTCCGGCGTGATTTTGAGCGAGTAGCCGAGGATGCGCGTGCGCGCGTGCGGCGCAGGCCGCAGCCGCACGACCTGCGGGCCGAGGTTGACGGGCCGGTCGTAGCGGTAGTGCGTTTTGTGATGGAGCGCGACGTGGATGGACATGCGAGGAGAAGGATGAACTATGAAGGATGAAGCGCCGGTTCAGCGAGCTTCAGAGGCTTCCGTTCATACTTCATAATTCATCCTTTATACTTTCTGCATCTGCTGCTGTTGCTCTTCCTGCTGCACGAGCATTTGCTCGTCGAGGCTCGCGATGGACTGGAAAAAGTAGGCAGCGAACAGGGCGTCGCCGATGGCATTGAGTTTGAGCTGGAACTGGTCGAGATAGTCGTGCAGACCTTGGACGAAGACATCATCCACGGTGCTGAACTGCAACTCGGCTTCGAGGCGGCCGGCGAGCTTCTCCGCCTCGTTCGAGAAGCGGCCCACGGGCACGCCAGAGATGCGGCGCAGCGCGAGGTTCAGTTCCTTGATGCAGAAGCGGGTCGAGCGCGGGAAGTCCTCGTTGAGCAGGAGAAATTCCGCCACCAGCTTCGGATGCACCTCGGCGCTGTGGATGGACTTGTAGGCATCCCACGCGCTGCACGAGCGCAGGATGGCGGACCACTCCAGCGCCTCGGTCTGGCTCACCGCGCCGGGCGCGCCTTTCTCCGGCAGCGTTTGATAGCGGAGGTCGAGTATGCGCGAGGTCTTGTCCGCTCGCTCGATGAACTTGCCGGCCTCGCTGAAATTCCAGCCCTCGTTTCGGATGGACGTCGCGCGCGTGAGGCCGATGAGGACGAGCGACGAAGCCTTCACCTGCTGGAAGAATTCACTCGGGCTTTCCGTCCAGACCTGCCGCGCCTGCGGCGAGCGCACGAAGAGATAGAGGCGGTTCAACTCCTCCCACATCTCGCTGGTGATCTGGTCGCGCACCATGCGGGCGTTCTCGCGCGCCTGGCAGATGGACGAGACGAGCGAGTTCGGGTTCTCCATCTGGAAGACGAGGAACTCGGTGACATTCCGGCCGGTGGCCTTCTTGTGGAGTTGGAGGAACGCCTCCTCGTCGCCCGTGCTCTGGACGATGGGCATCCAATGGTCGGCGAGGCGCTGGTCGTTGAGGTTGCGGAAGTCCAGCAGGAGCTGGAGGTTCACGTCCACGATGCGCGCGATGTTCTCGGCGCGCTCGATGTAACGGGCCATCCAGTAGAGGCAGTTGGCGACGCGGGAGAGCATGGAAAATTATGAAGGATGAAGGATGAAGGATGAACGGAGCATCCGTCGCGGCTCGGTGTTCAGTTCATCGTTCATACTTCGTCCTTCACACTTGGTTCGCCTACTCATCTCCATACAGCACCCAAGTATCCTTGCTCCCGCCGCCCTGCGACGAGTTCACCACGAGCGAGCCTTTGCGCAGCGCGACGCGCGTCAGGCCGCCGGGGACGATGACGATCTTCTCGCCGTAGAGAATGAACGGGCGCAGGTCAATGTGCCGGCCCTCGAACTTGCCGCCGTCCACCTGCGTCGGGTGACGTGACAATGAAATCATCGGCTGGGCAATGTAGTTGCGCGGGTCGGCCTCGATTTGCTTGCGGAAGGATTCGATTTCGTCCTTCGACGCCTTCGGGCCCATGAGCATCCCGTAGCCGCCAGATTCGTTCGCCGCCTTCACGACGAGCTTGGAGAGATTTTCGAGGATGTATTTCTTGTCCGCCTCCTCGTTGGCCAGGTAGGTCGGCACGTTCGGGATGATGGGTTCCTGGTCGAGGTAATACCTAATCATCCGCGGCACGAAGTAATAAATCACCTTGTCGTCCGCGATGCCGGTGCCGATGGAGTTGGCGAGGCTGACGTTGCCGGCGCGGTAGGCGCGAACGAGGCCGGGAACGCCCAGCATCGAGTCGCGGCGGAAAACCGTCGGGTCAATGAAGTCGTCGTCAATGCGCCGGTAGATGACGTGGACGGGTTGAAGGCCCTTGGTCGTGCGCATGAACACGCGCGCGTCGCGCACCACGAGGTCGCGGCCCTCGACGATTTCGATGCCCATCTGCCGCGCGAGGTAGGTGTGTTCGAAGTAAGCCGAGTTGTAAGCGCCCGGCGTGAGCAGCACCACCGTCGGGTCCGCCACACCGGCGGGCGCGATGTAATTGAGCATCCGCAGCAACTCGCGCGGATAGTCCTCCACCGGCCGCACGCCGATGTCCTCGAACATCCCCGGGAACGACCGCTTCATCGCGCGACGGTTTTCCAAAACGTAGCTCACGCCGCTTGGGCAGCGACCGTTGTCCTCCAGCACCAGCCATTGCCCGGAGTCATCGCGGATGAGGTCCGTGCCGCAGACGTGGATGTAAATGTCCTTGGGCACGTTGAAGCCCGCGAACTCGCGCCGAAAATGCTTTCCCGACAGGACGTAGTGCGGCGGGATGACACCGTCCTTGAGGATGCGCTGCTCGTGATAGATGTCGTGGAGGAAGAGGTTCAGCGCCGTGATGCGCTGCGTCAGCCCGCGCTCCAGAAACTCCCATTCCTTCGCTGGGATGATGCGCGGCAGCAGGTCGAAGGGGAAAATCTTCTCCGTGCCGGCCGAGTCGCCATAGACATTGAACGTGATGCCCTGCCGGAGAAACGCCACGTCCACCGAGCGGCGCTTAAGCTCGAATTCCTGCGGCGTCAGCGCCTTGAAGCGCCGGCGGAACTTCCGGTAGTGCGGACGCGTCTGCCCGTCCGGCTCCATCATCTCGTCGAAGAAGCCTGAGTGCTCGTAGCGTTTCAGCATGTGTTGTCTCGTTTTGTCCACGCCGCCGAAGCCTGACCAAGAAAACCGCATCAAACTGCCGCCCGTCAAGTAGCGCAAGTAGCGTGCCGCCGATAGGGGAAATTGACCGAGCTGCAATTCACAACCGACATCCAGATTGAAAAAATTTGGTCTTCGGCCAGCCTTCTGAACGGTGTTCGGCCCACGCGAGGCGTTTGGCGGTTTAGCCGGCCGGGCCGAAAAAGAATTCGTGGACAGCCATGTGCTGCCAGTGCAACACGAATGCCACGATCAGCAGCATCCCCGCAGAGAGTTCCCTTCGCCCGAACCGGTCCCCTGCCCCGCGCGAGCGGATGAACTCCAGCAACGCGCCAGTCGGACAGCCGTATTTGCAGTAAGCCTTCGGCACACACAACGCGGCGAACAACCCTGCCACGGCCACGACGATGGTCGCCACGCCCGCCGAGCGGACTAGGTAGGCATCGAACGGCTCCAATCCCGCGAGGTCGAAGTCCAGCGGCAGCATCACCACGAACAGGACGACCAGCAGCAACATGCCCGGCAGCCACCGTAACGCGCGGTCGAGTGGCGCGGGAACCCCGACCCGCCAGCGCACCGGCGCGAGACGCGTGACGACCTCCTGAGCCGCGCCGTGCGGGCAGAGTTGCTGGCAGTAGAGCGGACGTTTCGCCACCCACGGCACGGCGAGCGAAGCGGCGGCGAGCAGCGCGAGTCCTGGAGCCATGCGCCACGCCACGCCAGACTTTGCCCAGCCTGCGAGGAGGGATTGCGCGAGCAGGTCGCCGTTCAGCAAGCCGACGTAGCCGATCACAACCCACTGAAACCACCGCCGCCAGCGCTCGCGACCCTCGCGCTTCGTGAACGTCAGCCAAGCGCCCAGCGCCACAACCGTCGCCAGTCCGAAGTCGCGCACGCCCAACCGAACCGGTTGCGGACGCAGCTCGCCCTGCGCCACACGGAAGCGATGCACGATGCCTTCCGCGACCGCCAGGCTCGTCATCGTCGCGCCAGAGACGCCTTCGACGCCGGCCTTTTTTAAGTCCATCCCGGCGACTTGCTCCCACGTCATCCCGTTCCACGTTTTCTTGAAGTGCCGGTCCGCCATCACATCGCCGACATGCGTCTTCGTGTCCTCGGATTGACGAATCTTGAAGCCCAGCACGCGCCCCTCGCGGTCCAGCGCGACGAGCGTGTCCGTGATGCCGCAATAGCCGATGATGTGATCCGCCTGCGGCAGCGTGCGGATGAGGTAGCCGAGTTCCGCGCCGTCGTTGCCCAAGACGTGAAAACCCCCGCGTGCGTCGAGATCGAGTTGGAGTTCAGCAGGGTTGGTGAACCATCCCGTGACTTCACCGACCCGCACGGGCGCGTCGCCCTCCACGCGCAGGCGGATATGGTGCGCGCGGATGAGCCAGACCGCCGCCAGCAAAACGCCGAGGCGATAGAGTTGGAGCAGGGCAACGCGCACGACGGAAAGTGTTCCGTCTCCGGCGGGAAAGGAAACGAGATTGTGACGGAAACCCCTCCTTGACGGCAACTGCCCACACTCCTACGGTGCGACCACTCGTATGAAACCGAGAGCTTCTTCAGCCTTCACCCTGATCGAACTCCTTGTTGTCATCGCGATTATCGCCATCCTTGCCGGTATGCTCCTGCCGGCCTTGGGCAAGGCGAAGGAGAAGGCGAAGATGACCAAGTGCATGAGCAATCGGAAACAAGTCGCCTTGGGCTTCAGCCTTTATGCCGGTGATCACGAAGACAAGCTGCCTCCCTACGCTTACAACTACCAAGGAAATTTTCCGCCTCCCGGCACCGCGACCCAAGCGCCGACTTGGAATCAAGTCCTCGAGCCGTTTCTCGGCGTCGGCACGGGAAACTTCGAAAAAAAGTTGGGTTGCCCCTCGCTTATGACGCCAGCCTTGGGTGGAATCAGCAGCGCCCCAAACTACAACCGCGTGATTGACTACGTGGTTGTGGCGACCGGTGCCGGCGGCTCGATGCGCCTCGAGCAGGTTCTTCCCGGCACCTTTCTCGATGGCGAGCCCACCAACATTGTCCTCCCCCCTCCCCAACCCCCCCCCGGCCACCACAACCACGGATGGCCGCTCCC
>CAYZJP010000158.1:0-10118 GCA_964478755.1 uncultured Klebsiella sp.
TGTGCATGCCGTTCTATGACGCTCGGGCCTGAGGGGAGTTTCGCAGAGGTCTCAGTATATTAGTTTTTAATATAACATACTTTTATTGTTAATGTGCCGGCGAGCTAGTGTGTAGGCTAATTCTTTGAGTCAAAAAGGCTCAATAAATACTTGCCGAGGTCTCGTGCATGCAGGAGGTCCAAACTCCCACCCACGAAAAAGTGGCCATCCTTTTTGAAGTTCCCATCCTGTAGGATCAACCACCCTACGTCAATATGAAACGCAGAAGATGCCTCCTTTGCATTCACTAGCCCAAGCGACCCGCCCACCAAGAACGGTTTGGTCTGGCCAGCTTTTGTGTCATATTTTACTTCAGCCAGTCCGTATCCACCTAATACTGAAACTGCAGGTATCATATTTGCATTATACGTTTTTGGAAACCAGAATGCATCCTGTTCTGTCATCGCCGCCGCCGTCTCTCGTTCAGCGGCTGTTGTGTTCCGCTCTTTTCGTAAATACGCGTGGCGGTAAGCATCAGCTCGTTTTTGAAAGATGTTCCAACGAATTAAGAAATTAGGCACCATTTTTCCCTGATCAGGGACATAGCACATTCCAGTGGTTAGTGATAGCCCGAGGTCACGCAGCATACGCTTTTGAAATTCATCCTCTTCATCCTTGGTTAATTGTTTGGCAATAGCGGCCTGTTTCTCCTCGGCGATGCCAGCCTCCGCAGATCCCGGGGTCGCCTTTAGCTTGGCGACTTCAAGCGCGACGTTCTCAACTTCCAAATGTGCTTGTGAGAACTCAACTTCTGCCTTATCAGCGGCGGCTTGTGCATTTTGTTGCTCCTTTAATTTAGTGGTCTTGTCCTCCTGTTTAGTGGCTTCTGCCACTCCTTTTTTTGCTTGATTTAAAGCTGTGAGTGCCTTGTCCCAATCCGCCTCTTTTGTGGCGAGCTCATTCTTTTTGACTTTTAGCAGCGCTTCTTGGGCTGCAATCTTATCCTGTCTCGTGGTATCGGCTGCGATGCTATCGATCCCAGTCGTGATAAGGACAATTCCGCTTAGGTATATGACAATTGTGAGTTGTTTCATAGTGTTGTTTTGTTTGGTTGATGTTTGACTATTTCTATCCGGATTGCTGACTTCAGTTCTTTTACGTCCGTTATTAATTGACAATTTATGACTTTTTGAGCGTTGTCATTGTTTGCTATCCCGCAAACACGGTCCCCTTGGGCAACTGGAAATCCTTCCGCGCCACGGCGCTGCTTTTCTTGTGCCAGGGCCACTCGGCGTCGGCGGCGAACTGGATGGTCATGCGCTGGCCGGTGATGGCTTTAATCTGGTCTTCCAGGGTGCCACGGCCGCCGGTGGCGTCGCCTTGCGCGGTGCCTTGCGCTGCGCGTTCGTCCAGCAGCGCCTGCCAGAGGGTGCCGATGGCTGTGATCTTCTCGGCGCTGATGCCGGGGAGGGTGTCGGCGGCCAGTTTCGCCAGAATGCCGACCTTGTATTGTTCCAACAGCTCGAAACTGGCGTCGAGATTCTCGCCGATGTAGTAGTCGGCCAGTTTGCTCGGATCGCTGAGGAAGTATTTCTGGCGGGCGGCGGCCTGGACTTCCTGGAGGGCATGCACCACGTCGGCCTGGGCGGTTTGCTCGGCGAGGGTGGCGCCGGTTTTCTGGTTGGTGCTCTGCACGACGCTGGCGGCTTGTT
The DNA here is from genome assembly GCA_964478755.1 of uncultured Klebsiella sp. Lineage (GTDB taxonomy): Bacteria > Verrucomicrobiota > Verrucomicrobiia > Limisphaerales > SXTU01 > SXTU01. The sequence goes on from CAYZJP010000158.1 coordinate 1,692, forward strand.
TCCGCGCGGCGTCAACATCGTCCAGCAGGCCGGTGACGAATTCCGCCGTGATGGCGCGGTCGGCCAAGGGTGCGGCGTAGCCTTCCTTTTGGGCGGCCAAGGCGATGGTTTCGGCCTTTTGCAGGGCCGCGATCTGGGCCTGGTTGAGCACGCTGCGTTTGGCGCGCTTCTTTTTTGGGCCGGGATCGGGTGCCGGGGCGGGATCGGGAGGCGTGTCAGGCATAAATCAGGGTTGAATTGGGTTAAGACCGAGTGAAACGAGGGAGTTGAAGGGTGGAAGTTGAAAGCTGAAGGCCGGCTGCCCACTGCGGCCGGCTGCCGGCAAGGCAGTTCGGTGTGATTTTATCCCAAGTCTGGGTGAAATTATCTCCATTCCGCCTGCTCACAAGACGACTCCACCTGTTCATAAGGCGGGTCTGCGTGCCAACATCACGACTCTGGGTGTTCACAAGCCGCCGCTGAGTGATTTTATCGCAGCTCTGGGTGATTACAGGGCAAATCTGTCTGGTATTATCGCGACTCCGTGTGCTCATAATGCAACTCTTCGTGCTCATATCACGGCTCTCGGTGATTTTATCGCGCCTCCGGCTGAAATTATCGCACCGCTGGGTGATTTTATCGCGGGTCCGCCTCATGTTGGAATGTTTTGCGGGTGAACCCGTGATAAAATCAGGCAGAGCCGGTTTGAAAACAGGCGTGGAAAATGAGTTCAAAGAGCTGGCTGAGGAACCGTCACCCTTGCCGACGCAACGATGGCTGAACGCGTTGCTCCAGTGAGCCAGCGTGCCGTCCTCACGGCCCGTGAATCCGGGTCGGAGCTGGAAGGAAACTTGCGGTGACATGGCGTTGAGTCGTTTTTGTCTGGAGTGGGATTGTCCACGTTGTCACGTGGGAAGAAAGAGGAAGAGGTTATCATCCGGCGACATCGCTTATCACTGGGCGACAGCGGTCGCTTTGAAGGCGCCCGGTGATCAGCGTCGAATTATTGGAGTCGCCAGCAGTCATGGAGCGGCCTGGTTTGTGAGGCGGTTGCGATCCTGATTCAGCAGGAAATGAATGAGGTCATAAAAGTTGTTGCCAGCATCCTCGTAGAGGGGTGGTCGGCAATTGCGCCGGCGCTCGATGTAATTCTGGTCGTGGAGCTGTTGTTCCTGCGGCAACGAGCTGGCCGGGTGGTAATCGTCATACTCCTTCCGCAGTTTTTGTTTGCGCCCCAAGACGTCAAACAAAGGCGGCAACTGTGACCGGGGGTCAATGTCAGCGTGGGCACCAATGGGGTCAAGCCAGCCCAAGGTGTAATTCAAAGCCTTGCATTCGTAATCGCATGATCCGGGCAAAAGCGAGCGACGAAGGATGCGATGGGCGTCAACGAAATAGACCCGGTTGGTGATTGCGTTTGTCGCATTGGATTGCCGGGCCAGTTGGCGCGCTATTTCGTTGATGTTCGACCCGTCAATAACTTCCCGGTAGGCGGAACGGCCAGCGGATTCCAACAGTGGTCCGAAATCGAACAGGCCTTTGCGTCGTCCTACGGTGCCGGTCTTATCCCAAGCTTCGGTGGGAATCTCCACGAGGGGAATCTGCGCCAAAGTGTGGCAAAGCCAGTTATCGCGCAGGGAAGTGGAATATCGGATGCCGCTAAACTGTCCAACCACGTAGCTGGAAGGCAAGGCGATGGTGGAGAAGGCAGCGTTCAGCCCGACGTCGCGGATTTCGAGAAAGAAGCCGGCGGCGGAACGCCAGACGCGGTCTGTCCGGCTTGACAGCCGGCTGGTGCCACCACGGGTATAATAAGTGCCATCATCCGGGTGGAAGGTGTGTTCCAGGACGCCTTCGCGCGAGGAGTGTTCAGACGTGCTGTAAGGCAGGTTGGCAATGGGATAGAGAAAGCCATTGAGGTGGTCATGGCGGCTCTGCAAAACGATCACCGGACACGGACACTGACTGGGTGCTGGCAAACTGGCTACAGTAATGGCCGGCAAGACCAGCAGGACACCCTTCAGGTGGGTTCGGAAAGTGAATGTGTTTGTCAGCAGGTCATGCTTGTCCGTCAGAAAGTATGGATTCCCCCTGATCTGGACGTCTTCGTGCAGAAACGCGGGCAGGGCCGTGGCCGAGTCGGTGCCAACGCGGTTGAATCGGGCTTCGTCCAGTGCATTCCAGGCAGTTGAGCCGTAGTCCGGGGTCAGCAAGCCCGCCATGATGCGTCCTCCGAAGCTGTGGCCCAACAGGTAGAGATCGGGTTCCTCAGCTCCACGGTCTCGAAGCTCGTCATAGATGTATTGGAGGCTGTATTTGAGGCCGCGCTGGGCGATGCGGTCGGCCAAACCGGACTTGCTCCACACCGAAAGCGGGAAGACGGCATGATCCACGATGGTCGAGATGGCGTTGCCCGCGGCATCCACGGGAATCAATCCCTTGAGCGTCTCGCCGAAGCCCGTGTAGCTGGAACGCCAGGAGATGCCGACGAACGCGATCTCGTTCGTTGATTTTTGGTTAAGTTTAGTGAGTTCAGATTGTTCGAGCGTGTTGGTCAGGTAACGGAAATAATCCTGAACCATCCCGCTGTAAACCTGCTCGAAGCTGCTGTGGTCATGATTCCAGCCAAGCGAGGCCACCACCAGCTTTTTGAAGCGCTTCCCACTGACATCCTCGATCAAATCATGCAACACCCCGCGATTCATCAGCCTGCCGCTTTCGTCAAATTGCAGCACATAGATCGGCGGCAGGTCAGGCTTGGGCGGAAAGGCCAAGGCCATCTCCTGCTTGAAGCGGGTGTAGGGCCGATTGAAGCGGTTTGTTTCCTCTGGTGAGGGATAGTCGCCCGGGTTGCGTGTGGTGGACGGCTGAGGGGTGGCGCAGCCCGCCAGGAAAAGAACAGCCAATCCCAGAATGACCAGCAGGCGAGAAATGGATGGAAAGCGTGGTGTGGTCAATAGCATGACCGGCTTGTATGGGAGCCAGAACCACCGGGCAAGCAGCATGAGTTATCAATGAACGACATCGCTTATCACTGGGCGACAGGAGCCAGGGCGGGCGGGCAGTGAGGGGTTGGTGGATCGGACGAAGGTTTTTCTTGCGGTCAAACGGAAGCGGCAGTGTGCGGTGGAAGGGCGAGAGCCAGACGGGGGGCGAAGACGGTGGGCGAGCGACCATGGTGGCGTTTGAAGTCGCGGGAGAAATTCGAGAGATGCGCGTAACCCAGGTCGAGCGCGACGCATTTGGCGGAGCGGCCGGTGGCCAGCAGTTGCGCGGCAGTGGCCATGCGTTCGCGTTGAAACCACTCGCTCGGCGTGCAGCCGAGCTCGCGCTGGCAGAGGCGCTCCAAGGAACGCAGACAGACGCCCAGCAACTGCGCGGCGGCGGACGCGTCGTAGCCGGCGCGTTGGGCGAGCGGCCGCCAGAAAGCCTCGGCGGGCCGCGCGGCGCGGGCGATGCGGTGGCTGGACATGAGCAAGTTTCGGCCTGCGTCCGCCGCACGGCGCACGGCGGGGCCGGGGCGTCGGCGGGCGACTCAGGATTTCAACCGGTGCTGATCATGCCGGCGCGCGGGAGCGCCGCCTAGTCGCACAATGGCCGACAAGCCTTGTCGGTAATTTTACCGACAAGATGCGCGGCTGATGGGGTGGGAGGTTTTGCCTGGATTGCGCCCGGAAGGACGGGGAAATAGTCGCGGGAGCAGGGTTAATTTGGCCGCGCCGGGACGTGGCTGATCTCTCCCCGTTGCGCCATGCGGGGAGCCGTAGTTACAGCTCAGAGCTTTTCGCGCCCGCTGTAGCCGGTGTCGAGATCGTGCCAGTGGGTGATGTCGTCCTCGTCGAATTCCCAGCAAAGAAACACCTCACGGCCAGCCTGAATGGCCGGGAAGTCCACGAGGCCGCGCTCCAAGTCCTTGACTTGGATCTCGCGCTGGTTGAGTTCCTCGATGAGTTCCTTGAACGCGCTGAGGTTGCGAATCCACTGGTGGACCTTGCCGCCGCCGAAGTCATCGCCCTCGTTCAAGCGCGTCGCGGTGCTCTGCTCGTAGGAGGCGAGGTCGCGGCGAAGGCGCTGGAGCCGCGGGAGCCAGACGCGGAGCTGGGGGAGCAGCGCGCGGGCCTCGGCCACGCTGTAGTGTTTGGAGAAGCGCCGCTCCATGCGGTCAGGGCTTGCCGGGCGCGGCGGCCTTGAGTTTCTTCTGGATCGCGTCGCTTGGCTCGATGGCGATGGCCTTTTCCCACTGCTCGCGGGCCTTTTCGGTCTCCTTGAGCGCGGCGTAGATGTCGCCGAGATGATCGTGGAGGGTGGCGTCGGGTTCCTTCTGGAACTTGAGGGCCTTGAGCTGGAAGTCGAGGGCTTCCTTGGGCTGGTTCAGCTTGTAAAGAACCCAGGCCATGCTGTCGAGGAAGGCGGCGTTCTCCGGTTCCTGTTTGTGCGCCTTTTCGATCATCGTCTTCGCCTCGGTGAGGTTCTCGCCGCGCTCGGCCCACATATAACCAAGATAGTTGAGGGCCTCGGCGAAGTCGGGCGCGAGCTTGAGAGACTGGCGGAAGTAGTTCTCGGCCTGCTTGAAGTCCTTGTTCCGCTCGTAGGCGCTGCCGGCCTGGAAGAAAAACGCGGCGGTGAGCCGCTCCGGGTCGTCGCGCTTGGCGAGCAGCTCGGCGGCGGTGAAGTGCTTGACGCTGGCACCGTAGTCCTTCGCGCGGCTGTGGGCGAGGGCGGTGTAAAACTCGAGGATGAACGTGGCCTTGAATTTTTTCCGGACCGTTTCCAACAACTTCAACGCCGCCTCGGGGTCGTCGCGGTTGAGATGCACCTCGGCCAGCTCGTAATAGACTTGTTCGAGTTCCTCCTTCGCGCCCTCGTTGAGCTGGATTGTCCGGGTGAAACACTCGACCGCCTTGTCCCAGTCCTTCTGCGCGACGGCGATGGCGCCGAGGAAATAATGCGTGAGCGGATTGGTCGGCTGGTCACGCACGAGCGCGTCGAGCTGGGTCTGCGCGGCCTTGAGATCGTTGGCGCGGAGGTAAAGCTCGACGATGCGGTTGCGCAGGATGGCCTGGTTCGGGAAGCGCTCGAGCAACTTCACGTAAAGCTCGGCGGCGCGTTTGTATTCGCCGGCGAAGCTCCACAGCTCGGCGAGGCGGAAGACCAGGTTCTGGCCCTTGGGTTCGAGGCTGGTGGCGGCCTCGAGGACAGTGGTGACCTTGGGCTTGATCGTCTCGAACTCGCGCGGGCGGGCGGTGACGTAATTGCGATACGCCTCGCCGAGGTCCAGAAGAAAGGCGATGTCCGGCGAGGGCTGGGCGGCGGCCTCATCGAGCGCGGTAAGCGCCTCCTTGGGCCGGTTGGTCTGAAGATAAATCTGCGCGAGGTTTTGATAGCCGAGGAGCGACTTGGGCAGCTTGGCAACGGCCTTGCGGCTCGCGGCGATGGCCGCGTCGGGCTTGTTGGCCTGCAGGTAGGCGACGCCCAGCAGCGCGTCCACGAAGCCCGTGGCGCCCGGTTGCGCGGCGCACTTGTTCAACAGTTCGACGGCCTTCTCCGATTCCTTCTTGCGGATGAGCCGCCGCGCCACGTCAATCGCCAGCGGCTCGTTCGACGGGTCGGCCAGGACGGACTTGTAGAACTGGTCGAGCGCCTCGTCCGGTTGCTCGCGTAATTCGCCGCTCACGCCCGCCGCAAAGCGGGCCAACGCCTCGACACGCTTCTCCATCTCGTCGTTGGAGAGCGGAGCGCTGGTCACAGCGGTCTGCACTGGGGCGGGCACCGTCGCTTTCTTCGTGGAGGCACAGCCGAACAGCGTGCCAAGCGCGGTGAGCGCGACGATGGAGTGGAGAACGATCGGTCGCATGATGGTGGCGCGTGTGGAGAAGAAGGACGGCACAGCCCCGCGAGGCAGGACTGTGCCGTCTGAAGCGTGATGCAAGCGCGGGGCGCCTACTTCTGCCAGGTGCGCTTCTTGTGGCGGTTGAGGCGCAACTTCTTCCGGCGTTTGTGTTTGTTGATTTTCGCTTTCCGGCGTTTTTTCAGTGAACCCATATCGTTAGTTTGGTCGTTGCGGTGCCTTGGACGGTTGAACGGCAACCGCCCTTCGGCGAAACGCGGTCAATATACCACCTTGTTCAAGGGATACTCAATGATTCCTTCCGCGCCCGCCGCCTTGAGCTGCGGGATGATTTCGCGGACGATCTTTTCGTCAATGATCGTCTCCACCGCCACCCACTCGGGATGACTGAGCTGCGAGATGGTAGGATTGCGCAGCGCGGGAAGTTCCGCGAGCAGCTTGCCCAGGCCCGCGCGCGGGACGTTCATCTTCAAACCGACCTTCGACTCGGCTTCCAACGCGCCTCGCAGGAGCAGAGAAAGCGTCTCGATCTTGCGGCGCTTCCAACTGTCCTTCCACGAGTCGTTGTTCGCGATGAGGCGCGGCGTGGACGTGAGCAGCGTCTCGACAATGCGCAGCTTGTTCGCGCGCAGCGAGGAACCGGTCTCGGTGACCTCGACGATGGCGTCCACGAGTTCGTGCGCCTTCACCTCGGTCGCGCCCCAGGAAAACTCCACCTCCGCCTTCACGCCATTTTTCTTGAGCCAGCGGGTCGTGAGGCTCACGACTTCGGTTGCGATGCGTTTGCCCTGCAAATCCTTTACGGATTTGATCGGCGATTCCTCGGGCACGGCCAGAACCCAGCGCGTGGGCTGGCGCGAAATCTTGCTGAAGATGAACTCGGCGACCTCGTGAACCTTCGAGCCGTTCTCCACAATCCAGTCATGGCCGGTGATGCCCGCGTCGAGGTAGCCGTGCTCGACATAGCGGCTGATCTCCTGCGCGCGGATGAGGCGGATTTCCAGCTCGTCGTCGTCCACGTAAGGCACGTAGCTGCGGCTGCTGACCTGCACGTTGAAGCCCGCCTTGGCCATCTTCTCGATGGTCGCGTCCTGCAAGCTGCCCTTCGGCAGGCCCAGCCGGAGCTTGGTTTGCTTCGTCTTTTTCGCTTCCGATTTCTTCATGTCAAACTCACTGGCCGGCGTCGCGCAACTGCGCTTCCGTCCGCTTCACCCGCGCCCGTGAATACTTTTTCACCGACTCCACGACGCGCGTGGAGGGGTTTATCTGCCAAGTCCGCCGGGGGAAGGCGATTTTTTTCTTCGGCTTTTTCATCGGCTCGCGCCTGACGCGGAGGAAATGGATAAGATACGACCGCCTTGTTTTGCACAAGTGAATGCCTCCATTGCTCGCGATGCCCAGCAAACCGCCCCGCTCAGACCACCACCTGCAACAGCAGCCGCACGCTGTGGGCCACCACCACGGACTGCACGCCGATGCCGGCGAGCAGCACCGCCTTCGCCGCCCGCGGACGCCGCAGTGTGATGACTTGCGCGCAGACGGCCGCCACCGTGAGCAGCCCGCACTTGTAGCCGATCAAGCCGTGCACGCCGCCGATGAACAGGAAAAAACGAGCCACCGGATTGGCCTCATGCACGCGGCCCGTGTTCAACAGCAACGTCGTCAACACCAAGTCCAGCACGCCGAGCAGAAGAAACCAGCTCGTCTCGGACTCCAGTGACAGCGGATGCCGGAACAGAAAGTGCATCGAGCTGCGCGCCTTTGGGTTCGGCTCGTGGTTCAAACTGTCCACACGGTTCGGCTGCGTCATGACAAGCGGTCTGTGTGCCCGGTGTGCGACATCGCTTCCGGGCGTCTGGCCTGGGGAAATATCCAGCCGGATTGGTTGACGCCGTTGCTGGCCATTTCGATACAAACAAAATCAACATTCAGCGAAAATACTATTCATGCGCAGTGCCGAACCGGCTGACACCTGGCGCAACTGGTCCGGGCCGACCAGCACGCCGCCGTGGCGCGGCACGGTCAACGTCTCGTCGGCCACGCGCAGGCGGCCGGTGCCTTCCAGCACGAAATAATACTCCTCGGCGCGGATGTGCTTGTGCAGCGTGTTGGCGCTCTGGGGCGGCAACCGCCAGAGCCGCGCGCCCAGGTTTTCGCTCCCGGTGCGCTCCGGATAATCCGCGTTAGGGATGCGCATCAGGTTGGAGGGACGCCATTGCAGATCGTCCGGCCTAATCAAATGATAGCCTTTAATTGGTTTCATGAGTGTCAGAGTAAATCCATCGCCCGTTTTTTCAAACCTTCCTCACTTCCTCCTCCATCCCTTTCGGTATCACGACTCTTTCCATTTCCAGCGACTTTTGCTTTCATACACGGATGATGCCAACGATTCCCCGCCTGTTTCACGTCCACACCGGCGACTTGGACGGCTTCTTCGGTTTGTTCGTGGACAATCTCCTGCAGTTGCTCCTAATCTTCACGCTCTGCCCGATACTGTGCGGCATCAGCACCATGGAAGTCGTCACGCGAATCCTGCCCGGCGCGGCGCTATCTATTCTGGCGGGAAATCTCTTTTTCGCCTGGCAAGCGTGGCGCATCGC
>CAYZJP010000159.1:0-10047 GCA_964478755.1 uncultured Klebsiella sp.
GGGGCGGGGTGTCCGGGCCGTCCGGGGGGCGTGGGCGCGTCGCCACTCAGGCCAGACTCGCTCGGCGTGTCCACGATGCCGCGAGCAAAGTGGTATTTCCAAACGCGGTTCACGATGACGCGCGCAGTGAGCGGCCGGGCGTCCTGCACGATGGCCTGCGCGAGTTCGAGCCGGCCGCTGCCGGTGGTGAAGCGGCGCGGCTGGCCGTCCTTCGCTGGGAAGGCGGAGAGGAAGCGGCGCGGGACAACGTCGCCGGTGTTGTTCGGGTCGCCGCGCTTCATCAGCTCAAGGTCGCGGGCCTGGCCGGGCTTGAAGTCGAGAACGGTGCCCTTGTTGTTAGCGGCGGGGATGACGAAAAGCGCGGCGTCCTCGACGGCGGTGGCCATCGTCATGTTGAAGTGCGGCGTGCCGGACTTGAGGCCGGTGATTTTCTGTTCGATGACGGCGACTTGATTCGTGAGGTCGGCGGGCGCGGGCTTTTTCTTCTTCAACTCGTCGCGCTCCTTTTCCAGCGTGGCGACGGACTCGCGGGCCTTCTTCACGGGCTGCCAAAACTTGTCGTCCATCGTGGGCACCTCGGCGTGACGCACGCTCGCGAAGACGCCGGCGATGCCGTAGTAGTCGGCGGCGGTGATGGGGTCGGACTTGTGGTCGTGACAGCGCGCGCAGGCGAGCGTGAGGCCGAGGAACGTGCGGCTGAGGGTGTCCACGTGCTCCTCCCACTCGTCGGCGACGGTGCCCTTGATGAGGTCGGGCGGGAGCTGAAGCTCCTTCCAGTAAGTCGGCGCGAGGCCGAGGAAGCCCAGCGCGTGGAGGTCGCTGCGCGACGGTTGAAAGTTGAAAGTTGAGAGTTGAGAGGCGGGCGTCTTCTCCGGAGGCGCGTCGCCATTGGACTTTGGACTTCGGACTTTGGACTCCGCCTCTTCGATGAGTCGGTCGGCGGCGATTTGTCGCATGACAAACTGGTCGTAAGGCAGGTCGTCGTTGAAAGCCTTGATGACCCAGTCGCGGTAGAGGTGCGCGGAACTCGTCTTCTCCAGCCACGACGCGGTCTCGTCCACGTAACGCGCGAGGTCGAGCCAGTAGCGGCCCCAACGCTCGCCGTAGTGCGGCGAAGACAAAAGCGTGTTGACCGCTGTTTCGAGTTTGGAATTTCGAGTTTTGAGTGAAGCCGCGTCGATGCCTTTGGGCCAGCCGGCGACGAAACTCTCCACTTCCTCCTGCGATGGAGGCAGGCCGATGAGGTCGAAGTAAAGCCGGCGAATCAACACGCGCGGATCGGCGGGCGCGGCGGGCTTCACGCCGGCCTTGTCCATCTTCGCGAGAAGGTAGTTATCCAAGCGTGTTTGCGGCCACTTCGCGTCGCGGACTTTGGGCAGAGGCGTTTCGCGCAGCGGGAGGAAGGACCAGGGAGTTTGCGGAGCGGCTTTCTTCACCGGTGCCTTTGGCTCCGCCGCCGGGCCGACGACCGCACACAACGCGGCGAGCGTGAACGCGCCGGTCAAGGTGAGTCGAAGGCAATTCATGAACGCAGAGGATAGATGGCCGCCGGGAAACTGCGATTCAATCCGAAGCGGACGCACGGCAGAGAGCCGCTACTTGCGGCGCTCCACGCGTCACTCCTGCGGATACACCAGCACGCGGTCGTGGACGAGGATGACGAGGTCGTTCTTGCCGTCGCCGGTCACGTCGGCGATGAGCGCCTCGCGCGGCTCGGGCGCATCGGCGCGACGGCTGCGGAACGTGCGTTCCTCGAAGACCTGCCAGCGGTTGGCCGGAACGAGCTTGGCACCTTTTTCGAAGGTCACGATGTCGAGGTGGTTCTTCGCCGTTTCGAGGAAGACGAGGTCTTTGCGACCGTCTTGGTTCAGATCGCCGGTCACAACATCCGTCAACCGGCCGTCCTTGATGGGCGTCTCGTAGCCATCGAGTTCGTGCACGTCCCAGACTTGGCCGCTGAACTTCAGCCACGCGGCGGAGTTCGCTCCGAGGAAGGCGAGCGCGTTCGGCTCCGCTGCGCCCAAACCCACGGCACGCAGGCCGGTGAAATCCGCGACGGGCAGCGGCAGGCTGCGCGCGATTTGCCACACGCCCGCCGCGTCGCGCTCGGCCACGGAGAGCTGCTTGCGCTCGGCGTCGAGCAGGAAGAGCAGCGGCGACTTGCCGCCACTCGCGAGCGACGCCGCGCCGACGAGCCGCGAATTGCCGGCCGCCCCGTTGATCTGGTCCTTCACGACGAACGACGCCGTGGCTTTCGCGTCACCAGACTTCGCGTCGCGTTGCAGGACGACGGCGCGGAGGAAATTCTTCTGAGGCAGCAGCAGCTCGGCTTTCCCGTCGCCGTCCACGTCCGCGAGGCTGAACCACGGCTGCTCCATCGTGCCGCCCGGCGGCGTCACGTCCACTTCGGTGAAGTCCTTGCCCGCCGCACCGAGCAGCACTTTGATTTTTTCGTAAGGCGTGAGCACGACGAGGTCGGGCTGGCCGTCCTGGTCGGCGTCGTGGATGAAGAGCGCGCTGGGATTGGACTTGAACGACTCGGCGAGCTTCTGCGTGCGGGCTGGCGCGCCGGCGAGTTGCGTGACGAGCGAGCGTTTGCCGTCGTTGTCCACGATCACGGCGAGCGAATGCTTCGCACCGGCCGCGAGCGGGCCGACGGTCATTGCGAGCGGGCGGCCTTCGAGCGCGAGGGCTTTCGGAAACGTGATGCGGCCGTTCGCTTCGATTTTGCTGACGCCGAGCTGTCGTTCGTCCGCGCTCAACACGAACACATCCGGCTGGCCGTCGCCGTCCCAGTCCGCGACGGCGAGTTCGGTGACGCCGGTGAGCGTCGGGAATTTCTTTGCGGGGCCGAGCGAGCCGTCCTTTTGCTGGAGATAAACACTGAGCTGGCCGCTGTCCGGCTCGGCCACGAGCAAGTCGGCGAGGCCGTCGCCATTCACGTCCGCCCACACGCTGCCGCGCCGCGTCTTATCCGTGCGATTGAGCGGCAGGACTTGAAGCTGGCCTTGCTTGAGCGCGCCGACGAACGGCTCGGCGGGCTTCTGGATGAAGTTGGAAACCTGCGCGCGGCCCGACTGCATCGCGATGGTGATGAGTTCCATCTTGCGGTCGCCGTCGAGGTCGTCGGCCCAGAACGAGCGGATCTGCGGGAAGGCGAAGTGAACTTCCGGGCCGAGCTGGCCGGCGGAATTTTGCAGACGGAAGCGGAACGGGTTCTTGTCCTCCCAGTTCACGAGCAGCAGATCGTCGCGCCCGTCGCCATCCACGTCGAGCACCTGCACGGCCTTCACGCTGCCGGTGAAAGGAATCTTCTCCGGCTCGGCGAACGTGTGGTCGGGCTTTTGGAAGAGCACCCAGACGTGCGTCTCGGCGAGGAGGATGAGGTCGGTGAGCTTGTCACCGTTGAGGTCGCCGGTGACGAGCGCGTTGGGCGTGAGCTGCGCGTCATCAATCGCGATGCGGCGCGGCGCGGCCCACTGACCCTTGCCAAGGTTGAGTTGAATGATGAGTTCCTTCGGCTCGCCGTAGTAGGCGAGGTCCGGCCGGCCATCGCCGTTGAGGTCGGCGACGACGAGGCTGCTGACGCGTTTCTCGGACGAGATGGATTCGATGCGGAAGCGCGCGTCCGGCGGCAACTCGTTCAACTCGCGCTTTACATTGAGCAACGCGGCCCTCGGCTCCGGCGGCTTGCCGGTGCGGTTGTAGAGCAGCGTGATCTTCGAGCGCGCGTTGTTGACCACGAGCAAGTCGTTCAAGCCGTCGCCATCGAAGTCTGCCGCGTGAAGTTGGGTGATCTGGTAGTCCACCGGGAAAATCTCCGGGCCGGCGAAGCTGAAGCGGCTCGCGGGCGCGTTGGTCCTGGTGGCGGCGGGCGACGCGACCGAGAGCAGCGCGAGCAGGGTGAGCGGGGGAAGGCGGGAGAGAGTTTTCATCGCGGGCGGCGGCAGCTTAACGGCGAGCACGTTCGGGGCGAGCAATTTCCCCGTCGCTGGAGATTTCAGTGTAGCCAATTGACGCGCGGCTTGATTGACTCAGGCGAACATGGAACCAAGCTTCGACCAGCTTCGCTCATCCCTGCCTGGGCGTGCCGACCGGGCCTTCACGCTGATCGAACTGCTCGTGGTCATCGCCATCATCGGCATCCTGGCGTCGCTGCTCCTTGGCGGCATTGCGCAGGCGAAGGCCCGCGCGCATCGCATCACGTGCCTGAACAACCAGCGTGAGCTGCACTCGGTCTGGCACAAGTTCGCCGACGACAACGACGACCGGCTCGTGGTGAACTCCAATCCCATCGGCAGCGCTGTCCCGGTGACGACGAACATCCCTTGGGCCTCCGGTGGCACGCACCAATTCTACGACACGGTCACGAACGAAGTCTTTCTCACGGACCCAAACTATTCGGCATTCGCCTATGCGAAGCTGAACCCGCGCCTCTACCAGTGCGGAGCCGTGAAGCACAACATCCAAGGCGTGTCCATGACCCGGCATTACAGCATGAATCCCTACATGGGCGTGCAGCCGAGAGGTGCGTTTACCGCCCCGCCCGGCTTCGAGCGCTACCGTCGCATGAACGACATCTCGCAGCCGGGCGAACGGCTCGTGTTCGCGGAGATGAATCCCTACATCATCTGCACCACGGCCATCCGCATCAACGCCATGACCGCCGCCGCAGACGGGACGATTGACAGCGGGGACTTCGCGACCCTGCCCGGCTTCCCGCACGGCAAGGTCACGATGGTCAGCTACGCCGACGGCCATGTGGAGCCGCAGAAAATGCAGACCACCGAGATGGATCGTGTGTGGCCGGTGCCGTGGATCGCCGACCACACGGGCTTGAACGCGCCGGACAACGCGGACTTCCTCTGGTTCGCCAATCACATGACCCGCGGGCGATGAACCACGGATGAAACACAGACCGAGCTGCCCGTCAGGTCGAATTGAATCCATGGAGACAACTCACCGCAAAACGCGCCCGGCTTGTCAGTTAATCTTGTGACCGACTCCTCAGACATCCGTGTTCGGCCCGTGTTTCATCCGTGGCTGAACGGCAATGTTCCAGCTCGGGTGATTACCCCGTCCGCCCGTCGCGCCTTCGTCTTGGTCGAACTCCTCGTCGTCATCGTAATCATCATCGTGCTCATCTCGCTGCTCCTCGGCGGCCTCACCCATGTGAAGACCCGCGCGCAACGCGCCGAGTGCATCAGTAACCTCCACCAGATCATGCTCGCGTGGCAGAAACATGCCTCCGACAGCGACGACAAACTCGTCCTTAACTACCGGCCGCAGACCGCGACGAACAACACCGGCGAACTCCCCTGGGTGCAAGGCGACTACCACTACACCTACGACAGCGTGACGAACTCGGACTTCCTCACCGACCCCAAGCTCGCCGCTTTCGCCGGCACCATTCCCAATCCCCGCGTCTATCGTTGTCCCGCCGTGCGGCACGACGTGCAAGGCGTGCCGATCACGCGCAGCTTCGGCCTCAACCAATACATGGGTGCCGGGAACCAAAGCGAAACCTTGCCCGACTACGCGGCCTTCACGCGCCAGCACGACGTGCCCACGCCCGCGCAGACCTTCACCTTCCTCGAACTCAACCCCTACACCATCTGCACCAGCATGGTGCGCGTGCCCATGGACACCAACCAACCCATCGGCTACTTCCATATGCCCTCCTTCCTGCACGGCGGGCGCGCGGCGATGGCCTTCACCGACGGGCACATTGACCTCTACGGCGTGCGCGACAAGGACACCCTCCGCACTTACCAAGTGGACTGGCTGCCCGACCACGACTTCTCCATGACCAACGCCGATGTGCTTGCCATCCGCGCGCTGGCGACGTATCCGCAATAGCCGAACCGACTCATGCAAAAAGTATTCTTCTCCATCTTCGTCGTCATCGGCTACGGCTTCCGCGCGCTGAAACAGCCGGGCACCTGGGCGGTCATCGCCATCGTCGTCGGCCTGGCCTGGTGGCGGCATCATCACACGGAGATCGCCAAGGTCGTCAACAAACTGCCGCCCATCGAGTTCAAGCCCCTCGCGCCCACCAACGCGGCCAGCGTCGTGGCCACAGGCGCCGCCGCCGCGCCGGCGGAAGACGCGGAAACCCTCGACCCTGATCCCGAGAAACGGCCAGTGATGTCCTCACGCGACCTCGAAGTGGCCGTGGGCCGCTTCCACAAGGACAACCTCCGCCTGCCCAACGACGCCGATGAGCTTATCGCGCAGAAATACCTCGTCGGCGTCCCGCCCGCGCCCGCCGGCAAGCACTACGTCCTCGACCTTTCGCCCATCCAGATGCGCGTGGTGAGCAAGTAGTTGATTTTAGTCGGCTTGGAGTTAAATCACGGCCTCTAGGACTGGCGGAACGACCTCCGTGAGCGGCGGAATGGCGTCCATCTGTCGAGGAAGTATGCCAATCTGCGGCGGAATGACGCCAATCTGTCGCGGAAGGACGTCCATCTGTCGAGGAAGGACGTCCATCTGTCGAGGAAGGATGCCCATCTGCGGCGGAAGGACGCCCAGAAATGGCAGCCGGACCTCAAGGAGTGGCGGAAGGACATCCTTCCGCGACGCATGAACCTCCGGGAACGGCGGAAGGGTGCCGAGGAAGCGCGGATGAACCTCCATCCGGCGCGGAAGCAGGTCGCGCCGGGAATTCCCGGCGTCAGGGGAAGGCAGATGGAGACGGCGAGGTGAGGCACCGGCGTTCATCCCGTCTCGGTATTACACCCGTCCCGCCGCCGCGACGAAGGGTTGCAGTTCCTTCATCAGTTTCGCGAAGCCTTCGCGCGTGAGCTGCTGCGCGCCGTCGCTCCACGCCTCGGCGGGGTTCGGATGCACCTCGATGAGCAACGCGTCCGCGCCCATCGCCGCCGCGCCCTTGCACATGGCGACGACGAGGTCCGCACGCCCCGCGCCCTGGCTGGGGTCAATCACGATGGGACAGTGCGATTCCTTCTTGATGATCGGGATGGTCGAGAGGTCGAGCGTGTTGCGCGTGTAGGTTTCGAAGGTGCGGATGCCGCGCTCGCAGAACATGAGGCCGGGGTTGCCGTTGGCGAGGATGTATTCGCCCGCGAGCAGCCACTCCTCGATCTTCATCGCGAGGCCGCGCTTGAGCAGCACGGGCTTGCCGGTCTGGGCGGCGGCGATGAGGAGCTGAAAATTCTGCGCGTTGCGCGTGCCGATCTGGAGGATGTCCGCATACTCGGCCACCATCTCGGCGTGCTGTTCGGAAAGCAGCTCGGTGATGACAGCGAGGCCGGTTGCCTTGCGCGCCTTGGCGAGGAGTTTCAAGCCTTTTTCGCCGAGGCCTTGGAATTCATACGGAGACGTGCGGGGCTTGAACGCGCCGCCACGCAGGACTTTCGCGCCGGCCTTGGCCACGGCCTCGGCGGTCGTCAGCAATTGTCTCTCGCTCTCCACGGAGCACGGCCCGGCCATGACGATCATTTCCTTGCCGCCGATGACCGCGCCGTTGGGGAGCGTGATGGTGGAGTTGGCCGGGTGCGCCTCGCGGTTGGTGAGCTTGTAGCGCTTCTGGATGGGCGTGACGCTCTCGACCTGCGGCAGCGCGGTGAGGGTTTCCAAAGTGTGGTGCGTGCGCTCGTCGCCGATGGCGCCGATGACGGTGCGCGAGACGCCGCGCATGACGTGCGGGCGGTAACCGAGCCGCCGGATCTCGGCGAGCACGGCGGATTCTTCCCGCTTCGAGGACTTGGGCTTGAGAACGATGATCATGGTGTTTTTGGTAGTGTGCGCCGCGCCGGGTTGAAATGCAAAAACCGCAGGCGACGGCCTGCGGTTTGTCGGTTGTGTGTTCGGAGTCAGCGCAACCCGGCAAGCCAGCAGGCAGAACGGCTAAAGTAATAGCCGCTCAACTCGCTGCCAAATCGCCAGGCGCGGAGATTCATGTGGCGCGGAAGCTAGCAGGCAAAGTCCGAGCGTCAACGACGGAGTTGGGTGGCGGGACAAACACTTGTCCACCCGCGCTCTTCTGCTAGCTTCGCGCTGATGTTACGCCGGTTTGTCATTCTCGCTGTGGTCGCGCTGTCGGCAGGGGCCGCGCCGGGCGCGGAACGTTTCTTCGATTTCTCGCAAATGTCCGAGGGCAAGCCGCCCGAGGGTTTTCAGAGCGTGCTCACGGGCGGAGGCGCGCCCGGTGACTGGAAGATCGTGCTGGCCGATGCGCCGACGGCCTTCAAGCCGCTGGCGCCCGGCGCGCCCGCCGTCAGCAAGGGCGGCGTGCTGGCGCAGCTCTCGACGGACGCGACGGACGAACGTTTCCCCGCGCTGATCTTCGATGGCGAGGTCTTTGGCGATTTCACTTTCACAACGAAGTTCAAGTGCGTGGACGGCAAGACCGAGCAGATGGCCGGCGTGGCCTTTCGCTATCAGGATTCCAAGAATTACTACGTCGTCCGCGCCAGCGGGCTGGGGAACAACGTGCGGTTTTACAAATTCGTCAATGGCGAGCGCACCGCGCCCATCGGCCCCGAAATCCCCGTCGCGCGCGGCGTCTGGCACGAGCTGACCGTCGAGTGCAAGGGGAACCAAATCCGCTGCCTGTTCAATGGCAAGGAGGTCATTCCGCCACTGACGGACAACTCGTTCGGCTTCGGCCGGCTCGGGTTTTGGACCAAGTCGGACTCGATCAGCCACTTCGCCGACGCGAAGATCACCTACACGCCGCGCGAGACGCTGGCCAAGGCGCTCGTGCGCGAGCTGTTCGAGAAAAAGACCAGCCTCGCCGGCCTGGTCATCTACATGAAGGAGCGCACGGGGCCGGACCTCCGGGTCGTCGCCAGCCGCGACGAGCAGTTGCTCGGACTGCTCGGCGGCCAGGTGGAACAGGATGTCATTGCCAAGGACGTGATGTTTTCCGGTGACGACAAGACGCGCGGTGTCCTGCTGGTCACGATGCCGCTCCACGACCGGAACGGCGAGGTGGTCGCCGCCGTCCGCGTGGAGATGAAGCCCTTCGTCGGCCAGACGGAGAAGAACGCCGTCCTGCGCGCCATGCCGCTGCTCAAGCGCATGGAGCAGCGCTTCAAGGAGGCGAAGGATCTCATCGAATGAGCGTCGCCGCGACCTTCACGGGCAGCTCCCCGGACGAAGCGGTCGCCTTTCTCGCCGACCAGCGGCAGCGGCTCAAACCCTTCCGCCGCGTGATTGTTGCGTCTGATCGGACGCGCGTCTTGGACGTGAACCGCGATGAAGTGGTCTTCCCCGGAGTGACGTTCGGCCATCCGCTTTTGGAAGTGGTGCTGCGCGGCGCGGGCGCGTCCTTCGATCCAAAGAACTTTCACACCGCGCCCGCCGGCCAGCAGACGCGCGAGTTCGGCTGCACCGCGCGGTATCCTTGGGCGCACGACCGGATTTTGTGATCTGGCACCCAGGGGGAATTGCGGTGCAAGCCGGGGGGGCCACAGCCAGACAAGTTTTGGCTTTCCGTTCGCCCGGTTCCGCGCTTAATTGCGCCGACAGCAGGAGCACGAGTATGGAGCCAGACCCGGGTCATGGTCACGCCGCCGCTTCCGGTCGCCGCAAATTGCCGCGCTCGTTGAAGGAGCTTACGCCGACGAAGGCCTTCAACCCGCGCACCTTCTTCCGCGAGATGGTGTGGAAGGCGCTGATCACGAAACGCATGGGCGAGCATCAGCCGCCCAAGTTTCCCAAGCTTGAGCGCGGCCAGCTCGCGCTGACGTGGATCGGCCACGCGTCGTTTCTCGTGCAGTTCAACGACCTCAACTGCCTCATTGATCCGAATTTCGCGAACTGGCTGTTCATGCTCAAACGGCTCAAGCGCTCCGGCCTCAAGCTCGCCGACCTGCCACCGATTGACCTCGTGCTGCTGACGCACGCCCACTTCGACCATTTCCACAAGCCGTCCATCCGCAAGCTGCCGCATCCCAAGATCGGCGTGATGCCTTGGGGCATGGCGTCGCTGGCCAAGGGCCTCGGCTTCAGCCGCATCGTCGAGCTGCAATGGTGGGAGAGCTTCAGCCACGGCGACTGGAAGGTGACGCTCACGCC
>CAYZJP010000160.1:0-9900 GCA_964478755.1 uncultured Klebsiella sp.
TGTCGCCGAACGTGCCGGTGCCGAAGTCCAGCCGCTTGCGCCAGTTGCCGGGATGGTAATAACCGCCGCCGATGAACGGCCGCTCGGAAACCACACCGAGCCACAGGTCCCAGTTCAAATTTGCCGGCACAGGATCGCTCTTGTCGGGACGCGGCGTGGTATCGCCCCACTTCTTGCTGCTCCACGTGTGGACCTCCTTGATCTTGCCCACCGCACCGGTCTGCACGAGCTGCACCGCCGCGCGATACTCGTAGCTCGAATGAATCTGGATGCCCATTTGCGTCACGAGCTTCTTCTCGTGCGCCATCTCGGCCAGCTTGCGCGACTCATACACATCGTGCGTGAGCGGCTTCTGCCCATAGACATTCAAGCCGAGCTGCATCGCGCTCATGCCGATGGGCGCGTGCATATGGTCGGGCGTCGAGACATTCACGCAGTCGAGATTCTTGTGCTCCTTGTCGAGCAGCTCGCGCCAGTCTTGATACATCTTCAGATCGGGAAACTTCTTCTTCGCCGCCTCCGCGCGCGACAAGTCCACCTCGGCGACCGCGACGAACTTAACCGCCTTGTGCCCGGTGATCGCGCCCCAATCCGAACCCGCCATGCCCGCCGCGCCGAAGCTCGCGTGGCGAACGGCTTCATTCGGCGACGCCGCGAACAAACCGCGCGTGACGAACGGCGCGGCGACGGCGGCGGCGCCGAATTGCTGGAGGAAGGAACGACGGGAGGGACTAAAGGCGTGTTTCATGTGTGCATCTAGCGACGAACTTCCCGCCCCAAAGTTCAAACCGGTTTTCCCCCTCTGTGTTCATCGTGGCTCTGTGGTCGCTCCGCGTTTTGTGTAACCACCGAGACACGATGAACACAGAGGTTTGCGCCACATGGGAGATTGTGCTAACTCGCAGCTCATTAGTGTCAAATTCAAGCCACACCGAATCCTTTACAAGCCAGCTCAAGTCTGCTGGCCTATTTGAGTCCTACGAAACAATCAGGCATGCGCTACCTCGTAATTTTAATGGCAGCGGTTTCGGTTCCACTCGGCCTGTTTAATCTACTCGGCAGCGTTGTGGCTGCAATTTGGTTGATCGTCCTCGGAATGTGGTTTCCGGTCGGAATCAGCTTGGCGTTGCTGTTTGGCGGTGGATTCCTCTTTGGCTTTGTGTTTTTACCTCCCTTCTTTGCCGTGGTTGGGCTGGCCGCAAAGGCTTCTCAGAAGGGTTTTCGGCTCGTCTCAGTAGTTCTCCTATTCGTGGTGGCCGTTTGCACGGCGGCTATCATGGTGGGATCGGCTAACGCGATCATGAACGCTTACTCTCAAATGGGACCACAGTCGGCTCAGTTTCCACTGATCCTGCTTTCATACGGAATAGCCACGGCTCCATGGACAGCCCTAGCATACAAAGAGGAACCTGCTCCTGATGGAAGGCGGCGCTTGGCAACGCCGTTGTTCTTTTACCAACTCGGCTATCTTATCGCTGGCAGCGCGCGAGTATTTGGTGGAGCGATTAGCTCTGATACGCCCCTTTGGATTCTTTGCATATCTATGGCTATTGGCGGCATCATCCAATTGATGGAAGAGCTTGAAGCCCTTCGAGCTCATGGAGCGGACGAGTTTAGTGATCAGTAGCGACGGCGACGCTTCAACGGTAGCCTTGATGGGCGCTTATGACTGCCTAGACCGCCACCACCGCCTTGATGACGCCAGTCTCCGGCTTGGTCCAGCTTGGGAAGACGCCGATCATGTCGTCGAAGCCGGCGTGGTGCGTGATCCACGGGCGGGTGTCGAGCTGGCCGTCCTCGATGAGCCGGATGATGCGCGTGAAGTCGGGCGGCAGGGCGTTGCGGCTGGCGCGGATGTCCAGCTCGCGCCGGTGCAGCGCGGGGGCCTGGAGGAAGCTGATCTCCGCCTGCGTGATGCCGACATACACGAGCCGGCCCTTGAAAGCGCAGTAGTTCAGCGCGTGGGCCATGGACTTGTTGCTGCCGGTGGCGTCCACCACCACGTCGGCAAGCTGGCCGCTGGTGAGTTCGGCAAGGCGTTTCAACTCCTCGCCGTCGCCCTTGGTGAGAATGGTGTCGGGCACGCCCATCGTGTCGCGCACGAAGGCGAGGCGTTGCTCGTTCATGTCCATCACGATGGTCTTCGCGCCGGAGAGCTTGGCGAACTCGACGGCGGAGAGGCCGATGGGGCCAGCGCCGATGACGAGGACGGCTTCGCCGGGTTTCGGCTCGCCGCGGTTCACCGCGTGGCAGCCGATGGCGAGCGTTTCCACGAGCGCAAGCTGGTCGAAGGAGAGTTTCTTCGATGGGTGCATTTTCCGCGCGGGCAGAATGATGCGCTCGGTCATGCCGCCGTCGCACATGACGCCGAGGGTCTTGTTGGTCTCGCAGCAGTTGGTGTGGCCGCGCCGGCAGGAGTAGCAGTGGCCGCAGTTGATGTAAGGCTCGACGGAGCAGCGGTCGCCGGGCGCGACGTTCGTGACGCCCGCGCCGACGGCGAGCACCTCGACGCCCAGCTCGTGGCCGGGAATGCGCGGGTAGCTGAAGAACGGCATCTTGCCAAGGTAGCCGGAGATGTCCGTGCCACAGATGCCGATGCGGTGGACGCGCAGGAGGACTTCGCCGGCGGCGGGCGCGACGGGTTCGGCGATGTCAATGCGCCGCCAGACCTGGGGCTTTTCGAGTTGGAGGGCTTTCATGAGTTGGTTTTCCGAAAATCACTTCATCGCCGCGAGCATCTCCTTCACCGCCTTGGCGAGGCCGACGGTAAGGCTGCGACTGATGATGCTGTGGCCGATGTTGAGCTCAACCAAGTGTGGCACGACGGCCAAGAGCGGCGGGACGTTCGCACAATTCAAACCGTGGCCCGCGTTGACTTGCAGGCCAAGCTCGTGGGCCTGCGCGTCGGCGGCGGCGAGGCGTTTCAACTCGGCATTGCGCGCTCGCGCTTTGCCGAAGCACTCGGCGTAAGCGCCGGTGTGCAGTTCGATGAACTGCGCGCCAACCATCGCGGCGGCGGCGACTTGGATTGGGTCCGGCGCGATGAAGAGGCTGACTTCGATGCCCGCGTCGTTCAGACGCTGGCGGGTCCGCTTGAGCGCGACGAGATTGCCGGCCACGTCGAGGCCGCCCTCCGTGGTGACTTCCTGACGACGCTCCGGCACAAGGCAGACGATGTCGGGCTTGAGCTTCAGTGCGATGCGGATGATTTCCTCCGAGTTCGCCATCTCCAAGTTGAGCCGGGTGGAAATCTGCTTGCGCAGGGCGACGACATCGCGGTCTTGGATGTGCCGTCGGTCCTCACGCAAATGCGCCGTGATGCCGTGCGCGCCGGCCGCCTCGCACACCAGCGCGGCGGCGACGGGGCAAGGCTCGCCGAAGCCGCGTCCGCGATAGCGGGCTTCGCGAACGGTCGCGACGTGGTCAATGTTGACGCCGAGTTTCAGCATGGCGGGGAACGTAGCCGCCGAGGAAAGACGGCGGAAGGAAAACCAGTTACTTCTTCGCGCCCGGCGACGGCGGCAGACCCGACATGGCATTCGTCGGATACGCGAAGGCGGGGAAGGCCGGGTTGTCCAGCCAGCGCGTGAGCCAGGCGAGTTCGATGGCCGTCAGGCCGAGATCCGAGCGGCGCACGGCCTTGAGTTCGGTGGGCGAGACAGCGGTGACTTCGGTGATGGTGTTGCCGAGCTTGGGCGAGACACTGCGAAGCCATTGGTTCGCGGCGGCAACACTGGGGAACGAGGGATTCGCCGACAGCATCGCGGTGAGCTGGAAGATGGGCACCCACTGCGCGAGCTTCGCCTCGGTGATTTCCCAGTCGTAATAAACGAGGCTCGTGCGCGGGAGAAACTGGTTGAGCAAATCCACGGGCGGTGGGTTGGTGTTCGGCCCGCTCGGGACGATGCCGGCCATGCTGCCAAACAGGAGGAAGTCATCGCCCGGCTCCGGTGCAGGCCGGACGAAGGGCACGAGGATGGGCATCCCGACCCAGCCAATCTCGGTGCGGTTCGTGGTGAACGCGATGCGCCCAATGCCCGCCTTGGCCACGTTCGTCCCGAGTGTGTGGAGCGCGTGTGGAGCGGCGCGGACAACAGAGTTTGAGGCTTCTGCCATCGGTGCGGCGGCGAGGAGGTTGTAAGGCACGTCCGAGCGCGCCCAAGTGAAGAACTGGTTCGGGGCGGACTTCAGCTCCCACTCTTTGAACTCCGGCAGGCGCGCGAGCCAGTCGCCGAAACCCTGCATGGCCGTGAAACTGATGAGCGGGTCGCGCACGGAGTTGGTCGGCAGTCGGAACGCGTCGAGCTTCCACGGCGCGGTGCTGGCGAACTTAAGCGTGGCTTCGCTGCGCAGCGCGTCGCCCTTCACCGTGGCGCTCACGGCTAGCTGCGGCCACGAGATGGTCTTGGGCAAGTCGAGCGCGGTTTGCAATCGGGACAAGTCAGCAACGAGGTCAATCAAGTTCGTCGAGAGCGCGGGATGCTGGCCGGGTTTGCCTCCCGCCGGAGCG
This sequence comes from uncultured Klebsiella sp., assembly GCA_964478755.1. GTDB lineage: Bacteria > Verrucomicrobiota > Verrucomicrobiia > Limisphaerales > SXTU01 > SXTU01. Next base: position 4,511 of record CAYZJP010000160.1, read on the forward strand.
AACGCACTCGGAGCGTTTCCCGCGGCTTTGCCAATCATCAGGCAATCGTCGAACGCAGCGACCGTGAGCAAATGCCCGGTCTTGGTCTTCGTGCTCCAGGCGAAGTTACCGGCGCCGACTGCGGGCAGCGTGATCGGCGCGGAATCCGCCGACTGCCAGAGGTTCGTGCTCCACTTCGTGCGAAGGTCGGCGTCGAGGAAGACGGTGAGCAGCCAGGTCGCGGCCTGCTCGTCGTGAGTCTCGAAGAGGAACTTGCTCGCTGCGAGTTCATCGAGCAGCGGGCGAATGAGAGCGCTCCGGTTGGTTCTCGTGACGCTGGGACCGAAGAGCACGTCGGGCAGCACGAGCGCGAGGCGGTCGTGGACTTGCTTGCGGGTGGCGAGCGCCTCCGCGTTGTTGAGCAGCGCGTTGAGTTTCGCGGTGTTTGGATCGGTGGCGATTTTGTCCAGGCCAACGAAGTGCAGGCGAAAGACTGGTCCGGTGGGCGCAGGCGCGGCTTTGGGGGCAGGAGGTGTGGCTGGCTGTTCGCGGCAAGCCGCGAGTGACATCGCACCCGCCAACAGCAGAACGAAAACAAGTCGTCTCATCGGTGCGATTGAATTGCCAAAACGCGGCGGAGTAAGCAAACGCAAAGCGCGGTGCAGTCCTACCGGAAAACTCGCAAGCCGAGCGGATGCCACCAAATCACTTCACGGGGACGGCTTCAGCGGGCGGTGTGGTCGTCGGTGCAGGCGTCGGCACGGGCTTCGAGAACTTTCCTGCCACCGCGCTGAAGGCGGTGTAAACCACCGGCACCACGAAGAGCGTCAGGAACGTGCTGCTCACCATGCCGCCGATGACGGCCACGCCCATCGGGCGGCGGCTCTCCGCGCCCGCGCCCAGGCCGATGGCGATGGGGATGATGCCCGCGATGGTCGAGAGCGCGGTCATCAGGATGGGACGCATTCGGACGATGCCGGCATTGACGATGGCCACACGCGCGTCCGCGCCCTTCTCGACTTCCTGGTTGGCGAACTCGACGAGGAGAATGGCGTTCTTCGTGACGAGGCCGACAAGCAGCACGAAGCCAATCAGGCTGAACAAATTGATGTTCATCGCCGGCACGGGCGGGATCGCACCCGTCTTGCCGAGATAATCCACCAGCCATAGCAGGCCCAGCGCGCCGACGCCCGCGAGCGGCACGGAGAGCAACACAGTGAGCGGATGCAGGAAGCTCTCGAACTGCGCGGCCAGCACCATGTAGGTGATGATCAGCGCGAGCGACAGCACGACGAGGAACTCCTTCCACGCGTCCTTGAACTCCTTCGATTCGCCCGTCCAGTCGTAGAGAAAGCCCGGCGGCAAATCCGTTTTCACCAGCGCCTCGACGCGGTCAATCGCGGTGCCGAGCGGCACGCCGCTCAACGAGCCGGAGATGGTCGCGCTGCGCAGGCGGTTAAAATGCTCGACGACATTCGCCGAGCTGCCGGCTTCGCGATGCACGATGGAGCTGAGTTGAATCAATTGCCCGTCCTTGTTGCGCACATAAAGCCGGTCGAGATCCTGCGGCGTGAGGCGCGAGCTGCGCTGGAGCTGCGTGATGACCTGATACTGCTTGCCGTCGAGCTTCACGTGGCTGAGGTCGAGGCCACCGAAAAGAATCTGCATCGTGCGTGAGACGTCCTCGATGCTCACGCCCAGCGCGGCGGCGCGGTTGCGGTCGATGTCGAGCCGCAGCTCAGGTTTCGTCACTTCGAAGCTCGATCGAACATTCACAAGGTAGCCAGAATTGCGCAACTTGCTGAGCAGGTCGTTCACGTAGTTGTTGAGCGCGTCGAGATCCTGCGCCTGGATGACGAGCTGGAACGGTGCGCCGAGGCCGCGGCCGATGGCCTTCGGAATGTTTGGCACGGCGATGGCGCCTTCGACTTCGTTGAAGAACTTCATCCTCAGGCCATCTGGGCCGTTGACGATGTCGCGGACATTGCGCGTGCGTTCCTTGATGTCCTTGAGCTTCACGAAGACGATGCCGCTGTTCGCCATGCCGGGGCCACTCAGAGCGAAGGCGATGACAGCACCGTAGGCCTGCACCTCGGGAATCTCCTTGAGCCTCGCCTCCATCTTGCGCACCTGCCGGTCGGTGTATTCGCTGGTCGAACCTTCCGGCGCGAACACAAAGCAGAGCAGGCGGCTCTTGTCTTCCTCGGGGAGAAACTCGCCTTCCAGCTTGCCGAGCAATGGCACGTTCAGCGCCCACGTCATCGCGCCCAACGCGGCCAGCGTCCCGACGAAGACCACTACGCGACCGAACCAGCCCAGCGCGACGAACGGGCGCAAGCTGGCCGAAGTGAGCCTCACCAAGCCGCGCACCACCGCCGCGTAGCCACGCGTGAGCCAGGCGAGCACGGCGTCAAACCAGCGCAGGAAGAAAATCTTTTTGTGGTCTGCCGAGATGGGCTTGAGCACACGCGCAGCCAGCATCGGCGAGAGCGACAGCGCGACGAACGCCGACACCGCGACCGAGCCGCACACAGCCACGGCGAACTCGATGAAGAGCCGGCCCGTCGCGCCCTTGAGGAACGCCAGCGGCAGGAACACGACGATGAGCGAGAGCGTGATGGTGACCACGGCGAAGGCGATTTCATCCATGCCCTGCTTCGCGGCGGCGAGCGGCGACATCCCGGCCTCGATGTGACGATAGATGTTCTCCAGCACGACGATGGCGTCGTCCACCACCACGCCGATGGCGAGCACAAGCGCGAGCATCGTGAGCATGTTGATCGAGTAGCCGAACGCCGCGAGGATGGCGAACGTGCCCACGATGGAGACGGGAATCGCGACCGCCGGAATGAGTGTCGAGCGCGCACTTCCAAGGAAGATCCAGATGAGAATGACGACCAGCACGAACGATGTCCCAAGCGTGCGCCAGACCTCCGTGATGGATTCCTCGATGAAGACCGATTCGTCGTAGTTGAAGACCAGCTCGATGCCCGGCGGGATGGTCTCGCGCACGCGGGCGATCTCTTCCTTCACGGCCTTGGCGACCTCGACGGTGTTGGCTTTCGACTGCTTGACGATGCCGAGGAAAATGCACGGATGACCGTTGTTGCGCGCGATGGTGCGCTCGTTCTCCACGCCCGCCTTCGCCTCGCCAATGTCGCGGAGGCGGACGATTTTCACGGTGTCGTTCTTGATGACCAGCTCGTTAAACTCGGCGGGTGACTTTAACTCGCCGCGAGTCTGGATCGTCATCTCGCGATCGAGGTTCTCGACGCGGCCGCTGGGCAGCTCGACGTTCTGCTCCTTCAAGGCGCGCTGCACATCCAGCACGGTGAGCTGGTGCGCGGCCATCTTGCCCGCATCGAGCCACAGCCGAATCGCGTAGCGTTGCTCGCCGCCGATGATGACGCCGGAGACGCCGCGAATGGTCTGGAGCCGGTTCTTGATCTGCTTCTCGGCGAGCTGCGTGAGTTCCAGCGGTGAGAAGACCGCGCTGTTGATGCCAACCCAAATGACGGCCTGGGCGTCGGCGGATTGTTTCGCGACGATGGGCTCCTTGATGGCGTCGGGCAGCTTGCCGCGCACGCGCGAGACACGGTCGCGCACGTCCTGCGCCGCGAGGTCAACATCGCGCGTGAGGTCGAACTCAATGGTGATCGTGCTGACTTCCTCGCGGCTTTGACTCGTGAGCGTCTTGATGCCCTCGATGTTATTGATCTCCTCTTCGAGACGTTCGCTGACTTCCGTTTCGACGACAGTCGCGTTCGCACCTGGATAAACCGTCGTTACGCTGACGATGGGCGGGTCAATGTCCGGCAGCTCGCGAACGGGCAATCGCTGGAGCGCGATCACGCCGAAGAGGATGAGCGCAAGGCTCATCATCGTGGTGAGCACTGGTCGGCGGATGCTGACTTGAGGGAGGAACATGGCGGGGAGCGCTTAGTTTGCCGCTGGTGTTTCGGCCGCCTTCTTTGGCGCGTAAGCGGCTGCAGCCTCCGGTCCCGCTGGCTTCACCTTCGCGCCGGGTCGGATCTTCTGGACGCCTTCCACAATGACGAGTTGGCCCGCTTCGACGCCTTCCAAAATTTCCACGACGCCTGCTGACCTCACGCCAAGTTTCACCGGTCGCAACTGAGCGTTCGAGTCTTTGTCCACCACGTAGAGCATCGCGCGGTCTGCGTTCACCATTATGGCTGGCTCGGGCACGACCACGGCGTCGGCACGGAGCTGGAGCGTGAGGTCGAGGTTGGCGAACATCCCCGGCTTGAGCGTGAAGCCGGGATTGGGAATGCGCGCCTTGACGAGCGCCGTGCGCGTGGCGGTGTCCACCTGCGGTGCGATGAAATAGACATCGCCCTTGAACTTCTGTCCCGCGAACGCCGCGACGCGCAGCTCGATGCTTTGGCCAAGCTTGAGCAGGCTTAGAAAGCGCTCGGGCACGTTTACTTCAAGTTTCACCGGGTTCATGTCCACGAGCATTCCGAGCACGGTGTCCTTTTTGATGACCTGGCCGGCGCTGACGTTGCGCGCACCCATCACGCCAGCGAAGGCCGCGTGAATCTTCGTGTCCTTCAGCTCGCGCTGTTTCAGCGCGAAGGCGGCCTGCATGGATTCGAAGCGCGACGCGAGCTGGTCGAACTCCTGCTGCGAAATCGTCTTGTCGCGGAAGAGCTGCTGCGCGCGGTCGTAGTTGGCCTTGCTCAACTTCAAGTTCACCTCAGCCTCCGCGAGCGTGGTCGTGAGCTTCGACTCGTCGAGACGGAAAAGCAGTTGCCCCTTCGTCACCGGCTTGCCTTCGTCGAAGCCGATCTCGACTACGGCGGCCTCCAGCTCGGCCTTGATCTCCACCCACTCGTTGGCCGCGAGCGTGCCCACGAGCGAAAGTGATTCCGTCACCGCCTCGCGCCGCGCCTCAACGGCGATGACCTGCGTGGGAGGGAAGGTCGGCGAGGCGCCCGCGTTCGTCGCGTCTGGCTTCTTGCAAGCCGGAAGAAAAATTGCGGCGCTGGCGGCAATGGAGAGAACAATTCGTGTTAATTGCATGATAACTCAGTTCAGTCAGACTTGGCGGTGGGGGAGAGTTTCAGAACAAACGTGTGGATTCCTCTCGTCGGATGGGCTTCTCGAACTGATCGGTGGAAAACTCCACTTTGAAGCGCGAATCGTCCGCGCGCAGTGCCTTGGTGAGAACGCGCCATGTGGCGACAGCCTTGCCGTCGAGCGTCGGCAGCGCCTGCATGGTCACCGTTCGGCCCTGCGCCTGCACGGGCGTCGTGCCGTTGCCGAAGATGAATTCCTGGCTGTCCGGCACGGTGCAAACCACACGCATGCCGGTGCCGGTCTGGTTGCCCTGATTCGTGACGGTGATGACATAGGTGACGACTTTCCCCACCTCGATGGGATCTTCGAGG
>CAYZJP010000161.1:0-9606 GCA_964478755.1 uncultured Klebsiella sp.
TTCATTTTGGCTGCACGCTCATCTTGTTAAAGGAGGTTTTGGGATAGCCTCTAGTCAGTATCTCTGGAGCAAGGCACGCGAACAAACCATACAGAAGCCATAAGAAGGCAAACAGCCATTGGCCTCCGACTGCGAACTCAAATGCCGCCCTGTTCTTCCAACGATGAATTACGAAGACGCCTAACACTACGAAACACCCTGGAACAATTAGGGAATACAAGCCGCACCTCGCCAGGAATTGTGTGACCTGCGGAAAGGCCTCGAATGACCGTAGGCCGAGCCTCACACGAACAACGTCCATCGAAATGGAGGTGTAACCCGCAACAAAGAGGGACGAAGCAATCGCAGCGACGGTCGCAAGGAAGAGTCGAACGTAAAGCGCCAGAGATTCCATTAGCAGCCTGACAATTTAGTGAGCCGCATTCCCTGCGGTTCTATGGGCATTGCTGAACCAAGTCGAGCAGACGTTTCGCGTCACTCGCCGCCGGCTCCGGCGTCAGCACCCGCTGCGGCTGGTCTGCGACACAGCCGCGCCCCGTGCCGGCGACTTGCAGTCGCCGCGTTGCGCGTGATTCCGTCGCTAGGGCATCGAACTGCTGCTGCCTGCGGACGGCGGTTGCAAACCGCCGGCACGCGCGATGGCCCACCGCCGCCTGGGAGTGCGGTGGCTTGTCGCTATTTGATCGCCTCGCCCTTCTTCCGATACGTCGCGCTGGGCTGGTAGCTCGCGCCGGGGAGTTGCTCCCACGGGACAACGCCGACTTGATCGGCCCAAATCTGCCACGCGGCGGTGAGTTCCTTCACCTTGGCCGGCTGTTTCGCGGCGAGGTTGTTGCTTTCGGAACGGTCGCGGCTGAGGTCGTAGAGTTCCCACGCGCTGCGGAAGGAGGCCACGAGCTTCCAGTCGCCCACGCGCACGGCGCGGTTGCCCTCGTGCTCCCACGCGAGCGTGCGCTCGCCGAGGGACTTGCCTTGCAGCACGGGCACAAGGCTCTTGCCGGGCAAGGGCGTGAGCGCGCGGTCGTGGAACTTCTCGGGATACTTCGCCCCGGCGAGTTCGAGGAAGGTGGGCAGGAGGTCAATGACGTGGCCGGGTTCATCGCACAGGACACCTGAGCTGGTAGGGCGGGGTGTCCTCACTCCGCCGTCGGATGCTCGTCCGCCATTGGCGTTCGGCGGCGCGCTGGGGACAGCGCGCCCTACCTGGCCCGCCGGCCAACTCACGATGAGCGGCGTGCTAATGCCGCCTTCGTGGTCCCACATCTTATGTTCGCGGAAGGGTGTGTTGCCGGCGTTGGCCCAGCCGACTTCAAGACACTTGTGCGACTCGCGCGAGCCTACATCACTGCCGGGCTTGTGACCGCGTGCGGGGTTCGGCCATGTGTCCATGAACTCCGCGCTCGCGCCGTTGTCGGAGAGGAAGAGCACGAGCGTGTTCTGCTCCACGCCGAGTTTCTTCACCGTGTCCAGCACGCGCCCGACGCCCTGATCCAGGCAGTCAATCATCCCGGCATAGACCGCCATGCGCAGGTCCCAATCGTCGCGTTCGGCGGCGGGCAGGCTCTTCCACGCCTTGGCCATCGGATCGCGCGGCGAGAGCTTCGCGTCGCGCGGGAAGAGGCCAAGCTCCTTTTGTTTCGCGAAGCGCCGCTCGCGCTCGACATCCCAACCGTGCGTGAACTTGCCGCGATACTTCGCTATGTCCGCAGGCTTCGCGTGCAACGGGAAGTGCGGCGCGGTGTAACAGAGGTGGAGGAAGAACGGCTTGTCCTTCTGCTCGCGCGCGTGCTCTTCGAGGAACTTGACGGCGTGGTCCGTGAAGGCGTCGGTGGCGTAGAAGTTGTCGCCCGGCTTGGTCGGCTCACGGTCGAGATAGAGCGGCGTGAGTGCGAAGTAATTCCCGCCGCCGCCGGAACCATAGGCGCGGTCGAAGCCACGATTCATCGGATGATTGCGTGCGGCGGGCTTGTCCGCCGAGAGGTTCGGGCCGACGCCTCCGACGTGCCACTTGCCAACGTGGTAGGTGCGATAGCCGGAGTCGCGGAGCAGCTCGGCGATGGTCGCGGTGTTTTCCCCGAGGCCGCTGGTGTAGCTCGGTGGCCGCCACGCGCCCAGCATGTGACCGACGCCGGCCTGGTGCGGGTAAAGCCCCGTGAGCAGCGCCGCGCGCGTGGGACAGCAGCGGGCGGCGTTGTAGAACTGCGTGAAGCGCAGCCCGCCCGCCGCCAGCCGGTCCAAGTTTGGCGTGGCGATGCTGGAGCCGTAGCAGCCGAGGTCGGAGTAGCCGAGATCATCGGCGAGGATGAGCAGGATGTTCGGGCGCGGCGCGGACGCGGCGGACAGGGACCATGCGGCGAGGGAGATTAGCACCAGCAGGAACAACCGGACGACGCGCTTCATGTCGCGATGATTGGGCGGAAGCGCACGCGGACGCAAGCCGCACGGTTCACGAGCACGCGCGGGCTCCTACGATTTCCCAATGAGAGTCGGTGCAGAGCTCAAGAACCGACACCCCTCACCCTGCCCTCTCCCCTCCTCGGAGGAGGGGAGAGGGTGGCCGCAGGCCGGGTGAGGGGTGTTCCGGCAAGGCACCGGTTGTCATTTGCAATTCGCATCAGAGGGCGGAGGACACCCGATGGCTCCGCTTCAGGCCGGGGGCGTCTTCTTCGTGGGACTCTTAGCCGTGCCGACCACGACGCTGAAGCCCCACAGGCTCAATGCCTCCTCGTTCCCGGCCTTGCTCAGGAGCAACTGGTCGCGCGCATACGTCACCAGGTTCAGACCCGTGCCCGGCGTCTGCGCGTTCTGTCCGTCGGCGGTGCCCAGCGAGGTGTCGCGGGCCTGCCGCAAGGTTTGCGCCTGCCCGTCGAGCTGCTTGGCCTGGACGTTTTTGGGTTCGGCCAAGTCGAGCAAGGCTTTCAGCGCGTTCATCTTCTCGGGATCCAGCAGGCTGGCCTCGCCGTCGGCCACATGCTTGAGCAGGATGTTCCGGCCCAGCTTGATGAAGTCGTCCGGACTGTTGGAGGGGAGTTCCACTCTGACGGCTTTTCTGGCCATAATGTTTTTGCGTTTGAGGGTTTGATTGAATGAACACTGCGTTCACCGTGGAACATCGTTCAGCTCCCACGACCTGTCAAACGGCCCACTGGTCGCGGTTTGGCCCTGACCGCGCTGATTCCCCGCAACTCTCTGAAAACGAACGAGTTTTGACCAGAAGAGCCGGCCAACCTTTGAAAGAAGCACGCCCGTCTTTCAAAGGAGAACTACCACCTTTGAAGGAAGGACGCCCGCCTGAGACGACCGCACATCCCTCCATCAAGGAAAAATGCCTTCCCGTAGAGATAGCACATTCACCTCTCGAGGGTGGACGTGCACCTTTGACGATGGGAGGTCTTTCTGTGAAGGCGGAAGGTCCTCTTGAATGGAAAATAGCCGATTTTCGGTCATGCCGCAGCTGCAGCTATGCAAAAGTTCTGGAAGGATTAGTTACATGGTGATTAGCGTTGCATTGTCGCCCGTTCTTTTCATCGAGTAGTGCCGCCCACAATGGTTTTTCTGGGAAAGAAAAAACTCTTGTAATACGAGCCTATTTCATGAAAAACACAGTGTATGAAACTCACTCAGCAATACATCTTCACTACGTTATCACTGCTTTTTGTCACCTTTTTTGCATCAGCCCCGAACGCAGCTTCACAATCATTCGGCCGCAAGGTCGTATCCAGCCAGACCGTTTCGTTAAACCTCACTGACACCTCACCTAGCGACGAGATTTCTACGCGCGTCATAAATTCGGATTTGACATACTATGAGCTTCCTGGCCGAACTTTTCAGTTGGGAACAGAGAACGACACCTTCGTGGATGCCAACGGGAACGCAACGGTCACTCGCTATTCCTACCAGGATAAAATGGAAGGCCAGCAGGCGGTTGGGACGCTTCGTTACGAGGTGGATGCGAATGGGAACCTAGCTAACCCAGAGGATTGGGCCGTCTTCGTTCCAACGACGTTCACTCGCGGAAGTTATAACGGCGACAGGTTGGTGGGAGGCTGGCGGAATGTCGCGGTCGCCGATTATGGCGCGTCTTATGTCGTATCCGCCCTCATAGTGCTGCCACCCGAGGAGTCGATCACCATCACGACCGTAGCCACGGCAATAGACTACACCATTGGCACGGATGGATACCCCGAGCCGTGGGGAACTCCTTCCGGCCCATACACCACCACCCTAGTATCCCCTCCTCCATTTGACCCAAATCCGCAGATTTCGACCGCCCTTGATTTCTGCATGACTTTCTACCAGGTAGAAATCCAACAGTCTTCAGTTGAGTGATCTTGCCGGCCTCCCGAGTGGCTTATGAATGGCAAGGTTTGGGCAGTTTTGATTGTCTTGGCGGGCGGGTTAGGTCTGTGGCTTTTGCGAGGCAAACCATCGTCTGTCACGCACGAAGTAGTGGCGGCTGCTGGCAAGGAACATAGCACCCGATTGGCAGTCGCCCTCCCAAAGGCGAGCCTTGAAACGGAAGAACGCAAGGAACGGATTCGATGGCGTTCCATCGAGTCTGAAGAATTATCCAGACTCGTTGCGAATTTGCGAGGGATAGGCTGCGATGAAGGGACGATTCACGACCTTGTTCGAGCGCGCTTGAATCGAACGCTGGGGCTGGAGGCTCTTTATGCAGAGCAGCGCAAGGCTGCTGCCAACGGAGCCAGCCTAAACAATCTGCAAGCGGTGACGAAACGAATTCAGCCGCTTGAGGAGGAGTTTGAAAAGGCATGGCGGCGACTGTTTGGCATGGACAGTCCGAACTCGGTCTTCGCCGGGCTGCCAGTCGAGGCGCAAGCGGAGGCGCGAAGGATCGTCGAGGAGTTCGGCCAGAAACTGAATGCCATCCGTGAGCGGTCAGGGCAGTTCTTGCAAGGGGAAGATCGGGTTGCCGCCGCGAAATTGGAGGCCGAAAGGCTGGCGAGACTGACCGAAATCGTCGGAGCGGAAAAGGCCTTTGCGATTTGTGCCAAAGATTCTAGTTTTGCGCCAAGCATCACGACCCAACTGGCGGGGATGACTCCAACTGACGAAGAACTGCGGGCTGTTTATCGGCTTCGCCTGAAATACGCGGACGGATGGAACCCAGTGGTGAACATGCAAGATGGAAAAGAGCTTGAAGCCCTAGCCAGAAGGCAGCGCGAGATGGAAACCGAACTCAAGGCGGAGATCGGTGAGAAGCGATTCAGCGAATACTTGGAAACCAAGCGGGGTGATTTCCGGGCAGCCTTCGCGTTCACCAGTCGAAACGGATTGGACCGGCAGGTTGCCGTTGCTCTGACCGAATTACAGCGTGCTTATGAGCGGCCAGACCCAACGTGGGTAAATACTCCGGCCGCAAAACAGGCGACCGTCGAAAGCCTGCGAAAGAATTTGGTGAATCTTCTCGGCGAAAAGGGGTTGGCTGGCTACGCCGCGAGCGAAGGCGGTTGGATTGTGTCTTGGACTAACAGAATTAACCTCCCCGGAGCTTTTCCAACAGTTGGCAGGCCGCTCGTTCGTTAAGGACGAAAGCTCTCAGTCGGCAGCGCTCTCCGCCAGCAGCTTGCGATAGACCTGTCGAGCGTGCTCGTAATCCTGCCGCGCCTGCGGCTTCTCGGCGTCGGCGTAGGTGCGCTCCTTCTGCTGCCAGCACAACTCCAGCGACTTCGCGCACCACTCGGCGCTGCGCTTGGAGGCGCGCACGGGCTGGTCGCCCACCATGACCCAGATGGGGTTCGTGTGGCTGCTGGGCAGGATGCGCAGCGCGACCCAACTGCTGCGCTCGATCTTCGTCTCGAAGACGAGGTTCACCAGCGAGCCGTCGGCGGCGATGCGTTTGGTCTCGACGGACTTGCCGTTGACGATGAGTTCCACCGGCACTTCGCGCGATTCGCCGATGCGGGCGCGCTCGATGTCCCAGTAGGGCTTCTGCGCGTAGGGCCGGTTCCGCAGCGCGGCGTCGGGTTGGTCGTTGAGGCGGGCGGCGACTTTGGCGGTGACTTTGAGATTGTCGAGCTGGGTGAGCTTAAGTTCGCTGCCATTGACACCTACTTCTATCGGAACTCCATCAAGTCCTATCCTTCTCACAACACCGTTAGGTCCGCGGCTACTTCCTGAGGCACGCACTTGGAACTCCATGATGTGGCTCCTCCCATCGCTCACGTAGTTGTTCCCCGCGCGGATGCCTTCGCACCAGTCCTCGTAAGTCCACTTCGCCGGCAGTTTCACGTAGCTGCGGCCCAGTCCGACCTTCTCGCCGTAGATGCAGGGGAAATCCGTCTCGCCGCTGATGCGCGTGCGGAAGCCGACGTTGAGCGTGTGATACCAGATGTTCAGCTCCCACGCGTAGGGCGTGTCCACCATGCTGAGGAAGTCCACGGCGGGCACGGGCTTCTGGTCCGGGCCGGGCACGGTGTGCGTGACGGCCATGATGTATTCGTTCGCGCCGATGCCGTTGAAGGGCGGCAGCTCGTAGTTGGGCAGGTCGCCGGTCGGGAGGTTCAAACCCCAGCCGCTGTGCGCGGGGCCGACGAGCGCGCCTTGTGCCTTGGCCCAGCGCAGCGTGTTCAAGCCGAGCGTGGGCCAGTGATTCTTCGAGTCGCCGCCGGGATACATCTGCTCCCTCAACCGCAACAGACAAAGATGTCCGCTCTGGTGCGAACCGAAGCCGGAGACTTCCACGTCGTAGCGCAGCAGGTAGGGATACTGCGAGACCTTGTCCACCGCGCCGCTGAAGAACTGCTTCTGGTAGTCGAAGCACGGACCCCACGTCAGGTTCGCGCCGACCTTCAAGTCCTCGCCGAGGATGTGCCGCATCATGTCTGGCGCGTGGACGCCCTCGGTCGGGTTCGTGTAATGCGCGCAGCCCGCCGCGTGGATGTGGTGGTCGCCGGACCAGTAGCCGAATTTCGACGGGTCAATCCAGCGCTTCACCGTGAAGTCCAGCCGTTTGGTCGCCGCCGTCACATTCACCGTGCGCGTTTCCTTCACGGACTCCGGACCGCGGTCGAAGTCAATCGTGTATGCCCCCGCCGGCAGTTGGAGTTTCTCGCCGTCCATGCGATAGACCTGCGGATGAAACGCGAAGTCCGGCGCGAGGCGCTTGGCCTGCGACGGATACACATGGCCCTGCGCATCGCGGATGAGAAACGAGGCGGTGGTGGGTTTGCCATTCTCGTCCTTCACGCCCAGCGTGATTTCCGGCGCGGGGAGGCAGGTGAAGAGCAAATCCACTTCGTTGCGGAAGCCGATGTCCTGCGTGCCCTGTCCGACGTTGAACGAGAATTTCGCCTCGCGCTTGCCGGCGTCGCGGCTGTAAAGCTGCACGATGCGATACTCGACCGTGAGGCCGGAGAGCGCAGGCCGCAGCGGCTGCTTGTCGAACGTCTGCAAGTCGAGCCAGAGATCCTCGACCTTGAGCGTGGGCGCGTCGCCCTGCTTGCGACGCAGCTTGTCGGAGGGTGTCGCGGCATTGCGGACGTTGTGGACGGACTGCGCGTTCGCGCTGACGGCGGCGAGCGGCGCAGTGGTGCCGGACTCGTTGGCCACCTTCACGAGGAATTGCCGCCAGCCGTCCTGCATCAGCACTGGCTCCGCGTCGCCTTGCGCGACCTTCACGCGCATCTCTGGATTGATGTTCACGCCGAACAGCGCGTGGCGGTCGAGGATTTCCTGGAGCTTCATGACGGCGGCCTTGTGGTCCGGCGACTCCATCGCGGCATTGAGCGCGGCCTTGTCCGCCGGGCTGAACGGCGTGCCGAGATAGTCAGTGGCCTCGATCACGCGTCGCACCTGCGCGACGAACGGCTGCCACTCGACCTCGCTGACGATGGGCAGCGCGGCAGCGCGGGCGTTGAAGGAGAGCGCGGAGAACAACGAGAGGACAAGCAGTGACGCACGCATAAGCAGCACAGGGTTAAGGTTGATGATCGGAGCGTAGCAGCCCGCCGCCCGATGCGAAGCGGAAAATACGCCCTAAATTTTGAGAGCGAGTCGCGTCACCAATCTCCGACCGCACCATCCCGGTAGAACTCCCGCAGCACGATCTCCTGCTGGAACGGGTGCTTCTTCACCGCCTTCTCGTTGATGGTGATGCCCAAGCCGGGCTTGGTGTTCGGGCGCACGATGCGGCCCTTCTTCTCCACCGTGAAGCCTTCCTGCACCACGTCCGCGCGCCACGGCACGTCGTTGTGCACCGTCTCGCAGATGATGTAGCTGGGCTGCGAGAAGCCGAACTCCAGCGACGCCGCCGTGCTCACTGGCCCCTGCGGGTTGTGCGGCGCAAGCGCGATGCGGTGCGACTCCCCGAGTGCCGCGATGCGCCGCGCCGCCGTGAAGCCGCCGCAATGCGTCAGGTCGAGCTGGCAGATTTCCACCGCGCGCTTGTCGAACATATCCTTGAACGCTTCGAGGTTCGTCACCCGCTCGCCGCTGGCCACGGGCGTGGTAAGCGCGGCGTTAATCTTTGCAAGGCCATCCACGCACTCGGGCCAGCATGGCTCCTCGAAAAAATAGAGGCCATACGAGTCCAGCGCCTTGCCGAACTTCAGGCCCATCGCGGGCGAGGGGCGCGCGTGGCAATCCACCATGATGTCAATGTCCGGCCCCACGGCGTCGCGCATCGCGGCCACGGCGGCTTCGGCGGCCTTTACCGGCTTCTGACCCTCGATGGGCATCGTGCTCGGCACGGCCATGCTCTTGAATGCGGTGAAGCCATCGGCCACCGCTGCGAGCGCGAGGTCGGCGAAGCGCTTGGCGTTGTCTGCGGGCGTTTGATAAAAGTCCTCCATCTTCCCGCCGCCGAGATGGCAGTAGGTCCGCACGTAATCGCGCACCGGCCCGCCAAAAACTTTCGCCAGCGGCAGCCCCGCGACCTTCCCGACAATGTCCCACAACGCGAGGTCAATGCCCGCGATGGCCGTCGCGCGCACGATGCCGTGTCCGTGCCAGAAGTGCTGGCGATACATCATCTGCCACAAGTGCTCGGGCCGCGTCGGGTCCTCGCCCACGAGCAGCTCCGCGATGTCCTCGATGGCTCCGACGATGCTGCGCGTGTGCCATTCCAGCGTCGCCTCGCCCCAGCCGATGAGCCCCGGCTGGTCGGTGACGACCTTCACAAACACCCAGTTCCGCATCCGCGCATGGCAGACCAGCGTTTCAATCTTTTTGATTTTCATAATGCTGCTTCAGCCACGGATTGAACACGGACGAAACACGGATGAGAAATCAGGAAAGCAGGAAGGCAGGAACGCGTGGCGTGCTGGATTTGAGTCCATTCCTGCCTTCCTGCCTTCCTGATTATGTCCCTATCCGTGTTCAATCCGTGTTTCATCCGTGGCTAAAGATTCTTCATCCGCTGTGCCACCGATTCGATGACTTGCTCCAAGCTTCCCGGTGCGACCACCGCGATGGTCTCCTGGTAAATGCCCGTCCCGTAGAGCTTCGCCGGCGGCAGATACGATGCGCCCCAGTCCGCCGCAATGGTCGCGACGACGATGGCCTTGCCTGGGAAACGCCGCCGCAACTCCGTCTGGAGCACGCTGTAAAACTCGCCTTGCACGCCGAGCCAGAATGCGTCGCCCA